>JACQYS010000022.1:0-300000 GCA_016208105.1 Desulfovibrio sp.
GGCCTTTTCGGTTCCGAACCGGCGCTGGAATGTAATCAGGTCCATATCGTGGTAAGGTTTGGCCATGGCGAGCCTCCTCAACAGTCTAGATTCTTTCTATAAAGTATGGAAATTGCGGAGCGAAGGCAATAGCCACGTTTATATATGTGGCAATATATACTAGAAATAGATATTATTTCAGCTCCTTAGTTTTAAGGGGGTTACCGATGGTGAATGCTATTTCAGAATTTATTTCAAAATCTGCATTTGTTGAAGCCACAGCGCTGGCGATAACTATTAGCGCTGTATCGGCAATTATGCTACGATATTTAATGGGAATTCAAAAAAGTATTAATAAGGGTGACGATTCAAATGCTGATAGTTCAGCATCTGAATCAAATGCAAAATACTTTGAAAGACTGCTGAAAAGCTACAAAGAACTTTCTATCGATACTACAGAAAAGAAAAAAATATCAAGATCGGTATTACTATTCGAAGAGTTGTATGACCGCGTACGGTTTTCAAGGACAAGGCTGAGAAATAATCTTAAAACATTGACTATGCATGCTGTAGTCAATCTTGTGTTGGCTGTGTTTGTAATATTTGTTACCTTGTTTTTGTTGGTGTATTTGACGATGGTTAGTTTTAAAGATGGTGATTTGTCTTCACAGCAGATATATTCAAGAATAATATTGCTTGGGTTTGCTCAGTTTACTACGTTTATTTTCATGAAAATTTATAGGTCATTAATGAGTGATATAAAATATATTGTGAACGAAATTACAAACATTGAACAAAAATATATAGCGTTGCATGCGGCATGTATCTTCAGTGAGAATAAGTCTCTCGACGCAATATTGAACAAATTGGTCAACTGTGAAAGGAACTTTATTTTAAAAAAAGGCGAAACTACGCCAGACATTGAGAAGGAGAGAATATCACAACTAGATAGCAAGAACTATCTTGGATACTTCAGGAAAGGTTTCTTTAAGAGATAGAGTTTGCGGCTAAGAGCATACTCCGTTTATATTGGCGATGCTCGTTCGAGCTTGATGGGGCATTGCCCCTTGACTTGACAGCCCTCCCTGGCTAAGGGGGAGGGCTTTATTTTTCCAGAAAGCCTGAAGAAGGGACCATGTTCGAAAGCCTGCAAGACCGCCTCGAGTCGGTATTCAAAAAGATACGCGGCCACGCCCGCCTGGATGAGGACAACATCCAGGAGGCCCTGCGCGAGGTGCGCCTAGCCCTCCTGGAAGCTGACGTAAACTTCAAGGTGGTCAAGGCCTTCACCGAGCGCGTGAAGGAACGCGCCCTGGGCCAGGACGTGATGAAGTCCCTCACGCCCGGGCAGATGGTGGTCAAGATCGTCCACGACGAGATCTTGGCGCTTCTGGGCGGCGAGGCCCAGACCGTGGACTTCCGCCACAAGCCGCTCATCATCATGATGGTCGGCCTGCAGGGCTCGGGCAAGACGACCACCACCTCCAAGCTGGCCCTGTGGCTGCGGCGCAACCACAAGCGCAAACCCTATCTGGTCCCTGCCGACGTGTACCGTCCCGCGGCCATCGACCAGTTGCACAAGCTGGCCGCGCAGCTCGATTTCCCGGCCTATCCGTCCACCACGGAAATGAAGCCCGTGGACATCTGCCGCGACGCGGTGGACAAGGCCGCCCAGGCCGGACACGATGTGGTCATCCTGGACACCGCCGGGCGTCTGCACATCGACGAGCCCCTCATGGAGGAGCTCAAGGCCATCAAGGATGCCGTGGGACCCCACGAAATCCTCTTCGTGGCCGACGCCATGACCGGCCAGGACGCCGTGACCGTGGCCGACAGCTTCAACGCGCGGTTGGATATTTCCGGCGTCGTACTCACCAAGATGGACGGTGACGCCCGTGGCGGCGCGGCCCTTTCCATCAAGGAAGTCACGGGCAAGCCCATCAAGTTCGTGGGCGTTGGCGAAAAGGCCTCGGACCTGGAGATCTTCCACCCGGACCGCGCCGCGTCGCGCATTCTGGGCATGGGCGACATCCTTTCGCTCATCGAAAAAGCCCAGGAAGAATTCGACGTGGGCGAGGCCCAGGAGATGGAGCGCAAGCTCCGCCAGGCCCAGTTCACCTTGGACGACTTCCGCACCCAGATGCGCCGGGTGAAGAAGCTTGGGTCCATCGAGTCCATCATGAAGATGATCCCGGGCATGGGCAAGCTCACCAAGCAGCTGGGCGAAATCCAGATGCCTGAGAAAGAGATGGCCCGCCTGGAAGCCATAATAAGCTCCATGACCAAGAAGGAGCGCCTTGAGCCCAAGGTGATAAACCAGAGCCGCAAGGAACGCATCGCCAAGGGGTCCGGCACCCAGGTGGGCGACGTGACGGCTCTGTTGAAGAATTTCGAGCAGATGCGCATGATGATGCAGCGCATGATGGGTGGCGGCAAGATGCCCAAGATGGGCGGAATGCCGGGCGGGCGCATGCCGGGCGGAATGCCCGGGATGGCCGGCATGGGCGGAATGGCTGGAATGGCCGGCGCCATGTCCGGCAAGGGCAGCCCCACCAAGAAGAAAAAGGACAAGCGCAAGAAAAAGAAGAAGCGCTAACAGCCGTTCAAAAGCGCCAGCTGGATTTTTGAACAGGCTGTCAAGATCGGCTTTTACAATGGGCTGCTAACGGCGGCGTCCGCTATCGTCCCGACCGGACAGGGGCGGACTTGCCAGAACACGAAAACACGTTACATATCCTCATCGGGGGTGAATTGAGTATGGCTATGAAACTGAGACTTACCAGAATGGGTTCCAAGAAGCGTCCCTTTTACCGCATCGTCGCCATGGACAGCGCCACCAGGCGCGATGGCCGTGCGCTGGACTACGTCGGGCACTACAACCCGATGGTCGAGCCTGCCGAGATCACTGTGGACGCCGAAAAGGTTGCCAAGTGGATCGAGCGCGGCGCAAAGCCCACCGATACGGTGGCGGCGCTGCTGCGCAAGGCCGGCGTGAAGCAGTAGTTCCCGCGTCTCGCCAGATGCGGCGCCGGGAAGCGTGAGAACCACACGGAGGCGCCACATGTTGAAAGACCTGATAGAATACGTCGCCAGGTCGCTTGTCGATAACCCCGACGCCGTGCAGGTGAAGGAGATCGAGGGCGAGCAGACGTCGGTTATCGAGCTCAAGGTCGCCAAAGAGGACCTGGGCAAGGTGATCGGCAAGCAGGGGCGCACGGCCAGGGCCATGCGCACCATCCTGGGAGCGGCGTCCACCAAGGCGCGCAAGCGCTCGGTGCTGGAAATCCTGGAATAGGGCCTGGAGGCCCTGGGATTGACTCAAACCAAGCTGGTGGTCATCGGTGGGGTGGTGAAGCCCCACGGTATCCGGGGGGAGTTCAGCGTGGTCAACCATGCTGACTCCCCTGCGTTGTATTCGCCGGGCAGGCGTCTGGGAATTCGTGCGCCCGGCAAGCCGGAACGCTACGTGGAGGTGCTGACCTGCCGTCCCCATCAGGGAAGGCTTCTTCTCACCATCAAGGGCGTGACGGACAGGGACGCCGCCGACGCCCTGAGAGGGATGGAAGTGGTGATGCCAGCTGACGATCTGCCGGAACTGTCGGAAGGCGAGGTCTACCTGCACGAGATCGTCGGGTTCGACGTGGTGCTGGAGGACGGAGCCAAGGTAGGCGTGCTGGAGGGATTCCTGGACGTACCGGGCCAGGACCTGTGGGTGATCCGCTCCCCCGAGGGCAAGGAGATACTCCTGCCCGCCCACGAGGAGACTGTGCCGGAGATAGACATGGACTTACGGCGCGTGGTCATTGCGCCGCCTCCGGGGCTTCTGGAACTGTAAAATACTCTTTACTCGTCTCGATTGCCCTCTTTCGAGCTTTTGTTTCCCGCGTGTGCTCCAATCTTGTTTCAGATGGAGTGGTCATGATTGACTTCAAAGAAATTTCTTCTCCAGAAGTTTGGGAATTGTTTACCAGAGATTTTCTGGCAGACATGGGCTTTGATATTGTTTCTTCTCCTGATCGCGGGGCTGATGGGGGGAAAGATTTTATCGTATCTGAAAGAGTTGTTGGCTTGGCGTCAGTACATAGGTTGCTAACTATGGTCAGCTGCAAGCACAATATTTTTTCAGGTAAGTCTGTGAAAGAATCTGATGAGCAAAACATCCTTGAGAGGATGAAGGCCTTTAGAGCAGACTGTTTTATAGGAATGTATTCTACACTGCCAAGTGCAGCGTTAAACACAAGGCTCCAGCGGTTGGTCGACAGTGGCCAAATTAAGTCTTTTAAAGTTTATGACCATAGGTTGATTGAAAAAGAATTGATAGAGGATAGTAATAGCAAGTTGTTACTTAGGTATTTCCCGGAGTCATACAGTGTTATTAAGCCTATTCATAATATTGTTGATGAGTATGTTCCAGCGCTATGTGAAATTTGTGGAGAAGATTTATTAAAAAAGTCAGTTCACAATGAATACTCAGCAAATGTAGTTTTTGCATATAATAGAGATAGTGAAATAATTGAAAAAGTTTATTGCGCTTGTAAAGGAAGGGCATGTGATTCATATCTTGAAAATCAATTGTTCGAAAAAGGACTGATGACACGATGGATAGACTTACAGGATCTGTTTATCCCCGGAAGGTTTTTACAGCATATCTTGGGTGTGATGAATGAGATGCGAGATGGCTATGATAAGTACACGGATTCTGCATGGAAGGAGCATAGGGATATTTTGATTGCTGTAGCTCAACGTGTTCTCAGGGTTACAACTAAGAGAGAGCGTGACCGGATGCTAACCTTGTTGCAGCTTAATTTTTAATCAATGCGCTTCACCATTCTCTCTCTCTTTCCGGAATTCTTCGATTCACCGCTGAACTGCGGCCTTCTGGGCAAGGCCCGGCAGCAGGGCGTGGTCGAATTCGCGCTGGTGAACCCCCGGGACTTTGCCGACAACAAACACAAATCCGTGGACGACCGCCCCTACGGCGGCGGGCCGGGCATGGTCATGGCCCTGGACCCGCTGGCCAAGGCCCTGCGTTCCATCGAGAACCCCGGGCGCATGCTTCTTCTCTCACCGCGCGGCCGCAGGCTCGACCAAAATTTCGCCCGCGAGCTCTCGGCCGAGCCGTCGCTCACCATCCTGTGCGGTCGGTACGAGGGAATAGACGAACGCCTCCTGGACCTCTTCCCTATCGAACTGGTTTCCGCCGGGGACTTCGTTCTGTCCGGCGGAGAATCCGCGTCCCTGTGTTTGATCGAATCCGTGGCCAGGCTGCTGCCCGGCTTCATGGGCAAGGAAGAATCGGGAGACGAGGAGAGCTTTTCGGCCGGGCTCCTGGAATACCCGCACTACACACGGCCAGAAGTCTACGAAGGGCTCGCCGTTCCGGACGTTCTTCTGGGGGGAGACCACGCCAAGGTCCGAACCTGGAGGCGCGAGCAGTCCCTGGTCCAGACCCTGGCCCGGCGCCCCGAACTCCTCGCGGAGGCTCCGCTTACCGCCAAAGACCGCGAATTTCTGGCCTTAAAATCGCGCACGCTCCTGGCCAGGAACCTGCACATAGCCCTTGTTCACGGACCGGTGCTCAATAAATTCGGCCAGACCGTCACTGTGTCCTTGACCAACCTTGACCTGCACGATATAGCCCGCATTTCCCGAACATATGGACTCTCGGGATTCACGGTGGTCACTCCTCTGGAGGACCAGCGCGCGTTGGCCGCGACGCTCACCGGTCACTGGACCGGGGGGGCGGGCGGGCAGGCCAATCCCGACAGAGCCGAGGCTCTCGGGAAGGTCCGGGTGGAAGCGACCCTTGAGGACGCCATAGCCCGAGTGAGGCAGGAAGCCGGACAGGACCCCTGGGTTCTGGCAACAAGCGCCAGACCGGACGGAGCCGTGACCCCGGCCCGGATTCGCGAAGCCCTGCGGGAACGCCCGGCCATCCTGGTTCTGGGAACAGGATCAGGACTCGCGCCAGAGGCTCTGGCCCTGACGAACGCCCAGGTGGCCCCGGTCAGGCCCTATGGCGGCTACAACCACCTTTCGGTGCGTTCGGCCGCCGCGATCCTCACGGACCGCATACTTGGAGACATTTTTTGAGCTTCCCAGCGAAGCCAGTCATAAGGAGATAGGCCATGGACATCATCCGTCAGATCGAATCCGAGCACATCCGCCTGGATATGCCCAAGTTCAAGCCCGGCGACACCGTCAAGGTGCACTTCCGCATTCTCGAGGGCGAGAAGGAGCGCATCCAGGTGTTCCAGGGCGCGGTGCTCAGGCTGCGCAAGGGCCGCACCGACAGCACTTTCACGGTGCGCAAGGTGTCCGATGGCGTTGGCGTGGAGCGCATTTTCCCCATGTTTTCGCCCTTCATCGAGCGCGTCGAAGTCCTCATCGAGGGCAAGGTCCGCCGTTCGCGCCTGTATTACCTGCGCAAGCTCAAGGGCAAGGCCTCGCGCATCAAGGCCAAGAACGACTGGAACAACTAAGGTTTTCCTGTTTTACGGCCAGCCCCCGGCCGGACGCATTTCCACAGGGGGGCCGGGGGGGAGCGCGCTTATGGGCGAAGCTTTCCCCCGGTCTTTTTCGAGGAGCCGAACATGTTCGCCTATGGAATCACTCCGCCGGTTTCCGACCCCATTGCCGATCCCTTGAAGGACCCTGTCTATGGCGAAGCCTTGACCTACAGGGCAGAGCTCCAGGCCGTGCGTGAACCGCAGTGCGTGGGAGCTCCGAATTGCGAGGTGGCTTCGGGCGCGCCGGAACTCTCCCTGGCTTTCGATCCCGGCCTGGACGGCTAAGCTCGCGATTTTGAAAACCATGAAGATGTTTTCAAAATCGAATTCGCTCTTTCTTGCTGCCGCTTTGCACATTCGTGCGAGCAGTTCCCGCGGAACAGGCGCTCATCCGCCAGGACGGCCGGCATGATGGCCGGAGTGGACGAGGCGGGGCGTGGCTGCCTGGCCGGGCCTGTGGTGGCCGGAGCCGTCATCCTGCCGGATTCTTTTGACCTGCCCGGACTCACGGATTCCAAGAAGCTCACAGCGCCGCGCCGCGCCGTTCTCGAACCCGCCATCAAAAGCCAGGCCGTGGCCTGGGGCCTGGGCGTAATCTGGCCCGCCACCATCGACCGCATCAACATCCTTCAGGCCACTTTCCGGGCCATGGCCAGGGCAGTTGCCGTGCTCAAGGTTCATCCGCTCTCGCTTGAAATTGACGGCGACAAGATCATTCCCTCGCATCTTCTGCAAACCGGCTCCCTGGCCCAGAAGGCCGTGGTGGGCGGGGATGCGCTGGTTCCGGCAATCTCGGCGGCCTCCATCCTGGCCAAGACCTTTCGCGACCGGCTCATGGAGAGCCTGGACAAGCGTTACTTGGGCTACGGCCTGCGCGAGCACAAGGGTTACGGCACGGCCGACCACCTGGCCGCCATCATCCGGCTTGGGCCCTGCCGCCAGCACCGACTGAGCTTCAGGGGCGTGCTGCCGGAAAAGCCATCCAAGGCCCAGGTTCAGGGCAGCCTGCTTGGCATCTGACGGGCATTCAGGCAAATCGTCTGAAGAACCGGAGAAAACGCCCATGCCCGCCGAACATCTTGCGCTTGGCCGCCAGGGCGAGGACGAGGCCGTTAAGCTCCTCTCCTCCCTGGGGTACACCATCCTTGCCCGCAACCACCGCTGCCGCCTGGGGGAGGTGGACATTGTCTGCCGCCATGAGGGCGTGATCGTGTTCGTTGAGGTGAAGACCCGCGCCCAGGACAGCCTGGGAAGCGGAGCGGAGGCCGTGGACAGGCGAAAACGCTCGCGCATCGTCAAGGCCTGCGCGGACTATCTTTCCGCGAATGGGTTGTGGGACAAACCGTGCCGGTTCGATGTGGTGAGCGTGGTCCGCCAAGGCGAAAGACTCTTGGCCGAGCACTATCCCGATGGGTTTCAGGTGGAATTCGAGGCGGGGAAGGGAGCCAAAGGCTGGCAGCCCTGGTGACGGGCTTGGCTAAATCACCACGTTTCCGATGATCCGGCCCTTCTCGAACTGATCGTAGAGCCCGGTCCAGGCGTTCACCGAGACCGGGGGCGGAGCGGGGCTCTGGGCGAAATTGACCATGGCCGCCTGCTGCGTGTCGAAGGTGATCAGGCTTTGGGACCTGGCCATGGAGATGGGGCCGTTGGTGCCGACATTGTAACTTGGATCAGCCATATATTTCATCTAGTCCCGTGAACATTGTGTGTCAATGCCCGGCCTTGCTTTCGCCCGGCTGTCATGGAATAGGGCTTCCATGAGCGACGCCACGGGCATCTTGTGGGTGGTGGCCACTCCACTGGGCAACCCCGGGGACCTTTCCCCCAGGGCCCGAGACGTCCTTGCCAGCTCCGGCATGGTCCTGTGCGAGGATACACGGCGCGCCGCCAGGCTTTTTTCCCAGCAAGGCCTTGCCCCCGGCAGATTCCTGTCCCTGTACGACCATAACGAGCAGGGGCGTATCCCCCAGGTGCTCGAGCATTTGGGCCAAGGCGGCGAGGCGGCGCTCATATCCGACGCGGGCACTCCCGTTCTTTCCGACCCCGGCTATCTTCTCATCCGGGCCTGCCGCGAGGCGGGGCATCAGGTGCGGCCCGTGCCTGGGCCATCGGCGATCATGGCCGCCCTGTCCGCTTCCGGCCTTGCCCCCCAACCGTTCGTCTTCCTGGGGTTTCTTCCGCGTAAATCCGGTGATATCCGCCAGGTGTTCTCGCGCTTCGCTTTGGCGGGCTGCACCCTGGTTTTTTTCGAACGAAAGGACCGGCTCGGCAAATCCCTCGCTGTTGCCCTGGACGTGCTGGGAGACAGGGAATGCACCGTCGCCCGCGAACTGACCAAGACCCACGAAGAGTTCATCCCGGGACGGCTTTCGGATTTCGCGGGCAGCGAGATGGAACTCCTGGGTGAGATAACCGTGGTTGTGGGGCCCTCGTTTGAAAAATCTGTATCCGGCCACGACGACGTGTCCCAGATGCTCGCCCAGGAACTGGCCGCGGGCGGCAAACCCAAGGATGTGGCCCGCAGGGCGGCGGCCAAGCTGAGCGGTGTTTCGGTCAAGGAACTCTACGACTTGATTCTCAAGGGGCAGGGAGGGGGCCATGGCTGATCAACTTCCCGAGGGGTATTGCCTCTGGGAGATGGAAGACACGCAGTTCCGGGTGGGGCTCATGGGCACCGGGCCGGGCTTTCTCTCCATTTTGGATATCATCCACAATCCGGCCATAGGGGACTTCCTCCCTCCCATGGCCCTGGTGGCGGTTTGCGAACCCGGCCCGGAAAGGGAAAAGCTTAAGGACCCCAGGGTGGCCGGCATGCCGGTCTACGGCAGCTACCTGGAGATGCTCGCCGCCCATCCCGAGATCAATCTGCTCATCGAACTGGCCGGAAAGCGTTACAAAATAAAGCAGATAGTCGCATCGCTTCCGGACCAGGTCAGCTTTATCGACCACACCGCCTCCTTTTTCCTGTGCGCCCTCAATAAATTCGCCACCATCACCGCCCGCTGCCAGGTGAACCTGGACAACCAGAGGGTGCTCCTGCAGGCCATCATCGACGAGGTGCCTGAGGACATCCTGCTTTTGGACAAGTTCGGCAAAGTGGAGGATTGCAACCGCAATGTGGCCCTGCGCTGGCAAAAGGGGAAGGACGACCTGGTGGGAAGACCATGCTGGGAAGTGCAGGCCATCCGGGACGACATGCCCTTTTGCCATCCCGAAACCCGCGATTGTCCCTTTTACACCGCGCTTAGAACCGGGAACAAGGCCGAGTCCCTGGAAACCCGCGTCAGCAAGGAAGGGCGTCTGTTGTATTTTCGGGAATACGCTTACCCCATTTTCAATGCTGACAGGAAAATCAGCCACGTCATGATCATGCGCCGCGACATCACGTCGCGCACCGAGAGCGAGAAACGTGCCCAGCAGAGCGAGAAGATCGGAGTTGTCGAACGTTTGAGCGCCTACATGGCCCATGAAATCCGAAACCCCCTTTTCGCCATCGGAGGCTTCACCAACTCCCTGCTCAAATCCCCGAACCTTACGGATCGCGAACGGGAAAAGGTCCGTATCATCCTGGAGGAAACCGCCAAGCTGGACACCATCCTCAAAGAGATGATCGGCTTTTCGCGGCCTGGCTCGGAAAACCCCGGCGAGGTGGACGCCGTGGCGGTGGTGCGTGATGCCGTGGCGGTCATGGAGTCGGGTTTCATGCCCAAGGGCGTACGCATATCCATGGACATCGATAAGGAAATCCCAAAGATAGTGGCGCATGAGGAGACTCTGCGAAGAGCCCTGATACATCTTATAACCAACTCCGTGGAAGCCACGGAGGGCCTGGGGCTCGTGGAGGTGAGCGTGAAGATGGCTGCCCCCATGATTGCCCTGAGCGTGCGCGATACGGGCAAGGGGATGTCCAAAGAGGTGATGGAGAGAGCCTTCAGCCCATTTTCCACGACCAAGGGTAAAGGGTACGGCCTGGCGCTGGCCCTTATCCGCAAGGCAGTGGAGGATTGGGGAGGGCAGGTGGAGATCGCCAGCCGGGAAGGGCAGGGGACTCAGGTCACTTTGCGGCTTCCGCCTGCTCTGGCTGTTCCCGGAGCGTGAAACGCATTGCTTTTGCGCAGGGGAGTATGTACATGATTGATCATGGAACAACTTCTCGTGGATTTGAATAAGCTTCTGGAACGTATGGAAGGGGACAGGGATCTTATCAAAGAGGTTTTTTCCATTTTCGTGGAGGAAGCCCCTGTCCGGCGGGTGAAGTTCGAAAAAGCCCTGATTACGGAAAACAGAGACGCTTTAGTCATGTTGGCGCACGCTCTGAAGGGGGCCAGCGGCACCCTCCTGGCGGAACCCCTTCGCCAGGCTTGCTACGACCTCGAACATGCCGCCCGGGACAACGATGCGGACAAAGTCCGTGTTCTTGTCCCCCAGGTCCTCGGGCTGCTGGATAATACTTCAGAATATATGGTAAAATTGTTGCCGAGTGTTTAGGTGCCGGTAAGCTCGGATCCGTCAAGGGAAATTATCGTAACCGGTTCGTGCGCAATTTTCGTAACCGCCTCGTGTTTTAAATTTCACAATCCCCCCTGGCTTGGCCTCCCAGACTCCTCGCCCCCTGGCATACCCTTTGCTTTCGGCTCCTCGCGCATGCAGATGCGCCAACCCCGGTAAACCGGCCGCGTCCGGCCCCGGGAGGCCAATTCCGCGATATCCCGGCGAAATAACGCCGGAAAGGGTGAGGATACCATGTTCCAGTTGGAAGGCGGCGCTGCCGGTCAAAGCATCTTCGAACGTCCTCGCGTGCATGGACGCTTCCTGTTTCTTGGCGACAAGAAATTCTTCATCAAGGGCGTAACCTACGGTCCGTTCCCCGAGAACGAGAACGGGGAGCCCCTGCCCGAGCCCGAGCGCGTGGCTGAGGATTTCCGCCTGATGCGCTCCATCGGCGTGAACACCATCCGCGTGTACTACGTCCCGCCCAAGTGGTTCCTGGACACTGCGGCCCGCTGCGGCATCCACGTGATGGTAGGCATTCCCTGGCCCCAGCACCTGTGCTTTCTGGACCAGTGGGAAGTGAAGGAATCCATCAAGGACACCATGCGCCAGGCCGCCCGCGCCTGCGCCGGGCACCCGGCTCTTTTGGCCTACCTTATCGGCAACGAGATCCCCAGCCACATCGTGCGCTGGAGCGGAGCCAAGAAGGTGGAGAAGTTCTTGGCCAAGCTCGCTTCCATCGTGCGCCAGGAAGACCCTTCGGGCCTGGTGACCTACGCCAACTATCCGTCCACTGAATACCTGAAGCTGCCCTTCCTCGATTTTTTGTGCTTCAACGTGTACCTGCACGAGGAAAAGAGCTTCCGCGCCTACGTGAAGCGCCTGCAGAACGTGGCCTGTGACATCCCGCTGGTGCTCTCCGAGTTCGGCATGGACAGCCTGCGTCACGGCGAGGCCGCCCAGGCGGACTTCCTTGATTGGCAGGTGCGCGCCTCCTTCGAGGAAGGCGTGTCCGGCACCATGGTCTTCGCCTGGACCGACGAGTGGTTCACCGGCGGCAACCTGATCGAGGACTGGAAGTTCGGCATCGTCGACGCCGATCGCAAACCCAAGGCCGCCTTCGAGGCCGTTGGCCGCGCCTACGCCAACCCGCTGCCCCCGCTGCCGGCCCATCAGCCCATGATCTCCGTGGTGGTCTGCGCCTACAACGCCGACTCCACCATGGAAGGCTGCCTGGCCAGCTTCCAGCACGTGGAATACCCCAATTTTGAAGTGATCGTGGTGGACGACGGCTCCACGGACAAGACCGGCGAGATAAGCGACAAGTACGCCGCCAAGTTCCCCTTCATCCACGTGATCCACCAGCCCAACCTGGGCCTTAGCGCCGCCCGCAACGTGGGCATGTACGCGGCCAAGGGCGAGATCGTGGCCTATACCGACTCCGACTGCTACGTGGATCCCCACTGGCTGACCTACATGGCCTGGGCCTTCCAGGACAACCGCTTCGCGGCCATCGGCGGCCCCAACCTGCCCCCGCCCGAGGACAACCGCACCGCCGCCTGCGTGGCCGTGTCCCCTGGCGCGCCCACCCATGTGCTCATCACCGACGAGATCGCCGAGCACATCCCGGGCTGCAACATGGCCTACCGCAAGGAACACCTCCTGGCCACCGGCGGCTTCGATGCCACCTACCGCGCCGCGGGCGACGACGTGGACCTCTGCTGGAGGCTCATGGACATGGGCCACACCATCGGCTTCCATGCTGGCATGATGGTCTGGCACCACCGCCGCAACACCGTGAAGGCCTATTTGAAGCAGCAGAAGGGCTACGGCCGCGCCGAAGCGCTGCTGATGCCCAAGCATCCCCAGCGCTTCAACGTGCTGGGCAACTCCCGCTGGGCCGGCCGCATCTACGGCGACATCTCCGGAGCGCTTCTCTCCACCCGCCCGGTGATCTACCACGGCGTGTTCGGTTCCGGCCTGTTCCAGACCCTGTACGAGCCCAAGGGCAGCCTGACCGCCTATCTGCCGCTAAGCTTCGAGTGGATGCTGGCCGCATTCGCGGCCCTGGGCGCTGGCTTCGCCTTCGCGCCCCTGTTCGCCGTGGGCGCGGTCATGATGCTCACCACATTCACCTTCGTGGGCTACCGCGCCGCCCAGGCCAAGCTGCCCAAGGGGCACGACAACTTCCTCTCAAGGCTGATCATCGCCCTGTTGACCCTGGCCCAGCCCTGGATTCGCGGCAAGGCCCGCTACCAGACGCTCATGGACCTGCGCCGCGCCAGCCGCAAGGGCTTGGGACGCCGGAGCATGGCTGTTCTGGGGCTGCCCGAAGAGGCTAACCTGCCCAAGTACACCATCTGGCAGAAGGTGAAGGACACCGCGTCCATCTTCCGCCGCGGTCTCAAGTTCCACCGCTTCTTCTGGAACAACGCCTCGCTCGAGCGCGAGGACGTGCTGGACCACATCCTGCGCGTGCTGCGCACCTTGAACGTCGGCCATTCCACCGACTCGGGCTATGCCGCGTCCAACTCCACCCCGTGGGACCTGCTCGTGCAGCCCGGGATCATGACCGCCATGAAGCTTCGCGCCACCGTGGAACACCACGGCGGGGAAAAGCGCTTCGTGCGCCTGGCCGGGTCCATCGCCCCCACAGGCTTCGCCTACGCCCTGACCGGAATCTGCCTTGTGGCCGGACTTGGCTGCCTGGCCTTCAAGGCCATGATCCCGGCGGCGGTCTGCGGCGGCCTGGCCCTGATCTCCATGCTCTGGACCGCCAAGGGCATGTCCAGCGCGGCGTCCATGGTCACCAAGCTCTCCCAGCATCTGATGACCTGCAAGCGCGGCTGCTCGCTCAGCGAACCAGAAAGCCCCAAGAAGGCCGAAGCCGCAGCTCAGGTTGACCCCAAGGATGAAGCCGTGGCCGTGAAGGAACTGGTGGTTGCCGAGACCCTTACCGTGGAAGAAACCGCCATGGAGCGCGAGGAGGGCAAAACCTCCAGAGTGAGCCTGGAAGCTCCGCTTCAGTAGATGACATCATAAACGCACTCGCGTATGACCCTGCCCGGGCCGAAGAGGTATGTGCCTCTTCGGCCCGAACGCGGTCGAACACCTTCATCCCCATACGAACATGGCCGTTTTCCTGAAATTGCTTGGATACCTGCGGCCCTACATGGCGCTGTTCCTGTTCTGCCTGGCCCTGGTGGGCGTGCAGAGCGCTCTGGAGCTGCTTAAGCCGTGGCCGCTCAAACTTGCCGTGGACCAGGTCATCGCGCACCAGCCACTGCAGTTCTGGGGCTTCACGATCTCCACGGACGCCGTGTCCTCCGCGGTGCAGCTGGCCATAGTGGCGGGCTCTCTGGTGGCCATCCACTTCCTTACCGGCTTCGTGCAGCTGACCAACAACTACCTGACCATCAAGATGGGCCAGGACATGGTCCAGGATTTCCGCTGCGAGCTCTTCGACCATCTGCAGCGCCAGTCCCTCTTGTTCCACCAGACCCGCCCCACCGGCGACCTGCTCTACAGGCTCATGGGCGACACCTACTCGGTGCAGACGCTTCTCATGAACGGGGTGTTCACCACCCTGACCAGCGTGGTTCTCTTGGCCGGTATGTTCGTGGTGCTCCTTGGAATCGACTGGGAGCTCACGCTCTACGCCATGGCCGTGGTGCCGCTTCTTATCCTGGCCATTTCGGCCGTCACCAAGAAGATCGGCAACCTGACCTACGAAACCCACATGAAGGAATCGCAGGTCTATTCCACGGTGGAGAACATCTTCAACTCCATCTCCCTGGTGCAGGCCTTTGCCCGCGAGGACGAGGAACGCAAACGCTTCGTGTCCGAGAGCCAGCACAGCTTCGACAGGAAACTCTCGCTCTATTCGCTCCAGACCGCCTACGGCTGGGTGGTGGGGGCTATCACCGCCGCCGGAACCGCCTACGTGCTCTACGTTGGCGCGCTGCACGTGCTGGAAGGCGACCTGACCACGGGCGAGCTTCTTATCTTCCTGGGATATCTGGCCTCGCTGTACACTCCCCTGAACAACATCGCCAACACCATGGGCGCGATCCGGGGCTCCTTGGCCCAGGCCAGGCGCGTCCTGGACGTCCTGGCCGAGGACAAGTCCGTGCCTGAGGCGCCGGACGCCAAGCCCCTGGCCATTGCCAAGGGGGCCGTGTCCTTTGAGGGCGTGACGTTCGGCTACGACCCCGAGCGTCCGGTGCTCAACAACGTCACGTTCTCCTGCCCCGGCGGCTCCACCGTTGCCGTGGTTGGGCAGACCGGCGCGGGCAAGACCTCGCTCATAAGCCTTCTCTTGCGTTTCTACGATCCGCAGAAGGGCTCCATCACCATCGACGGCCAGGACCTGAAGACCGTTCAGCTCAAAAGCCTGCGCCAGCAGGTGGCCATAGTGCTTCAGGATACGCACCTCTTCCCCATGAGCGTGCACGACAACATCTCCTACGGCAAAAAGACCGCCACCCGCGAGGAAGTGATCCAGGCGGCCAAAATGGCCAATGCCGACGAGTTCATCACGGCCATGCCCGAAGGCTACGATACCAAGCTTGACGAGCGCGGCTCCAACCTGTCCGGCGGGCAGCGCCAGCGCCTGGCCATTGCCAGGGCTCTTCTCAAGAACGCGCCGCTGCTCATTCTGGACGAACCCACCTCCGCTCTGGATGCCGGGACCGAGGCGCTCATCATGGAGAGCCTGGACCGGCTCATGCAGAACCGGACCACCTTTGTCATCGCGCACCGCCTGTCCATGATGCGCCGGGCCGACCTGATCCTGGTGGTCAAGGACAAAACCATCCAGGAGATGGGCACCTTCCAGGAACTTCTGGACCGGGGAGGCGAATTCGCCAGGCTGCACTCGCTCCAGTTCGCACCGCTCAAGGAACGTGGGAAAAAGCCCTTGGTGCCCACCGAGGAAGCTCCGTAACCCAGCCGTGGTGAACACCCTCCACACTCTGGAATACTCCGGTTCTGATGCCGGTGGCCTGCGGGGATGCGAGGCGAGATCCTTCCCGTATTCGTCTGCCAGCAGGCAGACGGCCCGCCTGCAACCAGGGGAGCGCCATGAACCACTCCATTAGCCATACCTCGATCAGCAGGACTCTGCCGCGCGGTTGGAACTCTCCAACCGGCATGGGTGGCTTTGCTGCCAGGACAGGGTTGGTTCTGCTTCTTGCCTGCTTGTCGGCAGTGCTTACCGGCTGCGGAACGGCGGGCGGGGCCAAGTACACCATGCACCTGGACGCCTATGCCGAGCATGTTCCCTACGAAAAACGCTTCGTGGTGCTCCAGGGCATCATGGAGGTCAAACCGAAGGAAACTGAGCAGTTCAACAGTGCGGCCGAAGTACTGGCCAAGGCCCTGGAAGCCAAGGGCTACGTCCGTGCCGCCGGGCTCGATCAGGCCGACCTGGGCATCTATCTGGCCTACCGCGTGGTGGAAGACAGCCGCGCCCCCTTCGACAACTTCCGCCCCAGAACGCCCGGCATAGCCCCGCAGCAACTGTTCCTTTCGGAGTACACCCGGGAAGTGCTGGTGGAGGCGGTGGACATGGCCCGCTACAAGGCGGGAGGCTCCAAGAGCACGGTGTGGACTATCCGGGTAGCCAGCAAAGGGCCCACCAGCGACATGGGAAAGGCCATGCCCTACATCGCCGCTGCAGTGGCCCAGTATATGGGTACAAGCTCAGAATTGTATCTGGAAGTGGACTCCGACTTCAACATTAAGCCATTCAAGCCAGCCAAGCCCCACCGGAGGCCGTAAGCACAATGAAGAAACGCACCATCATCGTCTCTGGTCTGGCCTGCACCTACCCTCTGGGCGGGGTGGCCTGGGACTACATCCAGTACCTGCACGGCTTCTACAAGCTGGGGCACGACGTCTACTACCTGGAGGACACGGGCGGGTGGGCCTACGACCCGTTCAACGTCACCTTCACGGAAGACTACTCATACCACATCAAGTACCTGACGGAGTACCTCACGGCGCTCGACCCCGGTTTAGCCAAACGCTTCTGCGTGCGTGATCCCGGAGACCATTTTCACGGGCTGAGCAAGGAACAACTGGCGGACGTTGTCCGCCGTGCCGACGTGGTGTTCAACATCTCCACCACGCTGTGGCTGCGCGAGGAATACCAGTCCATCCCGGTGAAGGTGCTCATCGATTCCGACCCCATGTACACCCAGGCGGGCATTCCGGATTACCTGGCTGGCACGGCTTCGGAAAAGGACGTCAAGAACATCGAGCACATGAAGATGCACAACCGCTTCTTCAGCTTTGCCGAGAACTTCGGCAAACCGGGCTGCCGCATCCCCAAGGGCGTTTTCGATTGGCGCTCCACGCGCCAGCCCATGGTGCTCGAAAGCTGGGACACGCCGAGAAAACCAGCGGGCGAGGCCTTCACCACCGTGCTCTCCTGGCAGCCCAAGGAATCCGGACCGGTGATAGAGGGCGTGCAGTACGGCGGCAAGAACATGGAGTTCATGCGGTTCATCGACTTGCCGCAAAAGACCAGCGCCACCCTGGAGCTGGCCCTGGGCCAGGGCAGGCCGCCGCGCGAGGAGCTTTCCGCCAAGGGCTGGAAGCTTGAAGACGGCTTCGCCAAGTCCACCACGCCGTGGCTCTACCGCGACTACATCTGGGACAGCTTCGCCGAGTTCTCCATGGCCAAGAACGCCTATGTGGCTTCGCGCAGCGGCTGGTTCTCCTGCCGGAGCAGCTGTTACCTGGCGGCGGGGCGGCCCTGTGTGGTGCAGGACACCGGTTTTTCGGAGTTCATGCCCGTGGGCGAAGGGGTTCTGGCCTTCACTACCGAGGACGAGGCTTTGGCCGGGATCGAGTCGGTCCGTTCGGATTGGCAGAAGCATTCCAAGGCCGCGAAAGCCTTTGCCAAGGAGTGGTTCGATTCGGACAAGGTGCTTTCGAAGCTTCTCAAAGAGGCCACTGAATAAAGGATTGGTTCCGCAGTGACGGCTTTAGCAATATTTGTAGGGTCCAGGGGGATCATCCCCCTGTCGGGAGAGTCCAGAGAGGGCGGAGCCTTTTCTGGCCGCCGGAGGCTTCTCCTCCCCCTCGTCTTACTTCTTTCATTTCTCCCGTCGCTAGCCATGGCCCGGGGCTGGTCCACCGCTGAGCAGAACGGCGTGCGCTGGCTCATCACGCCCGATGGTACCAAGTTCTTCTCGCTCGGCGTGAACAACACCAGCGGCTCCACCAATGACGAGAAGGCGCAAAAGGCCCATGCCTACTACTGGGGGCGCTTCTACCCCAATCTGGATGCCTGGGGCCAGGACACCCAGTCCAGGCTCACAACCTGGGGGTTCAACACCGCCGGCGGCTGGTCCGACGTTTCGCCTGTCATGAGTTTCCCGGTGATTCCGGAGATCGACCTGGGTCGCAATTCCAAGCTCCATTGGTACGACATATTCGATCCCTCCATGCAGGACGCTGCCGACGAGATCGCGCGTACGATAACGGCCAAATACAAGGCCAACCCGCGCATCCTGGGCTATTTCACGGACAACGAAGTGGGCTGGTGGAACTCTCCGCTCTTTTTGTGGCACTTGGAGCGGGGGTGGGCGTTTTCCTCCAAACGGGTGCTCTGGCAGCTGCTCTACGACCACTACGAAGGCAAGTGGGACCGGCTGCTCAAGGATTTCGTCCCCGCAGGCGAGCTGGACTCCTTCGAGAAGCTCAAGGAAACCGGAGCCGCGCTCAAATTGCGCCCGGGTGGCCAGGGCATCAGGGTGATCGGCAAGTACACCTACCAGATCGCCAAGCGCTACTATGAGCTGGCCTTCAACGCCATGCGCAAGGCCGACCCCAAGGCCCTGGTGGTGGGGGACAGGCTGCCCCTTTACTACAACCAGGACGCGGTGCTGGCCCAGAAGGGATTCGTGGACGTGCTCTCCACCAACTACAACGTGGACGGAGAGGACGGCTGGGTAGCCCCGTATTACTTCGAGGGCCTGCGCGATCTGTCCGATGCGCCCGTGCTCATCTCGGAATATTTCTTCGCGGCTGACGAGAACCGCAGCGGCAACGTGAACAACGGCCACCTGATGCATGTGAAGACTCAGGAACAGCGCGCCAAGGGGGCCGTGGCCGCCATGCGAAACTTCGCTTCCTTTCCCAACGTGGCCGGCGTGCACTGGTTCCAGTACACCGACGAACCCACGGGCGGGCGCAGCGACGGCGAGGACTTCAATATGGGCCTGGTGGACATCCACAACAAACCCTACGAACTCCTCACCTCGGCGTTCTCGGAACTCAACCCCCGCATTCCAGCCATCCACGCTGCCAGCCGCTGGACCCAGAAGTCCAACGGAGACATCCAAACCGTCATCCTGAGAACTGCCGCTTCCAAAGACCTGGCGGACGGCACCCTGACGGACTGGCCGGACAAGGCGTCCACCCGGCTTACGGGCTTCAGCACGCCCAAACCCTACGTCCCCTTCGGGGACGTGCATCTGGCCTGGGGGCCGGAAGGGCTTTCTTTCTTTAACATCGCGGGTAACTATGTGGATCTGGCCCTGCTGGACTATTCCGGAGAGTATCCCTTGTCCGAGACCTACCAGATACGTATAACCCTTGATGCCGGGGCAGGCCCGCGCACCTTCGGGGTGCACCTAACCCCTGGGCCGCATTCTGTATGGCCTGGACGCTTTGAACTCCGTCCCCAGATCTGGCGCTACGAGAACGGCGCGCCAGTGGAGCGCATCGAGGACAAAGGCTTGGTGCAGGCCCTGGACAAACCCCTGCCGCATATCCAGGTGGAGGGGCTCATCCCGGCTGGGCTCATGGGAGTGACGGAACTCAAGCCCGGGCAGGACATTCGGCTAAGCATCGAGGTGACCAACTTCTATCGTGAACTGACCATGGCCCTGGGACCGCGCACCGTTGTGCTCGGGCAGGCCGTGGACAACGCGGGAGCAGCGCAATGAAAGGCAATATCCTGGTGACGGGCGGAGCGGGCTACATAGGCTCGCACACCTGCAAGGCCCTGAAGCAGGCCGGGTATCAGCCCATCACGTTCGACAATATGGTCTACGGCCACGAATGGGCCGTGAAATGGGGGCCGCTCATTAAGGGCGACATCCTGGACGGCGAGATGCTGGACACGGTGTTCAAGAAGTACGAGCCCCAGGCCGTGCTGCATTTTGCAGCCTTCGCCTATGTGGGTGAATCCGTGGCCGACCCCGAGAAGTACTATCGCAACAACGTCATGGGCACGCTCTCGCTGCTTTCGGCCATGCGCCGGGCCAAGTGCAAGAACATCGTGTTTTCCAGCACCTGCGCCACCTACGGCGTGCCGAACGAGTTGCCGCTTCGCGAGGACCATCCGCAGAAGCCCATCAACCCCTACGGCTGGACCAAGCTCATGATGGAGCAGACCTTGAGCGATTTCGATACGGCCTACGGGGTCCGCTACGCCGCGCTCCGGTACTTCAACGCGGCCGGGGCCGACCCGGACTGCGAGATCGGCGAGGAGCACGATCCCGAGACGCACCTGATCCCGCTGGTCATCAAGGCCACCCAGGGCAGACGCGGGCATGTGGAGATCTTCGGAACCGATTACGACACCCCGGACGGCACCTGCATCCGGGATTATATCCACGTGGCCGACTTGGCCGTGGCCCACATTCAGGCCCTGGAATACCTGCAGAGCAAGGACCAGAGCCTGGTGGTGAACCTGGGTACCGGCAACGGCCAGACCGTGCGCGAGGTGATCCGCGCGGTGGAAAAGGTTTCCGGCAAGGTGACGCCGGTGAAGGAAGGCCCGCGCCGCCCTGGCGACCCGCCGGGCCTCTACGCCTATGCGGACAAGGCCTACAAACTGCTCGGCTGGAAGCCGCAGTACGGAGACATCGAGACCATCGTGGGCACGGCCTGGAAATGGCACGAGAAGAATAAATAGAAGCCGGGGAAGAGCCTCCGGCGGCCAAAGGGACAGTGTCCCTTTGGAATCCCATATTGTTCGCGCCCGCTTTTCCGGCATGCCGGATAAGCGGGCGCGAACGTAATAGAGGGGTCCAGGGGAAATCATTTCCCCTGGCGGGAGAGTCCGAGAGGGCGGCGCCCTCTCGGGTATCTTGTTCCTCATGGGGATGGCTGTGAAACAAGAAAGGGCTTCAAATGCCGCTCTTATTGAACTGAGTTGTGAATCTAGCTGGATATTGGTATTTAGGGGTATCAAAAAACGTAACCCTCCGTGGCGCTGTGTGGCGATTCGAGAGGCATATTCGCAAAGTAAGCTCTTTTTGGTGTTCAAAGACATGGCGACTCTGCTATGTCTCCAGCTAACCGACAACCGGCCATTCGGAGGCGGTGAGCCATGAAGGAAGAAAAGCTTCTCGTGAACGGAGTGGACCTGACCAAAATCCGCAACAAGAACGAGGTCCGAGTTTGCAGACTTTTGCAAAAAACGCTGGATGAGGACAAGGAGTTCACGCCTGATCCGCTCGACATACAAGACATTTACGCCCTTACCCTCAACCTGCTTCCTTCACGTTATCGCCAACTGGGGTCCATTGTGCTTTCAGAGCCCGTGAAGGACGCCCACATAGAGTCCGCCATCCGCCGGGCAATGCGCACTGTTCGCGAACGGCCTAATCGGTAAGCTGTTTCCGTGCTGCTTCTGCGGGTGTAGATCCTGCTTCTGATTATCTTTCCAAAGAAATGCCGCTTTGGACTAGCCTTCCAGGAATAAGTCCTTATTAGTATGCCTTATGGGTTTGTGGATGCCCTCTACCAGGGCCGGGAAAAAAAAGCTTTCCATCTAGCTGGTATTTGATAAACAAAATGGTGAAACTCCAATACAGTTCAGGAGGAAATCATGGCTCAGGAAGCGTCCGTCGCCCCCAAGGAACGCGTAAACATTGTTTACAAGCCTGCCACGGGCGACGCCAAGGAAGAGGTGGAACTGCCGTTGAAGCTCCTCGTGCTGGGCGATTTCACCAATCGTCCCGACGACCGCACGCTGGAGAACCGCGAGCCCATAAGCGTCGACAAGGACAACTTTGACGACGTGCTCAAGGCCCAGAACATCGAACTCAACATGGCCGTTCCCAACCGCGTTTCCGGGAAGGATGGCGATGAGATGGGCGTGCATCTCAAGTTCGACACCCTCAAAGACTTTGAGCCTGACGCCATCGTGGCCAAGGTGCCGGAACTGCAGAAGCTCATGGAACTGCGCGAGGCCCTGAAGGCCCTGAAGGGTCCTCTGTCCAACGTGCCGGAGTTCCGCAAGAAAGTGCAGGACATGGTTCAGGATCCCGGTCTGCGCGACCGGTTGCTCAAAGAACTGGGTATAGGTTCCTAAGGAGGATTTCAGATGGCTGACGACGCGACCGAAACCCAGAAAGCACCGCAGCAGGCGCAAGCCCAGGCAGCGGACGCATCGCTTCTGGACGACATCGTCGAGGCTACCAAATTAAAGCCTTCTGACGATGCATTCTCTACGACCAAGCAGGGCCTCCAGGCCTTCCTTGAGGAGTTGGTCAAACCTGAGCGGGCAGGTGCGCGCATCTCGGGTGCGCTGGTTGACGACATGATCTCCCAGCTGGACCAGAAGCTCTCCTCTCAGGTCAATGAGATCATGCACAACCAGGAATTCAGGAAAGTCGAGTCCAGCTGGCGCTCGCTCAAATACCTGGTGATGCACACGGATTTTAGGGAGAACATCCGGCTCCAGTTCGTCAACGTCACCAAGGAAGACCTGCTTTCCGACTTCGAGGATGCCCCCGAAGTGGTCAAATCCGGCCTCTACAAGCAGGTATACACGTCGGAATACGGCCAGTTCGGCGGCCAGCCCTTCGGGGCCATGGTGGCCAACTACGAATTCGGGCCCGGGCCCCAGGACGTGAAGCTCCTGCAATACTGCGCCTCGGTGGCGGCCATGGCCCACGCTCCGTTCATCTCGGCCGTGGGGCCGCAGATGTTCGGCATAGAGAAGTGGGAAGACCTGCCGAATCTGAAGGACCTCCAGTCCATTTTCGAGATGCCGCAGTACACAAAATGGACCTCCCTACGCGAATCCGAGGACGCACGCTACCTTGGGCTCACCCTGCCCAGGTTCCTGTTGCGCCTGCCTTTCAGCCAGGACACGGCGCCGGCCAAGACGTTTAATTTCAAGGAAGACGTTTCCGGCGGCGACGAGGACTTCTGCTGGGGCAACGCGGCCTTCGCCTTCGCTTCGCGTTTGACCGACTCCTTCGCCAAGTATCGCTGGTGCGCCAACATCATCGGCCCCCAGGGCGGCGGTGCTGTGGAAGACCTGCCCCTGTACCAGTACGAGGCCATGGGCGAGATCCAGACCAAGATTCCCACCCAGGTGCTCATCAGCGAGCGCCGGGAGTTCGAACTGGCCGAACAGGGTTTCATTGCGCTCACCATGCGCAAGAACTCCGACAACGCGGCCTTCTTCTCCGCCAACTCCGTGCAGAAGCCCAAGTATTTCGGCATCTCCAAGGAAGGCAAGGAGGCAGAACTCAACTACAAGCTCTCCACCCAGCTGCCCTACATGTTCATCATGAACCGCCTGGCGCACTACATAAAAGTGATCCAGCGCGAGAACATCGGCACCTGGAAGGAACGGGCGGACTTGGAAGACGAACTGAACAAGTGGATCAGCCAATACGTTACCGAGATGGACAACCCGGCGCCCAGCGTACGTTCCCGCCGTCCCCTGCGCATGGCCAAGATCGAGGTGCAGGACGTGGAGGGCGATCCCGGGTTTTATTCGGTCACGCTTTTGGCCAGGCCGCACTTCAAGTACATGGGCGCTTCGTTCACCCTGTCCTTGGTCGGCAAGCTGGACAAGAAATAGTCTAAAAACCATGGAGGTAGTGTCATGGCTTTAACTGCGTACATGAAGATTACCGGCAAGACCCAGGGGCAGATCAAGGGCGATTGCGACCAGTCCGACTCCAAGAAGAAGGACACCATGCTGGTCTACCAGTCCAATCACTATGTGGAGATTCCCAAGGACACCCATACCGGTCTGCCCACCGGTCAGCGCATCCATCATCCCTTCACCGTGACGGTGCACAAGAACCCCGGCTCGCCCAAGATGTCCCAGGCATGCTGCAAGGGCGAGCAATGCACTGTTGAGATCAACTACTTCCGCATCAAACCTGACGGAAAGGAAGACAACTACTATACGGTGAAGATGGAGGACGCCATCATCGTCATGATGCGCGAATACACCCCCATGACCTTCCTGCCCGACAACAAGCCCTTCCACGACATGGAAGAGATAAGCTTCACCTATTCCAAGATCACCTGGACGTATAACGAAGGCAACATCGAATACACCGACGACTGGAAGGGCGCTTAATCCGCACCACGCATCCGGCCCCCGACCGCCATGGCGGGGGCCGGATTCAGACCAGGAGGGCGTATGTACAAGACCGGAATGGTCGAAGGCTTGGCCAACCCAATAGTCGATCCGGTGCAGGATCCCATCGTGGACCCGATCACCGGCCTTGCCCCGCAGGATGTTCCGGCCACCAAGCCGGATACTTCCGCGGACGTCTGCACGAGCTGCTGGCAATAGCCAGGTTTGAAGCCGGCGATGTGAACCTGCCGAGGTGTGTATGCCTGAAGTGATTTCCTTTTTTTGCGAAAAAGATCCGGGCGAGTTTTTGTATTCACCAGCCTTAGACTATCTAAGCGACCCCATTTTCGATCCGGGCGGCATTGAGGCTGGTGGCGAATCGATCCAAGGAGCTTCGGACGCAGAAGCAAAAAGCGGAGAGAAAACCGCGGCAGCGCAGAAGGCCGGGTAGACCGAGCGAGGCACAGGCTCAGACCGTGCCGCTTTTGGTTGACCCGGATGAAGCGCGAACGAAGCCTCGGACGCATCAAGGAGAATCATCCATGCGCGGGGACGATTTCAAACGAGGTTTCGTGGGCGAGGACGACGCTTCAGCCGAGGAGCGCACCAGCCCTGATCTTACGCCCCCCACCGGCCGGGACAACATCCAGATGTTCTGGGAGTCCATTGGCATGAAACCCGGCGACGACTGGAAGAACGAGGCCTCCTCCGCCGGACAAGGCAGCAAGAAACGTGGCGGACAGGACGGCAGCGGGGACTGAACGCGGGAGGATCGCATTGACTCGAAGGGACGGTTCATTCTAACACCCTGTAAGGATTAAGGACCGTCCATGTACCAGCAACGCCTGCTCGAACGCATCCGCGAGGTGGAGAAACACCCGGAACTGCGCGGCAACCCCGACCCGGCGGTCGTGGTTGAATCGGTGATGCGGCATCTGCGCATGATCCTCAACACCAAGCAGGGCACAGCCCCCATCGACGACGACTTCGGCGTCCCCGATTTCACCAACCTGGGCTCCACCTTCGGCCAGGACACCATCCCCGACATCCAGCGGTCCATCTCGGACGTGGTCCGCAAATACGAGCCGCGCCTCAAGGGCGTGAACGTCACCTACATTCCCCAAAGCGAGGATGTGCTCCAGGTGGCTTTCAAGCTTGAGGCCACGGTTCAGGCCGAGTCCCGCGAGGTCCCCGTGGTGTTTGAAACCATCATCGACCCGGACGGCAAGGTCAGCGTGAAGGAGTAGGCCGTGATCAATCGCTACTACCAGCGCGAACTGGCCAATCTGCGCGACCTGGCCGCGGAGTTCTCCAAGAAACACCCGGCCCTGGCCCCCATGCTTTCGGGCCCCAGCCAAGACCCGGACGTGGAGCGCCTGCTCGAAGGCACGGCTTTTCTCTCCGGGCTTCTGGCCCAGAAGCTCGACGATGAATTCCCCGAGATCATTCACGGGCTCATGCGACTTGTCTTTCCGCATTACCTGAGCCCGGTGCCGTCCATGACCATTCTGAAGTTCACGCCAAAGCGTTCCCTTTTGGAGGCTCTTCAGGTTCCGGCAGGGACGCAGACCTCATCAATCCCCGTGGAGGGGACCGGCTGCACGTTCACCACCTGCTACGGGGTGGAGCTTCTGCCGCTGGCGCTTACGGACGTCTCCCTGCTGCAGACAGGCGGGCGGGCATCAGCCTTGAAGCTCTCCTTCGAACTCACCGGCATGCAGTTGGACAAATGGACGTCAAAAAAACTTCGTCTCCACTTGGCGGGAGATTACGGTCACGCTGCCGACAGATACCTGGCTCTCATGCGCCACACAGCGCGCATAACCCTGCGGGCAACGGATGGCGGGGGAACACCCGCGGTGCTGCCCAAGTCGAGCCTTGTACCGGTGGGGTTCGGCGAAGATGAAGCGGCAATCCCCTATCCCAAACAGTCCTATCCCGGATACCGCATCCTCCAGGAATATTTCACACTCCCAGAGAAGTTCCTGTTTCTTGACGTGAAGGGCCTGGACCAGTGGCTGGACCGTGGCCAGGGGCGCTCCTTCGAGATGCTCTTTGAATTCATGGCCCCGGTGAACGATCCTCCCGCTTTCCCACGGGATTCGGTGGCCCTTTTCGCCACTCCGGCCATCAATCTGTTCCCGCATGAGGCCGACCCCATCCTGCTCGACCACAGGATGCCCGAATACAAGGTCTTCGCGAGCGGCGGGGCGACTGGGCACTACCAGGTGTACTCGGTGGACAAGGTGATCGGATTCCAGCAGGGCTCGGTGGGGCAACGCGAGTACTACCCCTTCGAGATGTTCAACCCCATGAGCGAGGCCAGGCCGGTCTACTCCCTGAACCATCGCCAGAGCGCGCTGGAGGAGAAGACGGATCTCTATCTTTCGGTGGCCTATCCCAAGGGAACCACCGAACCCCAGACTGAAACCCTCTCGCTCACCATCCGTTGCACCAACTCCACCCTGCCCGAGAACCTCCAGATCGGCGACATCTCAAAACCCACGGAGACCTCGCCAGTTCTGGCGGATTTCTCCAACTTGCGGCCACCCACGGCCACGCGCCAGCCGCCCATCGGCAAGGAGAGCCTGTGGCGGCTTTTGTCGCACCTCTACCTGAACTATCTTCCCATGGCGGACACGGAGAACCTGAAGGCTCTGGTGAAGCTCTACATCTTCCCGGAAACCAAGGACCGGGCCGGGGTTCTGGCGGGCATCAAGCGGGCCGAGGCCATCTCCGAGATGAACGTCGAGACCACCAACCGGCTGGTCGGCGGTGTGATGATGCGAGGCCAGCTCATTGAAATGAAGCTCGACCCCACGGGGTTTGCGAGCATGGGCGACATGTATCTGTTCGGTTCCGTGCTGGACGGTTTTCTTGGGGGCTACGCGGCGGTAAACTGCTTCACCCGTTTGGGCGTCGAGGACGTCTACAAGAAGGAGCGCTTTGAATGGCCGGCCAGGATCGGGGAACGCTTCCTCTTGTAATTGAGGGGCTGGTCGCCAAGCCCCAGAGCTATTCGTTCTTCCAGGCCATCCGCCTGCTCAAGCTCTGGACCGGCAAGACCACCGAGCCCGACGCCCAGGTCTTCTACGACGACATCCTCCGGGTGCGTCCGCATCTTTCCCTTTCCTTCCCCGGCTCGGACATCACCGAAATCGAAATCCTTCCTCCCGTGGAGGAGGGGGATCAGGCGCGAATTGGGCTCGAAGCTACGTTCCTTGGAATCTACGGCACCGGTTCGCCCCTGCCCACTTTCTACACCGAAGAGCTTTTGGAGGAGCGTTCCGACGACAAAAGCGTTTCCCGCGACTTCCTGGATATCCTGGGCAACAGGACCTACATCCATTTCTACCGGGCCTGGGCCAAATACCGGCTCATGGTCAAGGCCTTGGACGAGGAGGACCGGGATTACCTGGACCGCCTCTACTGCCTGCTGGGGCTGGGGCACGAAGAGCTTCGCACCAAGCTGTCGCGCCCCTCGGCGGCGCTTCGCTACATCGGGCTTTTCACCCAGTATCCGCGCTCGGCCCTGGGGCTCAAGACCATGCTGGCCGATGCCGTGGACGAGGCAAAGGTTGATGTGGAGCAGTGCGTGCACCGCTGGGTGCCCATTCCCGATGACCAACGAAACTGCCTGGGAACAGCCGGGTGTTCGCTTGGAGAGGACTGCTGGGTGGGGTCGTTGGTTGAAGACCGCATGGGCAAGATCACCGTGGAGTTCGGGGGCCTGAAGGCCCCGCAGTTCCACGAGTTGCTGCCCGGGAAGGAACTCAACTACCATGTGGAGAGCCTGATCGGCATGTACCTGGTGGAGCCGGTGGAACACGACCTGCGCTTGAAGCTCGAACCGGGTGAGGTGCAGCCGGCCAGGCCGGGGCAACCGCTCTGGTCGCGCCTTGGATACGACACCTGGATACTGACCCAGGGCTATTCCGGCGAGGCCGAGGTGACCTTCAAGGGTTTTGACGGGGTTCCGGCCTGAATTACCACCAATAATCGGGATACTTCCTGGCCTTGGCCAGATTGTTCACCACCAGCGCCACGGCCACCAGGACCATCGCGCCTGTTCCGGCCGGAACAAGTACGAACACATACCCCAGGGCAGCTATCTTGCCCCCGCCAGCGGCTGCGATGAGGGCAGTGGCTCCTCCGGGAGGGTGCAGGGTGCCGGTGGCGTGCATCAGCGCAATGGCCGTGGCCACGGTCAGCGCCGCGCAGGCCCAGGCAGGGTCCGGCAGCACAAGCCGCATGCTCACTCCCACCAGGGCCGAGAGCATGTGCCCGCCGATCACGTTGCGGGGCTGGGCCAGCGGGCTCCTGGGAGCGCCGAAGAGGAGCACTGCCGAGGCTCCGAAAGAGCCTATGAGAAGAATCGCCTCCGTGCTCTGCACCAGGAGCGAATCAAGGTACCCCACCAGGGCGATGCCCAGAACCGCCCCCAACCACGACCAGCCTATTTCGCGGGCGGAGGCGCGGGGCGGGCTTTGCCCGTTGCCGCGCATCTTGGCCAGGTAGTCTTTCATCCGGCGTCTCCCAACAAGTCGCCGAACGCCCTGACGATGTCGGAACGGGTGATTATTCCTGCCAGGCGCTCTCCAGCCATGACGGGCATACGGTTGATCATGAACCGGGACATGGCTTGCGCGGCCTCGAAGGCGGGCGTGTCCGGGCCTATGGCGCGTACGGTGGACGTCATTATGGCGCCCACCGTGGTGGATTCCAGTCCGGCACCGGAGCAGGTTTCGCCACTGAGCAGGGCCGAAGCCAGGGCTATTGGCGGTGAGTCCGCATTGAGGCCCAGCAGGCGAAGGAAATCCTTTACCGACACCACGCCCACAAGGGCCCCGTTGTCCGTTACCGGAGCGCCGGACACCCGGGCCTCGGCCAGGCGCTTGGCGGCCACCCGGACCTCGTCTCCGGGGGAGAGGGTCAGGACCTCTGTCGTCATCAGGTCGCGAACCAGTATGGATGTCCGTATCCTCTTCATGGCCTGCTCGTGGGCGGCCCTGAAGAGAACTTCTGCATCGGACGGGGTGATGTCCACGAAGGATTCCAGCTCGCCCATGGCGGCCAGGATGTCCGTAATGGACGGATCGCTTTTGAAAACCGGCATATGTGCCTCCAGGTAAGACCAGCGTAGCTGAAAAAAACGTTTCGCGCCGTGATCCAGTTCACATTTTTCGCCTGAAAATACGCGAGAATCCTTTTCTTTTTAAGGTCATGTGGTGTATGGTTTGCGAAATGCCGAAATTGTAATCCGTTGCTTGGAGAGTGCCGTATGATCAACGTCAATATGAAGTCCTTGTTGGCCAAGCTCAACACCTTCTGCACCAATACCCTGCACAATGCGGCCGGGCTCACTGTTTCGCGCACGCAGTACGAGGTCACGGTGGAGCATTTCCTGCTCAAGTGCCTTGAAGACACCGGTGCGGACATTCCGGGCGTGCTCAGGGCAAGCGGAGTCGATGCCGGAAGGCTGGTGGCCGGACTCACTGACTCGCTGGAAGACTTGAAAACCGGCAACTCGGGCAAACCCACCTTCTCTCCTCTCCTGGTGGAACTCTTCGAGGATGCCTGGCTGGTGGGGTCCGTGGATTTGGGCGACAGCCGCATCCGCTCCGGTGCAGTGCTTTTGGCCTTTCTGGCCAGGCCCAGCTTCTATGGTTCAGGGCCCTACCTGGACCTTCTGGCCCCGGTGAACCGGGAGAGCCTGCTCAAGGATTTTTGGAATCTTACCAAATCCTCCTCCGAGGCCAAGACCGCTTCTGACGGGGGAGTCGCTCCGGCGGGCGCGCCGGGAGCACCGGCGAGCGGGGAGGGCAGCTTCATCGCCCGCTTCTGTCAGGACTTTACTGCCAAAGCCAAGTCCGGGGGCATCGACCCCGTGTTCGGGCGCGACAACGAAATCCGCCAGATCGTGGACATCCTGGCCAGGCGGCGCAAAAACAACCCCATCCTGGTGGGGGACCCCGGCGTGGGCAAGACAGCGGTAATGGAAGGCCTGGCCCTGCGCATCGCCCTGGGCGACGTTCCCGAGTCGCTCCAGAACGTCTCGCTCATCAACCTGGACATGGGCCTCCTGGAGGCCGGTGCGGGCATGAAGGGCGAATTCGAGAACAGGCTGCGCGGGGTGATAAACGAGGTGAAGGCAAGCGAAAAGCCCATCATCATGTTCATAGACGAGGCCCACACCCTGGTGGGAGCCGGAGGGCAGGCCGGAGGCTCGGACGCCGCCAACCTGTTGAAGCCCGCTTTGGCGCGCGGCGAGCTCAAAACCTGCGCCGCAACCACCTGGAGCGAGTACAAGAAATACTTCGAGAAGGACCCGGCCCTGGCCAGGCGGTTCCAGATGGTGAAGCTGGACGAGCCCAGCGTGGAGTCCACCACCCTGATCCTGCGCGGCCTGCGCGACAGCTACGAGAAGAGCCACAAGGTCATCATCCGCGACGACGCCATCAAGATCTGCGCCGAATACTCCGACCGCTACATCGCGGCCAGATTCCTTCCGGACAAGGCTATCGACCTTTTGGACACGTCCTGCGCCAGGGTGAAGGTGAACCTCTCGGCCAAGCCCGCTTCCCTGGAGGACGCCGAGCGCGGCATACAGGCACTGGAGCGCGAGAAGAAGGCCATAGAGCGCGACAAGGACAACAGAATTCCGGTCGATGAGGACCGCCTGAAGCAGGTGGGCAAGTCCATCGGGGAACTCACCAAGAAGGCGGCCGAGCTTCAGGCGGCTTGGGAGAAGGAGCGCCAGGCGGCGGACAAGGTGCTGGAGATTCGCGAGCAGATCGCCCAGGCTGCCGATGCGGACAAGGCCAAGCTGGAAAAGGAATTGGACAAGGCGGACAAGGCCCTGAAGGATCTTCAGGGCGATGCCCCCATGATCCAGATCGAGGTCAATCCGGATCTGGTGGCCCAGGTGGTGGCGGACTGGACCGGCATTCCCGTGGGCAAGGTGGCCCGCGACCAGGCCGCGACGATCGCCAACCTTGAGGACCGCCTGAAAAAACGCATCAAGGGCCAGGACATGGCGCTCGAGGTGGTGGCCCAGGTCATCAAGGCGGCCAAGTCCGGCATCAAGAACCCCGACCAGCCCATGGGCGTGTTCTTGCTGGTGGGGCCCTCGGGTGTTGGCAAAACCGAAACCGGGCTCACCCTGGCCGACATCCTCTTCGGGGACGAGCGCAACGTGGTGAGCGTCAACATGAGCGAATTCCAGGAAAAACACACGGTTTCGCGCCTGATCGGCTCGCCTCCGGGATATGTTGGTTACGGTGAGGGCGGCATGCTCACCGAGGCCGTGCGCCAGCATCCGTATTCCGTGGTGCTCTTGGACGAAGTGGAAAAGGCCCACCCGGATGTTTTGAATCTCTTCTACCAGGTGTTCGACAAGGGCATGCTTTCCGATGGCGAGGGTAAGGAGATCAACTTCAAGAACACCCTCATCATCCTTACCTCCAACCTGGCCACGGACGTGATCCAGGAGATGACCAAGGAAGGGGCGCAGATTCCGTACGACACGCTGCTCGCCGCCGTGAGGCCCCTGCTTTCCCAGTACTTCAAGCCGGCCCTGCTGGCGCGCATGTCCGTGGCGCCATACGAGGCCCTTTCTCCCGACGCCATGAAGAACATTGTGGTGTTGAAGCTCGACAAGCTTGCGAAAATGCTTCTGGACAACAACAAAATGAAGATGACCTACACCCCCAAGGTGGTGGACGCCATAGCCGCCCGGTGCACCGAAGTGGAAACCGGGGCGCGCAACATCGAATATATTTTAAACGGAAATATTCTGCCACGAATGTCCCAGGAAATACTGGGGCATATGACCACCGGAGGCCTGCCTGGCAGTGTAGCGTTGGATGTGGCGGAGGACGGTTCTTTCAAGATCGATTTCGCTTAGTTACCATCTATATAAATGAAAAATGGGGGAAATCCGTACGGATTTCCCCCATTGTCGTTCTTGTAAGAGATGGCTACTTCAGTTGAAATACAATACGCTGTACGTGGCTCGTTGGTTGAGATAAGTACGAGGTTTCATGAGATATCTATGAACTGCAGTTATATAAATTTCTTTCCATGGCTATTCCTGGCGTTAGTTTTCTTGGGAAGCTCCGCCAACCCCGATGCATGCCATGCCAACAATGCTGCACAAGCTCCGCATGCAGCCAGAGTACTCATCCTCCATTCCTACCACCACGGTTTCAGCAGAACAGATGGGCTTGGGGCCGGGATAAGCCAGGTGTTTTCTCAAAGTGGAATGAACATCCAGGAGATGGTAGAATACCTGGACACATTCAGAATGGGCTCTACCCAACAGTATCCTCAGTTCCTTGCAGGCAAGCGCGAATCCCTCAAAGCTATGATCGCGGCTACTCCTCCAGCCTTGGTGCTGCTGACAGACAAGCAGGCCATGGAATTCTGGGCGGAGAACCGTAACGAACTGGCACCGTCGGTCCCGGTGATCTTTTGCGGCATACGGGATGCGATACCCAGGAATTTGCGGGAGCAGAAGCTGGTCAGCGGTGTGGTTGAGCGTCCAATGTTCAGCGCTGCTGTGGAGGCCGCAATCAAATTGGTGCCAAGTGCGAGCAAACTTTTGGTGCTTGGGGGAAGAAGCTTGGGCTTCGATGTGGTGAAGGCCATGCTCGAAAGCGACCTCGCGTCCCTGTCTTCGAAGATCGCGGTGGAATACCTATCTGATATTGATATCGCATCCATCGAACAGCGTCTTGCGGGCCTTGGCCCTGAATGGATCGTGCTGGCGGTGGGACGGCCCAGTGAGGAAGGGCGTCTTCTCACCGGCCAGGAAGCGGCTGAGAGGGTTACGAAGGCGAGCCCGGTGCCAGTTTTCGTAACGTGGAATTCCTGGTCCGGCCATGGCCCGGTGGGGGGGGAGATCATCGTCCCGGAGGATCAGGGTATGGCCGCTGCCCAAATGGCCCTTGAAGTCATCAGGGGAAGTAGTCCCGGGACGATGCCTCCGGAAGTTCTGGCCCGCGGGCGGTACATCTTCGACTACAGGGCGCTCAAACGCTTTGGGCTCGATGAAAACTTGCTGCCTCCCGGTAGCCAAGTGATTCATAAGCAACTGTCGTTTTACGAGGCCAACAAGCAGCTCGTATGGGTGTACAGTGTTGTCACCCTTTTTCTGATTTTGGTGTCGTGCGTACTGGCATTCTATTCAGCCACGCTGCACAGGCTGAAGAACCAGCTCGGGGTGCAGGTAAGCTTCGTGCAGTCGCTCATGGAGGCCATGCCCACGCCGGTGTTTTTCAAGGATGTCCGGGGAGTGTACCAGGGATGCAACCGGGCCTTTGAGTCCTTCCTCGCGATAGGGCGGGATCGCCTCATAGGGCGGACCGTGCATGATCTCTTTCCGGAAAAAGAAGCGGACGTGTTTAAAAAACAGGATGATGCGCTTTTTTCATCCGGGCCGGTGCAGATATATGAGTTCGAAAAGTCCACCCCGGATGGCCCCAGGCAGATCAGGTTCCATAAGGCGCTCTATTACGACGCAGCCCAGCGGGTGGCCGGTCTGGTTGGGGTGGTGGCGGACTTTACCGACCTCTATAACGCTGAGCGCGAGCTCGAAAAAAACCGCATATATCTGCAGGCCATCTTCGATGCGTCGCCGTCAGCGATTTTCTGCGTGGATGAAAACGGAATAGTGACACACACCAATGCCAAGGCCCGGGAGATATGCGGCGATTGTTCCCTGGCTGATCTGAAATCCGCATTGCCGCGTATGCCTCAGCTGGTCGATTCTGTCCGTGGCTCAATACTTGAGGAACGCGTGGTGGCTGTTCCCAGACAGATTTCAGTGGTGAACGGTATCAGCAAGGCAGAGGATGTGGTCATCTATCCGTTGAACGCCATGGGGCTTCGCGAGGCCGTGGTTCGCATCGACGACGTCACTGAACAGCACCGCTTGCAGGAGCTGCTGGTGCAGACCGAGAAGATGATGTCCGTGGGTGGGCTGGCGGCCGGGATGGCGCATGAAATCAATAATCCCCTGGGAGGCATCATGCAGAGCGCCCAGGTCATGCACTCCCGTTTGGGCTCGGACATGCCGGCCAACCTGGCATCTGCCCAAAAGGCCGGCTGCACCATGGAGAGCATCCAGGCCTACCTGCAAGACAGAGACATCCCGCGTCTGCTTGAGGGGCTTCGTGTGTCCGCAAAGCGCGCGGCGGCAATCGTCGCAAACATGCTCGAATTCAGCAAACGCAGTTCGTCCGCATGGTTGCCTGTGGAAGTGAATACGCTGGTTGAGAAGTCGCTCGAGCTTATACATCAGGATTACAATCTCGCGGAGAACTACGACTTCAAAAGAATAAGCGTTGTCAGGGAATATGCTCCGGAAAATCCCAGCGTTCCCTGCTCTCCGCAGCAGATCCAGCAGGTGGTTTTCAATCTTCTGCGCAATGCCGCTCAGGCCATGGCCCAAGCCGGAACGCCGCATCCGACCATCACCGTGCGAACCTGCGTGCGTGATGAGTGGGTTGCCCTTGAGGTGGAGGACAACGGCCCTGGCATGGATGAGAAGACCAGACGCAAGGTTTTTGAGCCGTTTTTTACGACCAAGGCCCCCGGACACGGAACGGGGCTCGGGTTGTCCATCACCTACTTTATCGTTCGCGAAAACCACGGCGGGGAGATCCTGGTCGAATCCGAGATGGGCAAGGGCGCGAAGTTCGTGGTCAAACTGCCACTAAGAGCAAAGAAAGCTCTTTGAGCATTCCGATGGGACCAGATTTCTCTCCAAACGATCATGCCGGGCAGAATGGTGCACGCAACGCTTTGTTTTGACGAATCTCCTTGATGATACTACGGAGCGGAAAACACGGCATCGAGCCGTGATGCGATGTTTGGTGTAAGCATGTTTTTTCTTTCTCTCTTTGAATCTTTCGTTCGTGTGCTTCTACTGCTCCTTCTTGTCGTTTTGTCCCACCCAGCATGGGCTGTACCCGGCGGTGATCCCCCCCCATCCAGGCACTATCGCGTCCTTATCCTGCATTCATCCCATCAGGGGTTGGATGCGACCGATCAAGTGAGTCTTGGTCTCGACAAGGCCTTCGAGAAATCCGGGCTGAAAATAGAAAAGGTCGTGGAGTACCTTGAAGCCGCACGCTATCGCGACAGCCCTGACTATCCGGAGTTCCTGAAGATAAAGCGGGACAGCGTGGCCGCCCTTCTGAAAAAAATGCCCGCCGATGCGGTCATACTCAACGGGCTCAGGGCGCTGAACTTCTGGCTCAAGCACCGCCAAACTCTTGCTCCGAATATTCCAGTCGTGTTTGCCGGCATCAACACCTTCAGCCCGGAAATGCTCCAAGGCCAGGACGGCATCACGGGCGTCTTTGAGGGGCCGGCCTTTCAAGACACTCTGCAACTCGCTCTTAGGCTGTTGCCTGCAACAAAAAAAATCTTGGTCCTTTCCGGCCCGACAACCAATAATGTGCTTAACGTGGCTGAAATGGAAAGATCCACCGGTGAGCTTAAGGGCGCTATCGAACCGGTTTATTTTCAGGAGCGGGAAATATCCGCCATGGAAGGGAGACTCCGGGAGCTTGGGCCAGAGTGGGTGGTCTTCGCCATGGTCACCCCGCGCAATGACGGCGTGCTGATGCAAATTGACGAAGCCGCCAGGAGGATTGTCGCCGCGAGCAAGGTTCCTGTGTTCACCGGCTGGTCCTATTGGGTGAAGGAGGGCGTCCTGGGCGGCAAGGTGGTTTCCATGGAAGCCCAGGGGGACACGGCCGGGCGCATGATGGCTGGCATCCTGCGCAATGGCCCCGGGAGTCCGTTGCCGCCGGTGGTGGACAACAGCGAGCAGAATCTGTTCGATTACAACGCCGTCCAGCGCTTTGGGCTCAATCCCGACGAATTCCCTGAAGACAGAATTTTTTTGAACAAGCCCGTCTCCTTCTACGGGATGCACAAGCAACTCGTATGGGGCTACGGTCTGGTAACATTGCTCCTGGTCACCATATCGATCATTCTGGCCTACAACCTGGTCGTCCGGCGCAGGCTTCAGAGACAGTTGGGCGCTCAAGTGAATTTCGTTCAATCGCTCATGGAGGCCATGCCCACTCCGATCTTCTACAAGGACGCCTCGGGCATTTACCAGGGCTGCAACCCCGCCTTTTCCGAGCTCATGGGAGTGAAGCGGGAGTTGCTCCTGGGCCGCTCAGTTCTTGACCTCTATCCTCCTGACGAAGCCCAAGTGTACAAAAACAAGGACGATGAACTCTTCTCCTCCAGGGAGGGGGTTCAGGTATACGAATATGAGAAGGAGTCCCCAAGAGGTCCCAGACAGGTCAGGTTCCACAAGGCGCTCTACCGCGACGGTGAGGGGGGAGTGGCTGGTCTGGTTGGCGTGATAGCGGACATCACCGATCTGCGAAAAGCCGAGGGCGACCTGGAGAAGACCCGGGCCTATCTGCAGGCCATACTGGACTCCTCCCCCTCTATCATCCTTTGCATGGACGAGACCGGAAAGGTCACTCACGCCAACATGGTGGCCCGCCAAGCCTGCGGGGAGTGCTCTCTGCCGGTTCTCGAGTCGTCCCTGCCGCAGGCGGACCATATTCTTGAGAACGTTCGCCGCTCCATATCAGAAGGCATTGTGCTGGTTCTGCCCCGTCAGGTGTATGTGAAGGACGGCGCAACCAACGCCCAGGACGTGGTAATCTACCCGCTGCATACGATCGGGCTGCGGGAGGCGGTGGTGCGGATTGACGAAGCCACGGAGCAGCACCGCATGCAGGAGCTCCTGGTGCAGTCTGAAAAGATGATGTCCGTGGGAGGGCTGGCCGCCGGGATGGCCCATGAGATCAATAATCCCTTGGGCGGAATCATGCAGAGCGCCCAGGTGATACTCTCACGGATGCGCCCGGATGCTCCGGCCAACCAGCAGGCTGCAATAAAGGCGGGATGCTCGCTTGAGGATGTCCTGGCATATCTGAATGAAAGACAGATCCCGGAATTGTTGGCAGGCATCCGTGGTTCAGCCAAGCGCGCAGCGGGCATCGTTTCAAACATGCTCGAGTTCAGCAAGCGCAGCTCCTCGGCCTGGCTGCCGGTGGACGTGAACATGCTGGTGGGCAAAGCACTCGACCTCTGCCTTCAGGACTACAGCCTGCCCTCAAACTACGACTTCAAAAAAACAAAGATAGTGAGAGAGTTCGACCAGGAAAACCCCTGTGTTCCCTGCTCGCCCCAGCAGATACAGCAGGTGGTCTTCAACCTTTTGCGGAACGCGGCCCAGGCCATGGCCATTGCCGGGACCCCAGCCCCGTCCATCACGGTCCGCACCCGGCGGGATGCTCAGGCTGTGATCATCGAGGTCGAGGATACTGGTCCAGGAATGGACGACGCCACCAGGCGCAAAGTCTTCGAGCCTTTCTTCACCACCAAGGAACCTGGACACGGCACGGGGCTGGGGCTCTCCGTGTCGTACTTCATCGTTTGCGAGAATCACGGGGGAGAACTTACTGTGGAATCCCAGCCGGGAGCAGGGGCGAAGTTCACAATAAGACTCCCGTTGAAAGACAAGTCTTGCTTGGTTTGATATTTTCAGGTTTTTCTGAAGTAGACATCCGCTCGTGCGATCGTGCGACCGAACAGGCGCATTTCAGTTTTGAAATATCCGGAATGGGAATTGCAAGTCGTTGCGGAGTGATTTAACAAAGACGATGTATTGTTATAAGCTGTATATATTCAAGAGCGCGACGTACTGATGCGGCGCATTGAAATAGAGTGTATGGGACAAGCATGATTATCGATCTCTTTAAAAAGAAAGATGAAACTCTGGTCACGGCTTCTCGGGAGCTGCTGGACCAGGCATTGGTGCAGCGTTCTCGGATGGATCTGGTTTTCGAGGATTCCGTGACCACGCTCAAGGGGCTCAGTTGCTCTTTGAATACCCTTGGCAGTGAAAAACTCTACCTTGACGTTTACGGTATACAAAAAGGCGACTCTTTTGTCGGAAAATACTTCAGCTGCTATTTCCGCATCCGTGAAGGGAAAAGCGGTATGGGGTTTTTCGGCTTCAGGGCCAAGATACTCGATGTCAGGCAAGCAAAGAATGGCGGTATTGTTTTCGTTACATCTTTGCCTGCCAGGGTGGAAAGGTCCCAGCGCCGTCGCAGCATGCGGGTGCGGCCCGAACTCAGCTGGTTTGATGAGCTTCTCTTCTGGAATGGGGGCAAGCTCAAAAATCCCGGGGATGATGAAATCCTCTTTGGATTGCGCGAGCTCAGGCAGGGGAAGCTCTGCAGAATGGAGAACATGTCCGCCGGGGGAATCGGGCTCTATTTCGACCGTGAATTCTGCCGTCAGTCCGAATTTTGTCCTTCGGTAAAAGACGAGTACACCCTCTATATGCATTTCGCCCATGAGGTGCGCCACCAACCGAAGGAACTCTGGCTGGTGGGGAGGACCGTTCGCCTGGTGGAGGACCCTGTTTCAAAAGATCTGCAAATGGGAGTCGAGTTTGAACACGTCGGCCGCAAGGGTCCGGATTCAGACGAGATTCAATGGATGGTCATTCAGGATAATGTTGCGGAGGAACTTATCGAGCGTGTCTTCGAATGGCATTCCACCCTTTTTCGCGAGCGCAGCGGCATTGCCGAATAACCCTATGGGGAACGTCTTTTCCAGAACAGGAAGCTAACTTGCCGGTATGGCTTGGAATTCAAAAAATGCTTCCATTGCTCTGCGCGCTCTCCCGCATGTTGGAATTACTCGCATTTTTTCCTCTCCGCATTGCGCACTCTCCCAAGATGGTCTAAACAGTAGGTGAAAGAACTCTTCGAGGGGGGCTTCGCGTCATGAACATGAAAGAGCTTCGCGACAAAGCCAAAGATGTCGGCTTGAAGATTGCCGTGGGCTGGAGCAAAACAACGGCTGTCCGGGCGATCCAAACCGCTGAAGGATACGAGCCATGTTTCGGTCGGGGTTTGTTCGCAGTCTGCGGACAGCCAGACTGCTGTTTTCGTTCCGACTGCGAGAAGATTCCCGGAGAAGGCTGAGAGCTAGTCCGGTACGGGGCAGACTACCTCAGCGGTTGAGCCGGGTCCGGCCACAGGGCGGAAACACCTTTTTGTGGCTCCGCATACAGGGCATTTCCATGTTTCAGGGAGTTCGTCGAAGGAGGTGCCGGGTGGGATCTTCCCTTTTTTGTCGCCTCTGTCGGGGTCGTACACATAACCGCAGTTGGTGGTTTGGCAACGCCACATCTCTTCGGGTCTGGCCATATTCCTGCTCCTGCTCGATAGCAACGGGGTTTTAATCATCATTATCCCACCTGGAGCAGAAAGCCTAGCCTCATGACCCTCATCATCGCCCTTCGCAACCTTCTGCACGACAAAGTCCGCCTCGTCGTCACCCTCACCGGAGTGGTCTTCGCGGTGGTGCTCATTGCTGTGCAGGTGGGCCTTTTCGTGGGGTTCACTTCGGCCACGTCCGCTGTGATCGACAACACCGAGGCGGACATTTGGGTCTGCGCCAGGGGCATGCGAAACTTCGACGTCACGTCCCCGCTGCCGCAGAAAGCCTATTACCAGGCGCTGTCCACGCCGGGGATCGCCGAGGCGCGGAGGTTGGTCGTACAGTTCGCGAACTGGAAAAAACCCAACGGCGGAACCGAGAGCGTTGAAGTGGTGGGCTACGAACTCCCTTCGGGTTTGGGCAAACCCTGGAACGTTGTGGAAGGTGACCTCCGCGCGCTGAGCCTCACCGACACTATTGTTATCGACCAAGTATACAAACACAAGCTCGGCGTGGCCCAGCTTGGAGACCAGGTGGAGATCAACGGACACAGGGCCAGGGTGGTCGCCTTCACCAGCGGCATCCGCTCCTTCACCACCTCCCCCTATATCTTCTGTTCGCTGCCCATTGCCCAGACCCTGTGCAACATGCGCGAAGGCAAATTCACCTACGTGCTGGTCACGCTCGCTCCGGGGGCATCCGCGGAAGGCGTGCGCCGATCGCTTCTGGACAATGTGGACGGCGTCGACGTCTATACCCGGAAGGAGTTCTCGAGCAAAACCCAGCAGTATTGGATGTTCACCACTGGCGCGGGCATGGCCCTGCTCATCGCCGCCGCCTTGGGGCTGGTGGTGGGTGTGGTGGTGGTGGCCCAGACCCTCTACGCCACCACCATGGACCACCTGGCGGAATTCGGAACCCTGCGGGCCATGGGGGCCGAGAACTGGTACATCTACAAAATCATTATCATCCAGGCCCTGGCCAGCGCCGTGGCAGGCTACAGCCTGGGCATCATGGTCAGCTACGTGATCGTGCAGTTCGCGGACAAGGGCGGGGCGTCGATCATCCTGCCGTTCGGGGTCGCGGTGGGGCTTTTTTTCGTCACGGTGTTCATGTGCGTGGGGGCGGCGCTCATCTCCATCAACAAGGTCACCCGGATCGATCCGGTGATGGTTTTCAAGGGACGTTGAAGTGGCGGCAAATGGCGCCCCGGCGGTTTCGGTGCGGAATCTGACCAAAGCCTTTGGTTCAGGCCAAGCCCGAACCGTGGCCTTGGACCAGGTGTCACTGGACGTGAACCCAGGGGAACTGGTGTTGCTCATGGGACCGTCGGGAAGCGGCAAAACCACCTTGCTGTCCGTCATGGGGTGCATTCTGCGTCCGGACGCGGGCAGCGTGGTCATACGGGGCCAGGAGATTGTGGGTCTGCCCGAAACCGGGTTATGCCGGGTGCGGCTCCAAAGCATCGGGTTCATTTTTCAGAACTACAACCTCTTCCCCACGCTGCGGGCCGAGGAGAACATCATGGTGGCCCTGGACCTCAAAGGCGTACCGGCCAAAAAAGCCCGCCATCAGGCTGCGCAGGTCATGGAGTCCGTCGGGCTTGGCGACAAGGTCGGGAGTATGCCAGCGGATTTGTCGGGCGGGCAGAAGCAGCGCCTGGCCATCGCCCGGGCCCTGGCCGGAGACCCTGAGATCATCCTGGCGGACGAACCCACCGCTGCGCTCGATTCGGTCAACGGCAGGATGGTCATTGGCCTGCTGCGGGAGCTGGCTATCAAGAGGGGGCGCAGCGTGGTGGTGGTTACCCATGACAACCGCATATTCGACTTTGCCGACCGCATCGTGCGCATTGAAGACGGCCGGCTCAAGGTCTCGGAGGGTCAGGAGTGATCCGGATTTTTGCTGTACTGGCCTGTGTTGCGGGCACCCTGATCGGTCCGGTGGCAGCGCCCAACAGCGAGACCGTAGTCACCCGGTTTCCGCAGTCGGGTGCCTGGGTTGCGGCAGCGGGGCGCGTGGAGCCGGTCAGCGAGGAGATGCGCCTGGGATTCGACATTCCGGGCAAGATTATGGACGTGCTCGTTGAGGAGGGCGACCCCGTTCGCAAGGGCCAGCCCCTGGCCCGGCTGGTGGACGACGACATCAGGGCCCGGGTGGTTCAGGCCCAGGCCAATGTGCGGGCCGCGAAAGCCGCCCTGGACAAGGTGGTGGCCGGAGCCAGGTCCATGGAGCGCATCGAGGCCGCTGCCATTCTGCGCGAAGCCGAATCCGTTCGGGACAACGCCCGCCGCGAGAACGAGCGGCGGGTCAGGCTGGTGTCCCAGGGGGTCATCGCCAAGGAAGAGGCGGACCGCGCCGAGAAGGACTACCTGGTGGCCTCCCAGAAGGTGAGCCAGGCCCGGGAGCGTTTTCACCTGATTAACGATCCCTCCCGCGAGGAGGACGTGCGCCGGGCCGAGGCACAGCATGCCCAAGCCAAGGGGCAGTTGGACGAGGCTCTGGCCTATCAGGACAAGGCTCTGATCCATTCGCCCATTGACGGAGTGGTGCTGCGCAAGCACCGCCGGGCAGGCGAGATGGTCTCCACCAACTTCGATTCCCCGGTGGTCACAGTGGGTGACGTGAGCACTCTGCGGATTCGAGGCGACGTTGATGAAAAGGACGTGGCCAAGGTGAAGGTCGGGCAGAAGGCTTATGCCATGGCAGACGCCTACGGCGCCAAGCGTTTTGAGGGGCGGGTGATCCGCATCGCCAAGATGCTGGGAAGAAAGAACGTGCGCACCGACGACCCGGCCGAACGTCTGGATACCAAGGTGCTGGAAACGCTCATAGAATTCGCTCCAGGCACGTCCATACCTGTGGGCATGCGCATGGATGTCTTTATTCTTTTGGACGAAAGCTAGGGTTTAGTTTTGTCCTTGCCTGCGAAACGTTCTGGCCGTATGTAACCCCGGCCGGAGCGCATCTTTCCGGCTCACCCCATTAGAGGTCTTCAATGGAAATCATCTCCCAGTTCATCTGGATGCTCGGCCACGTGGACCAGGCTCTGAACATGATCGTCAAAGACTACGGTTCCTGGACCTATCTGGTTCTGTTTTTGATCATCTTCTGCGAGACCGGCCTGGTGGTCACTCCGTTTCTGCCCGGCGATTCCCTGCTGTTCATCGTCGGCTCCTTGTGTGGAGCGGGTTTTCTCGACCCCATGCTCACCGCCGGGCTGCTCATTGCCGCAGCGGTGCTGGGAGACAACACCAACTACTGGATCGGCCGCTTCGTGGGCCCGGCGGTGTTTAGCCGCGAGAACAGCAAACTGCTCAACAAGAAGCACCTGGACAAGACCCACGCCTTCTATGAGAAGCACGGCGGAAAGACAGTGGTCATCGCCCGGTTCATGCCCATCGTAAGGACGTTCGCTCCTTTCGTGGCCGGCATAGGCAAGATGACCTATTCCAAGTTCGTGAGCTTTTCGGTCGGAGGGGGTATTCTCTGGATCGGCGGCTTCATCGGGCTGGGATACCTGATCGGCAACATGCCTTGGGTGAAGAAGTATTTCAGCGTGGTGATCTATGGCATCATCCTGCTTTCGATCACACCCGGGCTTATCGAGTTCATCAAGGCCAGGCGGGCCGCTGCCCGGGTCGCGCAATAGCCGGCGCACTGTTCGCAACATGGAAGGCCGCCCCCGGGGGCGGCCTTTTGCGTTTTAGTTCTACGCCATCAACCTGACGGCCTCCCTGGTGGCGGCTTCCACCAGCAGGGGGCATTTTGATTTGAAAAGTCCTTTGGCCGCCGCTTCCTTTATTCCTTCATCCGTGGCCATGTTCGTGCCGAGCAAGGCCGAGCAGTTCAGGTCGCCGAACTGGCCGGTCATGGCCTTCACAAACTCGCGCATTATTACCTTGGTACCATCGGTAGCCTTGGAGTCGCCGTCCTGGGTGCGGCCGTGGCGCATGCCAATGGCCATCATGGCCCCGGTGACAGCGCCGCATGTCAGGCCATTCCACATCCCGGCCGCGAACGGGGTGGTGATCTGGGTGATCATTTCCGGAGACAGGCCTGTCTGTCCTGCAAGTGACTCCAAGACTGCCTGGGTGCAATTCAAATGGGACAAAAAGCGCTGCACGGCCAAAGCCGGGGCATCGGATCCGGGAGGAAGGGGTGCGGACCGGGTGCTGACGATATCGGGCAGGGCCAGGCCGGAAGCGAATCCCACGCCAGCGCAGCAGACGCCGCCAAGAATGGCGCGGCGGGTAAGGTCCATGATCTTGCTCCGTCGTAAAAAGGATCAGTCCTTTTTAGGCGAAGAAGACGGATCGGTCCACGCCTTGGCCCGCGATCTATAGGTCAGGTCCGCAAGGGTGCTGAAAAAGAAATACTTGGCATCGCTCGTAAGCGATAGCTCGGGCTGACGCTGCACCAGCGCCGGGTCCTCCAGCAAGAGCTCGTACACATGCTCGTAGAAGCGGATCATCCGCTCCTCGGACCAGCGGCTGGTGAGCCAGGACCGGCCCCTCGCTCCGAGTTCCCTGCACAGCGCCGGCTCGCCCACAAGATGTTCAAGAACCTCCGCCGCATCTTCCAGGCGGACGTTCACAAAAGGATGCGAGTCGGCGCCGGAAAAATGGCGCAGCAGCATAAGCGACCGCTCATCCAGGTAGGAAAGGGCGCATTTGCCCTGGGCCAGACCCTCCAGCCCGGTAAGATGGTAGCTGCCAGTCACCAGATCATCCACCACGATGCGGCTCTGGCGCTTGATTGCAAGCGCCTCGGCCAGGGGCAGGCCGGTAACGATGCGCGCCGTGCATCCGGTGTTCTTGACCACGGAATCGATAACGGCCGTGGCCTCCGGCATCCCCTTGGTGCTCCACCGGTCCGCCCAGGCGCTCATGTCCTTGGTGGGGCTGTAGAAAATGTCCCACTTCGGGGGCTTGGAACTAGGCTGGTAGGCGCTGTCGGTTTCGGGAACGAAATTCGGAACCACCATGGCCTTTGTATAGAGCCGCTCCGGATACTGGGCGATGGCGATGCAGGGGATGTCCTGGGCCAGCAACGCCTCGGGCGTGATGCCCATTACCTGTGCCACCAGATCGGGAGAGGAGTGGAATTGCCGGAGAATGTGCTTGCCCGCCTGGGCCAGCTCACCGAAATCTATTCGTCCAAAGGCCTTGGACTCGTAGTCCAGGTAGTTGTGGAGGTGGATGACGTCCGCTTCCCAGGCCAGGTCGAGGGCTTCTTCGGGCGATTCCTGGAAAACCAGGTCGTGGTCGTACAGGCCGAATCGTTTGAGATCCACCAGGCGTGCGTCAACGCCGGTGTGCCGGCCCAGGGCCTGCACCAGGCGTATGGGCATGCCCGCCAGAGGGGTGATGGAGAAGTGCAGGACCTTCATGCTGTGCCGGTCCTCACGCCGTTTGGCCTCAGTCCTGCTAGCGGCTTAAGGCCAGGGGCATCTCCTCGCGGATGCTCCTGGCGGCGCGCACGGCCGGGGCGAGCTGGTCCCACTGGACAAGGTCCTCGTGGCGAACGGCGGACACCAGGGTCCTGCCCAGTATCGCGTCCCAGTGGATGGGGCTTACGCCGTGGCCAGGGCATTTGACGGTGAGGTCGGCCTCGCCGAGGATGTGCCCCGCTGGCAGGTCGCGGGTGAATACCATGCTCTTGCGCAGCTTCACGGCCACCTTGCGTTCGGCTTCGAATACTTCCTTGCGGCACACGGTCATTGCCGCTTCGGCTTCCCGGATCAGGCCCACCATCTGGGTGAATCCGGCCGGGTCAAGGGAGGCCTGATGGTCTGTGCCGCGCAGGGTGCGGTCCAGGGTGAAATGGCGTTCGACAACGCACGCGCCCAGGGCGGCGGCAGCCACGCTGGGTCCGATGCCCTTCTCGTGGCCGGAATAGCCCACGGGCAGGCCGTAGCGCTTGGAGAGCTCGGCCATGATGGGCAGGCCCACGCATTCATCCGGGCAGGGGTAGGTGGAGTTGCAGTGCAGCACGATGATGTTCTGGTGGAACCTGCGCAGTTCGGCAACCGCCAGGTCGATCTCTTCTAAGCTGCTCATGCCGGTGGAAAGGATCACGGGCAGCCCGCTGGCGCCGGCCTGGCGCAGAAGGGGGACGTTCACCAGGTCCGCAGAGCAGATTTTCAAGATATCCACGCCCATGTCGAGCAGTTCGGTCAGGCTCACCTGATCCCAGGCTGAGGCGAAGAAGATGAGCCCGAGAGATTCGGCCAGCGCCTTGAGCTCAGCCATGTCTTCGATGGTGAGCTCCAGGGCGATGCGGTGCTCGCCGTAGGTCCTGCCGAAGCTGTTGGGGCCGGAATATGGCATCTGAAGCCCTTCGTCCGTGAAAAGGGCGTTCATGTCGCGCTTCTGGAACTTGACCGCCTGCACCCCGGCCCGGGCGGCTTCTTCCACCATCTGGCGGGCGATGGCCAGATCTCCCTGGTGGTTGTTGCCGATTTCGGCGACCACAAAACAGGGACGGCCATGGCCGATGATGGTTCCGGAATTGAGCCGGATGGAGGGGTAGGTCTTCATAAGCGTATGATCTCCACGTTATGCTGCTCGTACAGGGCCCGGAGCTGCTTGAAAATTTCCTCCTGGCAGCCGAAGGAGGTAATAACCACGGCCTGAGGCCGAAGGGAACCGAGCACCACGGAAGGTGATATGATGTGTCCGCCAAGCGTCTTGCCAGCCTTGGCCGGGTCGTTGTCGACCACCGCCATGACCTCGAACCCGCCAGCGGCGCGAAGCGCCTGGAGGACGATCTCGCAGGTTTCGGAAGCGCCGAAAAGAACCAGCTTCATTACGCCCCGGGCTTTAAGAACCTTGAGCTTGCTGGCTATGGTCGTCTTGAGCGCGGTATAAATCTGCACCGTCTCCGAGGAGAAATTGGAGAACATGGCCTGCCTGCGGGCTTCGCCCTCGTCGGTGAGCAGGTAACGGAAACTCTTGCCGTTCACTCTCTCGTACTCGACGAGCTCGTTGTCCACCATCTCCTTCAAGTACTGGTTCACCATGGCGCCTGAAAGATTGGCCCTGCGACCAAGTTCGTTCTGGCTCACCATGTTGTCCTGGGCCAGGGTGTCGAGTATGGCCAGGTATCTGGCCGCTTTGCTCGGGCGGTAGTACGTCTTGTTCACCAGCAGCATGGCCGGACCCTGTCGTTCGTTAATGTGGTGAATGTATGCGGCAGGCCCATAAAGCCCCAGACTTTGTTAAGGTACTTGCTTTCGCAAAGGATAACAAGAGTTTGCCGCATTTCAATTTTTCCCGTCATTTCAGTGTGATGTCTCGTCCCCTGCCGTACCGATCATTTGACTCGTAAATGGTATATCGGCAGGAGTTTCCCATCGCTTTAGCCACGAGGGGGCGAAATCCACTAAGCAATCTTCATGCCGAAAGGCAAAGAGTGTCCTTCCGGAGGTGAGGCGGTCGCGGTGAGTTGCTTTTCCCGGGCTCTGGGGTAAGAAACGGCCCGGAGGCCTCGCGTGACAACAGCTCTCATAGAAATCAAGGATCTCGGGAAATCCTTCCAGGGGCGGACGGTGCTCAGTGGTGTGAACCTGGCCATCCCGGCGGGGGATTTGACCGCGGTGATCGGGAAAAGCGGCGAAGGCAAAAGCGTTTTGCTCAAACATATCATGGGGCTAATGACCCCGGATTCCGGAGATGTCTTCTTCGAGGGAAAACCCCTGGGGCAAATGTCCAGAGCGGAGCGCAGGGAGCTGAAATCGGTCATGTCCTATATGTTTCAGGGCATGGCTCTGTTCGATTCTTTGACGGTCTTTGACAACATAGCCCTTCCGCTCAGGGAAAAACTGAGGCTTCCCGAACCCGAGGTCCGTGAGCTGGTGGAGCAAAAGCTCAGGGAGCTGGAACTTGCCGAGGTTCCCGGCAAATTTCCGTCGCAGCTCTCAGGGGGAATGCAAAAGCGCGTGGCCCTGGCCCGGGCCCTGGTCACGAAACCGCGCATCGTGCTTTTCGATGAACCCACCACCGGGCTCGACCCGTTAAGGAAATGGGGAGTGTTCAAGCTCATCGACGAGTCGCGCAAGGCCTTCGGGTTTACGGCCGTCATGGTCAGCCACGACATCCCGGACGTGTTCACCATTGCAGACAGGGTGGCTTTGCTGGATGGAGGAAAAATTGTGTTTTCCGGCAGCTCCGAGGAGGCAAGAAAGTCTCAGCACCCCATGATGCGAGCATTTATGCCGGGCGAAGACGCTCTCGCCCAGGCTTATGTGCCGGAGTAGTGGCGGTCGAGCAGGTTCAGGGCTTGGTTTTTTTCGCGGCCGTAGCGGGTCAGCATAGCTCCCCGGGCGATATACGGGCCATGTCCGAAGCAGCGCAGGCGCTCCTTGTACACTTCCTCGATCAGGGCCTTTTCGAAGTAAACCACCCGGCGTTCTTCCACGATGCGGGGCTTGATGGATTTTATGGCTGTGACGAAAATGTCGGAAGCCCCGCCGACCCCGTGCTGCACGGCGGCGCTCCAGAGGACTTCCCGGCTGGCCGGGGACAGGGCGGAGACATCCACCCCGGTCTGGGAAAAAATGTAGGCGACCGCCGGGCGATAGTGGCTGACGAGAATGAATTCATACTGCAGACGCTCGAAGCGCTTGGAGTGCTCGGAGGCGATCTTGCGCCATTCCTCCGGCACCGACCCGCTGGTGGAGCCTGTATTGGCCGGGCCGCGCGCGGTGAGCCGTGCGTGGAGGTCCGGAGCGTGTTCTTTCAAATACCTGATGAAGTTGGAAAAAGTGGGGGTACCTGAGGCTATCTGGAACGTTCCGTAGCTGGTTCCGGCCGAAGGGGTGTGCCCCACGGAAGCCGCCCCCTGGTCACCGGATTCGTATTTGGCGGCCAGATGCCCGGGAGGAGCCGCATGAGATGGCTTGGCTCCCGGCTGCTGCTGGGGGATGAAGCAGGCCATGGTGTACGTGGGGGTCGGCCTGAAAACGGCGTTGGATTTTCCCCACAGTGTGGCCCCGGCAAGCCGGGCCCAGGCGTCCGGATCGTCGGGGCTTAGCCCCTCCGGATCGATGGGCTGGCGAACCGACTGCAGGTCGATGCGGGCTCTCAGTTCGCCCGGTTGCAGGGCCTGGGAGAACATGTCCCAGGTGAGCTTGCGGGCCACGGCGGGATTAAGCGCCGGGCCGGCAAGGTCCACCAGGTCGGGGTGAACCGGCGGCGTCAGGGCGGGCCATGGCGGGGACGTGCAGACGGCCTGCCAGATGCACAGCAGATACGCCACACACCCGGCCAGCAGGAGGCGTTTGCTCTCCGCGTCCAGGCGTGAGAAAAGGCGGCCTGCAAAGCCGATGTTTTTTATCTGGCTATCCACGTCGACTGTATCGGCAGGCGATGGTTTTCATTAAGGGGCGCCCGCCATGGTGAGCCAGTTATACGATTTTGTGGAGAGTGGAAAGTGCCCGGAAGCTCCAGAAGTCCTGTGAAAAACGGTTTTTTCAGGCGCATGGCCGACCCCAAGCTGTGGCTGGCGCTTTTTCTGCCCGGCCTGGCGGTCACGTTTGCCTTGTCGGCCGTTCACTGGAGCCAGCCTAACTGGCTGCAATTCCTCGACTACAAGATCTACGACATCCTTCTCTCGCAGCGGGACAAACCGGTCCAGACAGGCCAGGTGGCCGTGGTGGACTTGGACGAGAAGAGCCTGTCCGAGGTGGGCCAGTGGCCCTGGCCGCGCTACCGGATAGCCCTGCTGCTCGGCAGGCTGAAACAGTACGGCGTTCTGGCTGTGGGCATGGACGTGGTCTTCGCAGAGCCTGACCAAACCTCGCCGGAACACATCAGGCGCGATCTGGCAGGGCTTGGCGTGAACATGGACTTCACCGGTCTGCCCGAAGGGCTGCGCGACAACGACAAACTCCTGGCAGACAACCTGGCCGGCGGCCCCTATGTGCTGGGCTACTTCTTCACGTTCACCGAGGAGGACAACCGGCGCCTGGGGGGGCAATGCGTTTTGCCTCCCGCCCGCGTGGCTCTGAAACGTTCTCCCGGAGTCCTGGACGCCCCGGTTATGATTCCCAGCGCCGCCTCGTTGGTGTGCCCCCTGCCGGAGCTGGCCAAAACCTGCGGCTGGGCCGGATTCTTCAACTCCTTCCCGGACAGGGACAACGTGGTGCGCTGGGTGCCCCTGGCCATGACCTGGAACGGGACGGTCTACCCGAGCCTGGCGGTGGCAACGGTCATGCGCGCTTTTGGGGACAAGTCCGCCCTGCTTACAATCGAACCCAATCCTTACGGCGGCCAGGACCTGGCCTATTCGCTGGACTTGGGGCCATTGGGCCGCAGGGTCGTGCCATTGGACGGCAATGGACGGATTCTTCTGGATTTTCGGGGGCCTGGCCGGACGTTCCCCTACGTGTCGGCAGCGGACGTGCTGTCGGGCAAAGCTTCCCGCGAGGAATTGGAAGGCAGGATCGTGTTCATCGGCACTTCGGCCAGGGGCCTGGAGGATGTCCGGGCCACTCCGGTGGACAGGACCTTCCCCGGGGTTGAGGCCCACGCCACGGTGGCGGACATGATCCTCTCCGACCGATTCCTTCGCCATCCCATGGATGCCTGGTACATCGAGCTTGTTCTCCTGGCGGTTTTCGGGCTTGGCGTCACCGTGCAGCTCATGGTCACCCGGTCGCTCTGGGCCGGAGGCTTGAGCCTGCTGGCCGGATTGGCCGTATGGTTTTTCTGTGCGTTCAGCATGAACCGCATGGACTTCTACGTGTCCCCGCTGACCCCGCTCATGGCCCTGGCCGTCAACTTCACCCTGCTCACCTTCATCAAGTTCCTGCGCGAGGAGAGCCAGAAGCGTTTCATCAAGTCAGCCTTTTCACAGTATCTCTCCCCTCAGGTGGTGGAGCAGATCGTGGATGAACCGGGCAAGCTCAACTTAAGCGGTGAGGAGAAAGACGTCAGCATCCTCTTCTCGGACGTGCGCGGATTCACCACCATCTCCGAAAAACTGACTCCCACTCAGGTAGTCGACCTGCTCCACGAATACCTGACCCCGATGACCCGGCTCATCACTGGCAGTTTCGGCACCCTGGACAAGTTCATCGGCGATGCCATCATGGCTTTTTGGAATGCCCCCTTGGACGTGGCGGACCATCCGCGCCAGGCCGTGGAAACGGCCCTGTCCATGCAGAGGGAGCTGGACCGGCTGAACGTAGGGTTCAAGGCCCGGTTTGGCTTCGAGATTGAAATAGGCATCGGGCTTCACAGAGGGGGCGTGCGCGTGGGCAACTTCGGCTCGGCCGACCTCTTCGACTACACCATCATCGGCGACAACGTGAACCTCTGTTCGCGTCTGGAAGGACTCACCAAATATTATCACCAGAGGATTCTCCTCACAGAAGCCATGCGGGACGGGGCTGGCGAAGGCTTCATCTGGCAGGAGATCGACCGGGTGCGCGTGAAGGGCAAGCACGAGCCCGTCACCATTTATGCGGTTCACGACAAGGCCGAGCCTGACGAAGTGGCCAGGTGGTCCGAAGGCCTCGAACTCTATCGGGAGGGGCATTTCAGCCAGGCCCGGAGTCTCTTCGAGGATCTCCAGTCCAAAACGGACAACGGGCTCTATGCACTGTACGCCGACCGATGCCGGGCCTTGGAGAAAACCCCTCCCGGCCCCTCGTGGGACGGCGTGTTCGAGCACACCACGAAATAGGAATGGTATGGTTAAGCGATTGCCCGCAATAGGGCTGCTTGTCCTTTTTCTGAGCGCCGTGGCGTTCGCCCAGGCGCCCACCGGAGCCGAACCCCAACCTCAGGCGCAGGCTCCCGCCCAAAATCCGGCTCCGGTTCCCGCAGGCATGGCTGACGATGTCCAGGGCGAAGTCACTGCGGGCTTACCCGGAGCGCAGGCCCGCAAGCTCGCGGTCAAGGACGTGGTCTACAACGGTGAAACGGTGGCCACTGGCAAGAAAGCCTCGGTCCAGGTCCGCCTGGCCGACGGCACGCTTTTGTCCCTGGGCGAGCAGAGCAGCATCGAAATAGTGGACGCAGCCTACGACCCGGCCCGTCCTGACGCTGCCAGCGCTGTGTGCAGGCTCAGCCAGGGTGTTTTTCGCTGCCTGACCGGCGAGGTAACCGCTCAGGCCCCTGACCGTTTCCGGCTGGAGACTCCCCTGGCTGTGATCGGGGTGCGTGGCACAGAGCTTGGCGTGAGCGTGGGTGCCGACACCGTGGAGACTGCCGTCTTTTCCGGCGGTCCGGGGTTGGTTACCGATAAGGACGGCGGCGCGCCGGTTTTGGTGCCGGCCGGTAAGGGGCTGGGCAAGGCGCGCGGTGTTGCCCTCGGCCAGGCCGGGGCCATTTCAGGGCGGTTTCGCTCGCTGCTTGCCGGGGTGCCCATGCGGATGGCCCCGGGCGGACCGCTCGTCCCGCCGGGCATGTTCCGTGGCAAGCCCAAACCTCCGAGGCTGGCCGAAGCGGCTCTCAAGGCCTCGAGGATCAAGGCGGGCAAGGATGCTGGCCAGGCGGATATGAAGGGTTCCAGGGACGCAGCCAAGGCTGGCGTAAAGCCGGCCAAGGGAGCCAAAGGCGAAAGCGGCGGCAATATGTTCAAGACAGCTGGCGAGAAGATGAAGAACACGGCCAAGGGGGCCCAGGACGCGGTTCGCGGTCCCGGAAAGACCTCCTATGGCGGTGAACCCGGCGGCACTGTCAAACCAGGCGTTCCGGGCCGCGGGGAACGCAGGCTTTCGCCTTCCGGGCGCGAATTGGACTCCATGGGCAAGCCCGGCAGTGGCGAGGGCAAAGGGGGCGGCGGTGGCAGGCGCTGATGACACCATCGTGGCCGTGGTCACCCCGCCGGGAAGGGGAGGGGTGGGCATAGTCCGTTTGAGCGGGCCTGGGGCCAGGGACATCGGAACCCGGCTTTTTCATTCGTCAAAGCCGGATTTTTCCGGCCTCAAACCACACAGGCTGCACCACGGAACGCTCCTGGACTGCGGGGGCCGCCATTTGGATGATGTCCTGTGTTCCTTCATGCCCGGCCCGAATTCCTACACAGGCGAGGACGTGGTGGAGTTCAACTGCCACGGTTCCCCGGTGATTCTGCGCGCGGCTGTGGGGGCGGCCATGAACCTTGGAGCCAGGCATGCCTTGCCCGGCGAATTCACCAAGCGGGCCTTCCTGGCGGGAAGGATGGACTTAAGTCAGGCTCAGGCCGTTGCCGAACTGGTGGCGGCGGACAGCTTGCGAGGCGCCGGCCTGGCCTTGAGCAGGCTGGAAGGCCTCATGGCCGCCAGGGTCAGGGAACTACGGTCGCGGCTTGAAGCATTACGAGTGCAGATATGCCTGGCAGTTGATTTTCCCGAAGACGAGGTGGAGTGCCTGGAGCCGGACGCGTTCATGGCGGCGCTTGAAGAGACAATGGAGCATATACACCTGCTGGTTTCGGCGCACGGGAGGGCAAAACCCTTCCGGGAGGGAGAGCTGGCCGTGCTGGCCGGGCCTGTGAATGCCGGAAAGTCGAGCCTTTTAAACGCCCTCATCGGGCGGGAACGGGCCATAGTCTGCGACGTTCCGGGAACCACCAGGGATTTTCTCGAGGAACAGCTCGACCTGGACGGCCTGCCCGTTCGCCTGGTGGACACGGCGGGGCTTCGTTCCACTGATGATCCGGTTGAGCGCCAGGGTGTGGCGCGTTGCCAGAGCCTGATGGAAGAGAGCCGGGCCGTGCTGCTGGTGGTGGACGGGTCCGTGGACTACTCCCCGTCCATTTTTCAGGGCGAGTGCGGTTCTGTGCCCTTGGACCCGGCCCGGGTGCTCGCGGTGGTCAACAAGGCCGACCTCCCCCCTGCGGAGCGGGACCCGCGAGTCCTGCTGGCCGAAGCGGGTGTTGACGTGATAAGCGTTTCGGCCAGAACGGGAGAGGGGCTCGAAGAGTTGTGCGCGCGGCTGCGCGCCCGTCTGCTCGCTGGCAACGAGGCCCCTTCCGATTCCGAACCAGTGCCGAACGACAGGGAATGCGCCCTGTTGGTTGCGGCAGGTTTGGAACTCGCGACCCTCGCCTCGGATTTAAAAGAGGGCGTCCCGCCCGATCTTTTAGGTGTGAGGCTGGAAACGGCCTGCGACCATCTTGCTGGCATCACGGGAGAAATTACATCCGGCGCAATCCTGGACGCGGTGTTCGACGGATTCTGCATCGGGAAGTGATTCTCGCGCGTGTTTTGCCGTTCACTTTTGGCGTGGTTCGTTCTATTGGTTACTAGGGAGGTTCCGGCATGCAGGCAGTCGCGGCGAATTACCTGGGCCACTTTGTCGTGGACCTCGGTAGCCAGGTCCAGGTCAGCCTGACTGAGACCGCACCGGAAGACCTGCAGGAACTTGACCGGCTCATCACGGACCTTTTCGGGCCGGAAAAGCTGGTATGCGTGTATGAGGCCCTCTGCGTGGCTGCGGATTCCGAGTTGCCGCACTGCGCGGAAGTTGATGAAAAAGTATGCCCCCTCGATATATTTTTTGTAGTGCTCGACTTTTTGGGGGCCCGGGTAGTTCCAACGCACGGAGGCGGTTGATGCGATTTGCTGGTCCCGCGATGAAACACTTCATCGTATTGCTCGTCCTTGTTTTTGGTTTTGCGCTCACGGCTTTGGCGCAGGACACTCCGGCTGATCCGTCTGCGCAGCCTTCGGACACGGGAGCGGCGCAACCCGCCAAACCCGCGAAAAAACCGGCCAGACCCGCGCCCAAGCCCACGCCACAGCCTGGGGAGGTTATTCCTCTGGATCAGGCTGGTCCATCCGAGCCCGCAGCTGCCGGTTCGCAAACAACGCCTGCCGCCAAGGCCCCGGCCAAACCAGCCGCCAAAACCGCTCCGGCACAGCCCGAGGACGGCCCGCCTCAGATCCGTCCACAAAAGGCTCCTCCCGTTCCGGCCAAATCCAAACTTGCCGGGGGCAAACTGACCATCGGCGCGCTGCTTCCCCTGACCGGGCCGCTTGCGCCCCAGGGACAGAGCTCCAGGGCAGCCATTGAATTGGCCGTTTCAGACATCAACGCCTATCTCGCGGAAAACGGCTCGGCCGAGCGGGTGTCAGTCCAGGTGGAGGATACTGAATCCAACGGCGCCAGGGCATTGGAGAAGCTGAAAGCTTTGTCCGTGGCCGGGGTGCGGCTGGTGATCGGGCCATACAGCGACAACGAGGTGAGCGCTGTTCTCGATTTCGCCACCAAGAACGGCATGATCCTGCTCTCCCAGGGCAGCGCCGGTCCTTACCTGGCCAAACCCAACCGGAACCTCTTTAGGTTCAGCCCCTCCGACGCCGTGCAGGCCGAAGCGCTGGCTGTCATGGCCAATCAGGAAGGGTGCACGCAGCTTGTCACCATTTGGGAAGGCGACATGTACGGCGATGAGCTGGTCACCCACATAAAGGGGCAGTTCAACAACCTGGGCGGACAAGTGATCCCGGGTACCAGGTTCCGCCCGGAAGTGACGCAGTTCGCGAATTACGTTGCTGACTTGAAGGCCCAGATAGACAAACAGGTGAAGGACAAGAAAAAACTGGCCGTGGTGGTGGCCGCCAGGGGAACTCAAACCGCGGGCATCCTGCGCGAAGCCGCCAAGCTGGCCGGTCTGGACGAAGCCAAATGGTATGGCGGAGACGACTCGGCCTTGCGCGGTTCGGTTATTCAGGACCAGGAAGTGGCCAAATTCGCCGCCAAGGTGCGCATGGCTTTTGCCCGCTACGGCGAAACAGGGACCTCCGTGTATTCCGAACTCGAGAAGCGCATCGAGGACCGGATACAGGCCTTCGTGGATACCCAGGCGGTGGTTGCCTACGACATCGTCTGGCTGGGAGCGTTCACGGCCATGGCCTCGGGCGAGGACGCGGCCGCCTTGAAAAAGGCCATTCCCGCCACGGCCGAACGCTTCTACGGGGCAAGCGGGTGGATGGCGCTCAACGAAAACGGTGATCGTCGCGAGGACTATGACTTCGACTTCTGGACCATCAAAAATATCGACGGCAAGTTCTACTGGGTAAAGACGGCACGTTATCAGTTCGATCCGGGGAGCGTGAAGCAGCTCATCATCAATACGCCTGAAAAAGACTAGCCTCCAAGCTGTCTGCTAAGCGAAACAAGGCCCGGGAGAGAACACTCCCCGGGCCTTTTTCATGGCGCTTTGCCTGCCTGGATTACATGAAGATCGCAAAGCCGCTATCTGGCCACATCAGCCGGAAAGCTGACGTAGAAGCTGGAGCCTTCGCCCACGGCGGAGTCCACGCAGATGGTTCCTCCAAAGAGTTCCACAAGACCCTTCACGATGGTCAAGCCCAACCCCGCGCCCAGGCGCCGCAGGGATTCCTCCTGGCACATCTGGGCAAACTGGTCGAACATGAACTTGGCCTTGGCGAGTTCGAAACCGATGCCGGTGTCCGAGACTTCCAGAATGACCGCGACCTGTCCGCCTGGCATCCGGGCATGAGTCAAGGACATCCGCACAGTTCCCGACGGGGTGAATTTGATGGCGTTGGAAACGAGATTGGAGAGAATCTGTCGCACCTTGATTTCGTCGCACAGGATGTAAACCGGGAAGTCTGGCGCCGTTTCCAGGTCCAAGAAAACCGAACCGCGCATAGCTTGATCGAGATGAAGATTCGCGATGGAATCGACCACGCTCGGAAGGTTCACCTCTTGGAGACTGAGTTCGTCCTTTCCCGCATCGATCCTGGCGAAATCAAGAAGGTTCTTGGCGAATTCCAGAATGCGCTCGCAGGATTCGGAGGCCAACGAGGCATATTCGGACTGGCGTTCGTTCAATCCTGATTTGCGAAGAAGATGGAGCATGCCGATCACCCCGATCAGTGGTGAACGGATATCGTGGCTTAAAACCGCGAGAATGTTCTTGCAGAAGTCCCGTGCCCGCTTCTCCCCCTCGACAATGGCCTCTCGGCATCCGATGCAGCCCTGCTGCTCAGGCAGAGGGGCAATGGTGCCCTCTATCCAGGAGGGATTGCCGGAGTTGTCGCGGATCAGTTTGCCGGAAACCAGGACCGGGACGGATTTCGATCTGCCACTGTCCAAACGGCAGGAGATGCTCAAGTGTGCGCCTGTACCAACGCACTCTTGCAGTGCATGATAAAACGCGGGCCAGTCCTCACAGTGGACGACGGACTTCCACTGAAACTCAGGCTTCATCCAGGACAGGTCGCCGGAAGAGTGCTTTTCAATGATGTAAGACAGGTTGCTGTCGGAGAAAACGCTTTCCCCACTTGCCTCGGTCAAGAATCGAGAGGGCAGTTCATGCTGCAATTCTACGGCATCATTCCGTGGACAGGAAGACGACAATCGGACTCCTCCTGATGTTCTGACGGAAAAACCACCATGCTCAGAATGAACGATCTCGTCGCATGTTCCTGCTTGAATGCGAATACGAATGGCGGACTTTATCCATAGGTAAAGATGCAAGGCAAGAGAAAAGTATTCGTGAAGAGAGGGTACATGTGGAATGTGAAAGCAGGATACTGTTCGGTACCTGACAGCAAAGTGCGGCGTAACTGCCAATGGTACACCGCTGGCTTGGAAGTAAAGTGTTGCGGAAAGTGAAAAAGAGTAAAAACGTGTTGCTTATATACTGTTGACGAATGGGGCGGCTGGGAAAAGTGTCTCGCCAGCCGCACAAATCGCCTGGGCAAACGGATATTTCAAAAGGCTAAACGCCCCGACTCTTGCGTCCCTTCTGTCTCTTGTTTTTCCCTGCCAGTTTCATTTGCTGTCTGCGCGGGAGCTCCGGCTCCTCCCCGGCCAGCTTGAGATTCACTTCAAGCCTGTCCAAGTGGACGTCGGTGAGTTCCACCTGGACGTGCTGGCCCAGCCTGAACCGTCTTCCTGTCCTCTGTCCCAGGAGTTCCTGGCGTTCTGGGAAGAGGGCGTAGTAATCGTCCGTCAGGGTGGAGAGGCGAACCAGGCCTTCGGCCATGACATCGGTCAGCTCCACCCAGAAGCCGAAATCCGAAAGCGAAGCGATGACACCCGCGAAGACCTGCCCCACCTTGTCCTGCATGAACAAAACAGTGACGCGTTTGAGGATTTCACGTTCGGCTTCCATGGCCACCCGTTCGCGCTGGCTGATATGCTCGCAGATGGTCTGCATCTTTTTGGCGGTGACAGGCGGCTCCTTGCCGGCAAGCACGGCCTTGAGCCCCCGGTGGACCATGAGGTCGGCATACCTGCGGATGGGGGATGTGAAATGGCAATAGCATTCCGATGCCAGCCCGTAGTGCCCCAGGTTCTGGGTGCCGTATTTGGCCTGCATCATGGAGCGCAGCAGGAGGCGGCTGGTGAGAAACTCCATTTCGGTTCCGGCGGCCAGGGCCAGAATGGCCTGAATGCCCTTGGCAGTGGGTTTTGGCGGCAGGGAGAGACCCAACTCGGTGCGCCTTAACATGGAAAACAGGTTCTCCAATTTGTCTGGATCGGGCTCGGGGTGGACACGGTAGGCTGCGGGAACACCTTTTTCCGTCAGGAAACGGGCCACGGCCTCGTTTGAGGCGATCATGAACTCCTCGATGATCTGGTTGCCGAAGTGGCGCACCCGGGGCCGGATGTCCACGGTCTCGCCTTGCAGATTGAAGAGGATCTCAGGTTCGGGCAGATCGAAATCCAGGCTGCCCCGCTCTATGCGCCTGTCGCGTATGGCTCTGGCCAGCTTCTCGGCCGTTTCCAGCATGGGGAGCACATGGGCAATTGCTTCGCGCTCTTGAGAATCGCCCAGAAAGAGCGCCTTGTTCACCTGCGTGTAGGTCAGGCGGGCCTTGCTCTCGATCACGGCGGGATAAAACCGGCTCTCGCCAGGCACGCCCTGGGAAGAAAAATCGGTTTCCACCACCATGGCCAGGCGGGGCACTTTGGGGTTCAAACTGCACAGCCCGTTGGACAAGGCCTCTGGGAACATTGGTTCAACGGACTGGGGGAAATAGTAGGAGTTGCCCCGCTCAATGGCTTCGCGGTCAAGGGGCGACCCTTCGGGCACATAGTGCGACACGTCGGCTATGGCCACCCAGAGAGTGAATCCGCGTCCATTTTGCTTGACGAGAATGGCGTCGTCGAAGTCGCGGGCCTTGTCTCCGTCGATGGTGACGAAGCCCATGTCCCGCATGTCCTTTCGTCCGGTAAAATCCGCTTCTCCAGGCTCGGGAGGCAAGAGAGCCGCCTGGGCTAGGCATTGGGCAGGGAAAGGACCTGGCACGTTGTGGTTGAGCTTCACCAGACGTTCCTGGACGGCCACGTCGTTTTCGTTTCCGAGCGATTCTACCAACTCGCCGGCGTACAGCTGATGGTCGAGCCTGTCTCCGGCATTGAGCGTGAGCACGTCGCCCAGGGCTGGTGGCGTGACGGAGTCAGCTGTCTCAAGGAGCAAGGCATGCTTGAAACGCGGCTCGGTGGGCCGGCACAGGTAGAGCCCCTGCCTGATGCGCCGTTCCACCCGGCAGGGCAGGGTTTTGGCCTGCCTTTCGAGAACGCGCACCACACGGCCTTCGCAGTTGAGGCCGCGCTGTTTGGTGAGGGCTACGGCCACGCGGTCGCCGTGCCAGGCTTCCCCGAAGTCGCGCGGGTTCACGAAGATGTCCTTTCGCCTTTTGTCGTCGCAGAGCACGAAACCGACGCCTGAACGCTGGATTTCGAGCTTGCCGGTGTAGAGCTTCATGCTCTCGGCCAGGCCCCAGGCCCCCTGGAGCTTGATTATCTTGCCGGAATCCGCCAGCGTGCCCAGAATATTTAAAAGTTTTGCCTTGTGGAGCTTGGCCGCGCCGAGACCAGAGAGCACGTCCTTAAGAGACAGGGGCTTGCCTTTGTGCTTGAATAGCCTGAGCACGCTGGCGGCGTCGAAGGCGGCGTCGTTGCGGCGTTTTTTGTCGTGTTTGGCCACTAGGCTGTCTCCACGCGGTTTCGCCCGTTATTTTTCGCCCGGTACAGAGCGGCATCCACTCTATTGAAAAGAGAGTCCAAGCTTTCCCCTTTGCGGATTTCCGCGACTCCGAAACTGCATGTAAGCTGAGGCACCCCGGGCATCGGGCTTGCGGCGATGGTTTCGCGCAGCCGTTCGGAGAACTCCCTGGCGTCCTCCAGGGAAGTGAGCGGGGCGAGTATCATGAATTCTTCACCACCCCAGCGTCCGAGCATGTCCGTGTCCCGCGTGCTGTGGAGCACCACGTCGGCCAGGGCGGCCAGCACCTGGTCGCCCACGGCGTGCCCCAGGGTGTCGTTGATGGTTTTGAAATGGTCGATGTCGAACATGATGAGGCTCATGGGCACCTTGTATCGCTTGAACCTGGCGTGTTCAGCATGGATGTAGTCGGTCAGTTTGGAGCGGTTGGAGACTCCGGTGAGGCTGTCCGTGGTGGCCCGGTAGAGCAGTTGCACCCTCTCGCGCTCCAGGGCCGTAATGTCGGTGAAAGTCACGATGTCGCGGTCCAGTTCCGGGAAATACCTGGAGGTGACCCAGAAGAAGTTTTCCGCGGAGCATTCGGCCCCGGGGGTGGAAAAGCAGGCGGTGTGCTGCATTCCCGGCTGGTCCCGCAGCCTGGGAATCCACGAGAAGTCGCACAGATTGTGCCGGTTGCCGTCAACGTGTACTTCGCTGAGCGCACATGTCTTGCCGGTAAGCAAGCTTTCCAGGTCCTCAAAACCGAGAAATTGCATGAATGTGCTGTTGGCGTAATCGACCGTGCCCGAAACAGCGGAGATAATGAAATGGGGATTGATGTCCAAAAGATAGGAGAAGAGCTGCGTGCGGGCTGCCTCCTGCTTGCGATGGAGCACGTGGCGTGCGTTCTTGAAAAGCACGGGTGTGAGGAGATCGATGTCGACAGGTTTTACGACATAGCCGTCTATGCCCACCTCGATGGCTTTTTGCAGGATGCTTTCCTCGTTATGGGCGGTCAGGGCGATGATGGGTGTGTCAGGTGTTTCGGCCTTTATTATGGCGGCCATGGAGAGGCCGTCCATCACGGGCATGTTGATGTCCGCGAGGATCATGTCCGGGTGGCTTTCCCGGAATATTTTTAGGCCTTCGGAACCGTCCGCAGCGGATAAGACCGCCTTCATGAGCGGGCTGAGCTGTTTTTGGAGCTGGAACTGGGTGACCGGGTCGTCCTCCACTATGAGCAGAGAGAGCCTGGAGAGGGGCTGTGCCGGTGGTGCGGCCTTCTGCGAGAGAGACATGGCTGTCGTCCTTGTGGCACCAGCTGGGTACGGCTTGAGCCCGTGCCGAGGTTTGTTCCCGGTGCGTAGGTCCGCGGCTTCCGGTCCGCAGACGAGTCTACCCTCAATGTGCGCCGTTGTCCCGTTCTTCGGGAGTGGCCGACAGGGAAGTTTCGTCTTTTCCTAAGTGCCACATCTTGTGTATGGGTCAAGGAAAATGAGGACCCCGCAAAGCGGGTGAAGGGGCAGGGTATGGCTTTGCAGAACTGTGACGTCATCGGCGAGATTCGTTACGGGAGTGATCTTTCCTTCGAGGATGTGGGAGATGTTGAGGCCACCCTCCGGGAGCGGGTCGAAGAGCTTCTTTCCGGCTTGGGCCCCCTTTATGTCGACTTCAGATCCTCGGGGGACGATCTCGGGTTCTTGAGCACCCTGCGTGAGTTTGATGCCGAAGAACTCCGAGGCATGTGCCAGGAGCTCATCTTGGTTATGGACCCCGGAGCCACGGGAAGGCTTGTGGCCGTTTCCGGAGGGTTCGGACCGGTCCATTTGTGGTCCTTTTCAGCTCGCGGCCTGGACGAGACCTGCCTGAGTGCCGATGGATAAGCCAGGAACAAGCAAGCTCACGGTGGAGCACGCTCCCGTGACAATGGAGCGCCTGCCCTTCAGGCGGATCATCCAGGAGCGGGGCGAGTTGGCCTTGATTGAAGACGGCGGAGTTTTCAACCACCTGGCCTGTTTTACCCTGAAACCAGGCCCCGGACTTTTTCGGGGCGGGCACGTGCATCAGGCCAAGGTGGAGCATTTCTACATACTTTCAGGCAAGGGAGTGCTCAGGTGGGTGGACGCGCAGACCGGTGGCAAGGGAAGTGTCATCCTTGCGCAGGGAGATAAAGTAACCATCCAGCCTGGGCTTGCCCATCGGTTCGAAGCCATCGAGCACCTTGTTGTCGTGGAATACTACGCAGGCGTCCACGATCCCGCCGACGACATCCCCGATCTGTCTTTCGAATAGAATCCACGCTGGGCGTTTTCAATTATTTAGGGTAGCGTAGAAACCGTTCCCCGATTCAACGCTGTTGAGAGGCGATTCGCTTGTTCCGGGAGGCATATGCCGGGCGAGGAGTGCGTGTTGTCCTTGTTGGTCAGCAGTTCATTTTGTGAATGAAATGACCGTTGAGCAAGCAAATGGGACGCTTCTTCGGCCGAGTGCGCGTGACAAACTGGCGTCATTCGTTATAGAAAGATATTCTTTATCGGCCATACCTATAGGTTAGAGGTGTTCTATGGGAATTCGGAAGAAGATGTTTTTACCTTTCGTGGCTGCGATCATCGTACTGGGCGGTGTTTGCCTGTGGGTGCTGGACAGATCGCTCGATGACCTTGAGGAAAAGTTCGTCGGAAAGATCATGGCCGGCAAGGCGGGGGAAGTGGAGAGCGCAATTGAAAACGTCTCCAGGATGACCCTTGAGCAGGCGGTTCTGTTCTCTCAGGTTCCGGCCGTGGTCGAGTCCTTTGAGGACGCGCTGTCCGGCAACATAAACGACGAGAATGATCCGGCGGCTCAACGGGCCAGGGAGCGCATCCGCAGGGAACTCGACGGGGCTCTCAAGGGATTCTCCGACAATATGGGCGGGCGGAAATTCCAGCTTCACTACCATCTCCCCAGCATCCGGAGCCTGGTCCGTCTCTGGCGCGACAAGCAGGTCACCCGCAACGGACAGAAGATGGACATCTCAGACGATCTTTCCTCGTTTCGCCCAACGGTTATCGACGTAATCCGCACCGGCAAATCCATAATGGGCATTGAACTGGGCGAAGGCGGTTTTGCCATCCGTGGCATCGCACCAGTGAAGAACTCGCAGGGGAAGCAGCTGGGCAGCGTGGAAGTGCTCTCGGACTTTGCGCCTGTTCTTAAGGGCGCTTCCAACAGCGGGCAACAGCTCCTTCTCTATATGAACGCCGAGTTTCTCAATATAACCGCTGCGTTGAAGGATTCTTCGAAATTTCCCCTGCTGGACGGAAAGTTCGTTCAGGTGACCGGCGCCAAGGACAAGAGTGTGGAAAAGCTGGTCACATCGCAGTTGCTCGCCAGCGGCCAGAAGAGTCTGGTTATAGCCCGGCACGGCGACCTGGCTCTCGGGGCATTTCCCATCAAGGACTACAAGGGAACTCAGACCGGAGTCATGGTGGCGGTGATAGACACGTCCGCGGAAGGTGCGCTCATAGACACCGCCAAGTACATCCTGGCCGGCCTTTTGGCCATGCTGCTCGTGTTCCCGACCATTATCGCCAGTGTTGCCTTCGTCAGGTATGTGAGCAAGCCAGTGGACCTCATCATACAGAAGATCAAGGACATCACCGAGGACAAGGCGGACCTCACAGCCAAGCTTCCGGAAGATTCCCGGGACGAGATGGCCAGCCTGGCCAAATGGTTCAACCAGCTCATGCTCAAGCTTTCCCGCCTGATCTCCTTGAACCGGGCCGTTCTGGATTCCGTTCCCGATCCGCTTTTCGTGGTTGGGGAAGACATGCGTCTGGTACTGGCCAACAAAGCCACCGCCGAGTATGCGGGAAAGCCTCAGAACCAGATACTTGGAATGCAGTGCGCCGACATTTTCCAGACCGGAGCGTGCTCCACCGGGCAGTGCCCCATCCAGTTGACCAAAACCGGGGGGATTGTTTCCGAGGACACCCGCATCCTGTGCCACAAGGACGGGAAACGGCTGGTGATCAAGCCTTTCGTCAAGGCCATTACCGATTTGGAAGGCAATTCTCTGGGATATCTGGAACTCGCCCAGAACATCACCGCCGTGGTCGACCGGGAGGACGCTCTCGAGCGGCACCTCGATCAGTTAAAGGACGTGAACGCCGAGATTTCCGCGGTGGCGGAAGAGATAACCGGTTCGTTGACCACCATCTCCTCCCAGGTGGAGGAGGTCGCTGACGGAGCGGGGCTCCAGCAGCGCAGGGTGGAGGAGACGATGGCCTCCATGAATCAGATGACGGCGGCTTCCCACGATGTGGCCAAGAGCGCCCAGGTGGCGTCCACTCAGGCCGAGGAAGCAAGGGCCACCGCCCAGGAAGGCGAGAGCGTGGTGCGCCAGGCCACAGAGGTCATAAACGCTGTAAGAACCCAGACGGATCTTCTCAAGGCGAACATGTCCAGCCTGGGGCAGCGCGCCCAGGACATCGGGCGGATTCTGACCGTGATCTCCGATATCGCCGACCAGACCAACCTCCTGGCCTTGAACGCGGCCATCGAGGCGGCCAGGGCCGGTGAAGCCGGGCGCGGGTTTGCCGTGGTGGCCGACGAGGTGCGAAAACTTGCGGAAAAGACCATGCAGGCCACGGGCGAGGTAACCCAGGTTATTTCAGCCATTCAGGAGGAGACGCAGAAGAACGTTGGCGTCACGGAGCAGGCCTCCAAGACCGTGGACGAGGCCACAAAGCTCTCGGGGCGTTCCGGCGAAACTCTGGACCGCATCGTGGAGCTTGTGAGCAACACGGCCGGCCAGGTACACGCCATCGCCACCGCGGCCGAGGAGCAGTCTTCCGTGAGCGAACACATCAGCAAGGCCCTGGACGACGTGAACGCGGTCTCGCGAAGCACGGCCAGGGGCATGGACGAGTCGGCCAGCTCCATCGCCGCGTTAAGCGGGCTGGCGGACAGGCTGAAGGCTGTGTCCAACAACGCCCAGTAACAGTCAGTAGGCAAACGCAAAGGCCCGCTGGAACCTGTTTGGTTCCGGCGGGCCTTATTGGTTCGGGTGATAGCGAACAGCTATTTGGGTAAGGCGGCTTGGTCGCAACCTCCCCCGCAGCCTTCGAATTTCAGTTCCTCGATCAGGCTGTTCAACACATGCGCCTGTTCGGCCAATTCGCCAACCGCCTGGGCGGACTGGCGCATGGCGTCGGAAACATCCGAGGAGATGCGGTTGATGTCCTCGATGCTTTTGTTGATCTCCTCGCTGGCGGCGGACTGTTCCTCGGCGGCAGTGGCTATGGAGCGCACCTGGTCCGAGGCGAGTTCCACAAGCCCCACGATCTCCTTCAAGGCTTCTCCGGACATGTTGGCCAGGGATGTGGCTTCCTCGATCAGGCGGCCGGCGTTCTCCACGTTGCCAACATTTTTCTTGGTCCCTTGCTGGATGCCGGAAATGGCGTCTCCGACTTCCTTGGTGGCGGACATGGTCTTCTCCGCAAGTTTGCGCACCTCGTCGGCCACCACGGCGAACCCGCGCCCGGCTTCGCCTGCCCTGGCCGCCTCGATGGCCGCGTTCAGGGCCAGGAGGTTGGTCTGATCGGCAATATCGTTGATCACGGTCATGATCTGGCTGATTCCTTCGGCCTGCTTGCCCAGGATGTTCATATCGGTCTTTAGTTCCTGGGCCTGGGTCATCACGTTGCCGATTCCGGCCACCACCTTCCCGACCACTACTGCTCCGTCTTCGGCCTTGTGTTTGGCCTGCATGGTGGTTTCAGATGCCTGGCCGGCATTGCGCGCAACCTCCAGGACCGTGGCGTTCATCTCCTCCATGGCTGTGGCAGTTTCGTCGGTTCGCCTGGCCTGTTCCTCCGAACCGCGGCTCGACTCTTCCACCTGGGCGGACAATTGCTCGGAGGCCGAAGAAACGATGGCCACAACCCCTTCCAGCTTGCCCGCAGCGGCCAGCATGCCCTCCTGCTTGGCCGTCTCCGCCATGGCCCTGGCTTCGTCCGCCTGAGCCATGGCCTGGCGGGCCAGTTCGGTCTGCTCCTCGGCTTCCTTGGTCTTGCGGTTGGAGGTTTCGATCATCTCCTTGAGTTTGCCCACCATGATCTTGAGCGAATTCGAGAGGTTGCCCAATTCGTCCTGGCGGGTGATCGCAAGTTCCCTGTTAAGATCTCCTTCGGCCACGGCTCCGGCGAAGTCGACGTTGGCAGCCAGGTCTTTGATCACCTGATGCAGAATCAAATAAATTATCAGGCTGATCAGGATTATTCCCGCACCACCGAAAATCAATGTGGTGTTGCGCACGGAAGCCGAGGCGTGGGCGATGTCCTCGCCGTTCACGGTAACGGCCACGGTCCAGCCGGTGGTCTTTTCCTTGGTGAAGATGGCAGTCTTCTGGATTCCCTGTGAGTCGTAGGTGATCACTCCCTTGCCCTGGGACAGCATCTTCTTGCCCCAGTCCTGCTCGGAGATGTTCTGCTTGAGGATACGCTCCTTGTCCGGGTGGCTGAAGATCAGGCCGGATTTGTCGACCATGTAGGCGTATCCGGTCTGCCCCACCTTGACCGGTGCGATCATGTCGTCCGTGAACCCGGCCAGATCCACCCTGGCGTAAAGAACGCCTACCACTTTATCTCCAGACTTGACCGGCGCGGCCACTATGAAGGCGGGCTTCCCGGTTACCCTGCTTAAAAGGGGCTCGGAGATGCTTTGCTCACCCTTCATGGCACGCTTGAAATACTCCCTGTCTGAGAAATTTCCGGAAGCCTGGGGATCGGTGCTGAGGATGGTGTCGCCCTTGGCATTCAGGATGTTGGCGGCCTGAATGGACGAGTCGAATCCCTTCAGCTCTCCAAGGGACTTGATTGCCGCCTGTTTGACCTCCTCCGAGGGATCCGGAGAGGCGAACATGGCCCCGATCCGGACAGTCCGGCTCTGGATGAGCGTTATGGCCAGGAGGTCCTCAGCATATATGGACATCCCCTTGCTCACGGAGTTGACGATATTCTGCGAGGAGTTCACCAGCTCGTTCCAGATCTCTTCCGAGGCCTTGCGGTAGGAGAAATAGCTCGAAAGCCCCATGGTGAGGATGACCGTAACCAGCGTTGGCACAAGGAGTTTGGTCTGTAAGCCCACTTTCATTTTTACGACCTCCAAAAGGTGTTGATCCTAGATGGTGGGGAGTGAGCACCCACAAATACGATCATCTCGGGTTGGAACGTGCTGGTGAAATACTCAGGTTCCAAGGACGTCCATCATTCCTGTAAACTGCCAACGTACGGCGAGTGCGGATACAGCGTGCACCATGGGGTTGGCGCCATCAGGAAGGCACTGAGCAAGATGCTTTCGTACCCATAATAAGTTGTTAACATATATTTATGAATGAAGGGAAGAGTCCGCAAGGAAGGGAAACAGGAAAAAGCTCGTGAAGAGGCTGCGGGAGGCTTTTGGTTTGTGGGAAAAGCGGAGGCGAAAGTGCTCCCCGCCGGTCCCGGCTTATTGAGTGCCGGCGGGGAGCTTGGCGGTTGTGTTTCTGAAATCTAGCCGGGGAGCGAGAGCTGTCTGCCTCCTCTGTCCTGCCCGTCGGATTTCAGCTCTTCGATAAGACTGTTCAGCACCTGGGCCTGTTCGGCCATTTCCCCAACCGCGTGGGCCGACTGGCGCATGGCTTCCGAGACTTCCGAGGATATGCGGTTGATGTCCTCGATACTTTTGTTGATCTCTTCGCTTGCGGCGGATTGCTCTTCGGCTGCCGTGGCGATGGAGCGCACCTGGTCCGAGGCCATGTCCACAAGGCCGACGATCTCCTTCAATGCCTCCCCGGATTTGTTGGCCAGGGAGGTCGCTTCCTCGATCAGCCGGCCGATGTTCTCCACGTTGCCAACGTTTTTCTTGGTCCCCTGCTGGATTCCGGAAATGGCGTCTCCGACTTCCCTGGTGGCGGACATGGTCTTTTCCGCGAGCTTTCGCACTTCGTCGGCCACCACAGCGAACCCCCGTCCCGCTTCTCCGGCCCTGGCCGCCTCGATGGCCGCGTTCAGGGCCAGAAGGTTGGTCTGGTCGGCAATATCGTTGATCACGGTCATGATCTGGCTGATGCCTTCGGCCTGTTTGCCCAGGGTGTTCATATCCGTCTTTAATTCCTGGGCCTGGGTCATCACGTGGTCTATTCCTTCCACCACCTGCCCGACCACGCTGGCTCCGCCCTCGGCCTTTTGCTTGGCCTGCATGGATGTTTCCGCGGCCTGACCCGCGTTTCGCGCCACCTCCAGGACAGTGGCGTTCATCTCCTCCATGGCCGTGGCTGTTTCACCAGTCCGCTTGGCCTGCTCTTCGGCGCCACGGCTGGATTCATCCACCTGGGCGGCGAGTTCCTCGGAAGCAGTGGATACAATGGCCACGACTCCTTCCAGCTTGTCCGCGGCGGCCAGCATGCCTTCCTGTTTGGCCGTCTCGGCCTTGGCCCTGGCCTCGTCCGCCTGAGCCATGGCCTGGCGGGCCAGCTCGGTCTGGTGTTCTGCTTCCTTGGTTTTGTGGTTGGAGGTCTCGATCATTTCCTTGAGCTTGCCAACCATGATCTTGAGCGAGTCCGAAAGCTTGCCCAGTTCGTCATGGCGGTCGACCGTGAGATTGCGGTCCAGGTCGCCTTCGGCCACGGCTCCCGCGAAAGCGACGTTGGCGGCCAGATCCTTGATCACCTGGCGAACGATAAAGAGGATAATAAGGCTGACCAGAAGAATGCCCGCCCCACCGAAGATCAGGGTGGTGTTGCGTACGGAAGACGACGCCCGGGCGATGTCTTCGCTGTTCACGGTGACTGCGACAGTCCAACCCGTGGTCCTTTCCTTTGTGAATATTGCGGTTTTCAATACCCCTTGAGAATCGTAGGTGATTGCTCCCTTGTCCATGGAAAGCATCTTCTTGCCCCAGTCCTGCTCGGAGATATTCTGTTTGAGAATCCGTTCATTGTCCGGATGGCTGAAGATAATGCCCGCCTTGTTCACCATGTAGGCGTATCCGGTCTGGCCGACCCTGACCGGAAGGATCATGTCTTCCGTGAATTTAGCCAGGTCCACCCTGACATAGAGAACTCCAACTACTTTATCACCTGATTTCACCGGTGTGGCCACAATGAACACGGGCTTTCCGGTGGTCCGGCTCATGAGGGGTTCGGAGATGCTGGCTTCCCCGTTCATGGCGCGTTTGAAATAGTCCCTGTCGCTAACGTTGCTGCCGAACTGGGTGTCGGTACTGAGGATCGTGTCTCCCTTGGAATTGAGCAAGACCGCACCGCCGACAGAAGAGTCAAATGCCTTTAATTCGGCGAGGGACTTGGAGGCTGCCTGCTTGACCTCTTCCGAAGGATCAGGGGTAGAATACATGGCCCCGACCCTGACGGTCCGGCTCTGGGTAAGGGTGATGGCTTTGATATCCTCGACATAGATGCTCATCCCCTTGCTCACGGAGTTGGCTATGTTCTGCGAGGAATTCACCAGCTCGTTCCAGATTTCCTCCGAGGCCTTGCGGTAGGAGAAGTAGCTTGAAAGCCCCATGCTGAGGATGACGGCGGCCAGGGTTGGCGCGAGGAGTTTGGATTGCAAGCCCAGCTTCATGTTACAGCCTCCAGAGGTTTAATTCATCCCGGCGGGGAGTGGACACCATTTTCGCGATCCTATCAGCGAAGGACTGAGCCAGTACGAACAACAAAATATGAATATTCATCCGTACGCGAAGGCCATCGTTTGGCTTGGCAGAGCATGAATCCGCCAAGTGGCCGGCATCATCCGGCAAGCAATTAACAGCGCTATAAGTCTTTGAAGTAAGTCATTAGCATATTTCAAAGAGAAGAGGGAACCTTTTGTAAGGGAGGGAAACAAGAAAATATTCCTGCTTAAATACAGCTGATACGGGCGAATACATTGGACGATTCCCGATGTGCAGTGTCCGGAAGGTTGCAAGCGTGCAATGATTCCAACCAATCTTGTGAGCCACGAAAGGGAGTATTTAGTATGGATAATTGGTTGCAGATTCCGCATGGTGAATGCACCGATGCTTTCCTCTTGACCTGTGCGCCATTGCGGGGCACTCCCAGTGCGGAACGGATTGCCCAAGAGGAATTACATGCACGCACGCCTGACTACACTTTCCGCGAAGATTCTCCTGCTGGCCCTAGTTCTTTTTGCCGGGGCCTGCGCCAGACAGCCAGCAACGGAATTCGGCACCACTTTCGAGCCGAAGCCAAAGTGGTCCACCAAGAAGCCTCTGGACGATCTGCGTGAGCTTCCCCAGGACACGATGGCCTACCTTGATAAGAGCAAGGCCGAAGTGCCCATGCTGACCCCGGAAGCGGCCAAGATGCGCTCGGAGATCTATATCGAGCGTCTCTTCGGGCCTTGGCGGGGCGGCAATCCCGCCTACGCGCGAAAGGTGGCCAGCAAAATGCTCGCCTCCTACACCAAAAAGCCCGGCTACGATGAAAACGGCATGGCCCATTTGCGGCCCTGGACCGACCGCATCAACTGGAATGCCAACATGCGCGGCTTCTCCTCGGCGCGCAGGCCGGCAATCGCCGTGAGCAACACCAACCTGCGGGCCATGCCCACCATGGACCCGCGTTATGGAACTCCGGGGCGTCCGGGACAGGGCTATCCCTTCGACATGCTCCAGATGTCCGCCCTGTGGGTGGGCACGCCCGTGCTCGTGGACCACATAAGCCGCGACGGGGCGTGGGCCCTGGTGGAAACGGCCATCGCCCCGGGCTGGGTCCGCACGGAAGATTTGGCCTACGTGGACGAGCCGTTCATGTCCCAGTACCTTTCCAAGGCCTTTGCCGGATTCATCGCCGAGGAAGTTCCTCTGCTGCCGGGAGTGCGCAAGGAGGTGCGGGCCGGAGTGGGCGCGGTGCTGCCGGTTGAGGATACAGATGGCGTGCGGCTTAGGGTATTGGTTCCCGCTCCCGGACCGGGAGGGCGCGCGGAAACCCGGCCGGTCTGGGTCACCCAGGGTCAGGCAGCTCTCATGCCCATGCCCGCCACCCCGGCCAACATCGCGCGGGCGGCCAACCAGATGATGGGCCAAGCGTATGGATGGGGCGGCCTCGACGGCAAGCGGGACTGCTCCGCGGCCACCAGGGACGTGCTGGCTCCTTTCGGCCTGTGGCTGCCGAGGAATTCCTCTTACCAGGCGAAGGCCGGTTCCTACATCTCTTTGGAGGGAATGTCCGGAGAGGACAAGGAACAGGCCATACTCAAATACGGTGTCCCGTACTCAACGCTTCTCTGGATGCCGGGGCACATCCTTTTGTATATCGGCCAGTACAAAGGGCACCCGGTGGCTTTCCACAACATGTGGGGCATGCGCACTCTGGAGCCGAACGGCACCGACGGCCGCAAGGTTGTCGGAAAGGCCGTGGTCACCACGCTCAGGCTGGGAGAGATCTACCCCGAAGTGGGTCCGGGGCGGATCATGCTCAACCGGATAAAGGGGCTGACCTTGGTCGCCCCGGCTGACGGCAAGGACATGCCGGAGCCGGAGGCCGAAGCGCCTGATGATTCCCAGTAGGCCAATACTGTAAATCCACAGGGCCGCGAACTACAGTTCGCGGCCTTTTTTTGTGGCACTTGGGGAGAAAGGAGAACGCAACGGCTTAAAGAGGGCCGGACTTCGCTCTTAGATGAACCGTTCGAGTTCTAGCCCGTGCTCGCGGGGAGCCAGGTATGCTTCGATGTCCAGGCCGCCCTCGGAGGCCTTGGGAAGAGTGGCGAGATCCACAAAAACCGGGAGCTGCGGAACGAGCTTCTTGGTGAAGCAGACCTTCACCAAGGGCCTGGAAGGGCTCTGCGTGCGTGACTCCACCACCACGCCGCAGGTCTGGTCCGTCAGGCGAACAAGCGAGCCGGGAGGGTAGACCCCGAAGCATGTGACGAACTGTTCCAGAAGGCCGGGATGAAAGCTCTCGTTGCGCCAGGCGAACATGGCCTTGAGCGATTCATGGGGCGTGGAAGCCTTCTTGTAGGAGCGGTCGCTGGTGAGGGCGTCGAAGATGTCGACGATGGTCAGTATGCGGGAAAAGGGGTCTTTTTCATCGGCCTTGAGCTGTTTGGGGTAGCCTTTTCCGTCATATCGCTCGTGATGATGGAGAATCCCAAGGAGAATATCCTCCGTGACTCCTTCCTGGGCCTTCAAGAGTTCGTATCCCAGCCTGCTGTGGTGTTTCATCACCTCGAACTCTCTTTCCGAGAGCCTGCCCGGCTTGTTGAGTATCTCCAGCGGGATCTTGAATTTGCCCACGTCGTGGTAGAGACCCGCAAAGGCCAGCCTGCGCTGTTCCTCGCGCTCAAGACCCAGGTGCCGGCCGAAAATGATGCTCAACAAGGAAACGTTCAGGCTGTGGCGCAGGGTATAGTCGTCGTAGCGGTGCAGCTTGGCCAAAAGCGTCATGTGGGCCGGGCTGTCGTCCACTCCTCCCATAATGGTGTCCACGGCCTCGTAGGATTGCGCAAAATCCACGGTGAAGCCCTGGCGGACTTTTTCCATCACGTCCGTCACATGGCTCAAGCAATGGGCATAGAGCTTGCGGCTTGCATCGGGAACTTGGTGTGCGTGTTCCGGAGCCCCCCCGACAGTTTGGCTTTTGGCGGCTTTGGTTTTCGATTTGGCGAGATCGACGGTGACTTCCGCCACGCCCTGCTCGCGAAGCACATCAATCTGGGCCTGTGAATGAATGTAGTCCCGCAGGTTATGGAGCGGGTTTTGAAAAGATCCGTCGCCGTAGCGCTCCACGAACATGCCCACGGCGAGCTGGCTGAGAGGGATTTCCTTGAGCATTTTGTACGTATCCTTATCCGGACACGTACAAAATCTACCATGCATTCCGTTTGCGGGTAAAGGGATTAGGCGGCACTGCGCTTGTTTGGGAAACTGATATGCGCGCCGGCAGGTTCCTGCCGGGGCGGCCGGCTGGCGGGTTGATCCCTGTATACCACAGCTCTCAGACGCTCAGCTCGATCAGGGCGGAGACCATTGTGCGAGTTGTCTTGCCCTACGAAGCACGAATCGGACTCGTCAGCAGGCGCATTGATACAAATCCCAGGTTTTCATGAAGGCCAGATCGAATGAACGCTTTTCCATGGCAGCACGCGCGGCCCTGCTCATGCGCAGGCGCCGCGGTTCGTCACGCACCAGCTCTCCCATGGACTGGGCAAGGCTCTCCGGGCTTACGCTCTCCAACACCAGGCCGGTGTGGCCAGCTTCAATGTTCTCCCTGGGGCCGCCCTGGGCGGTGACGATAACGGGCAGCCCCGATGCCTGGGCCTCCAGCACGACGTTTCCGAAGGTGTCCGTTGTGCTGGGAAACACGAAGAGATCGCAGGAAGCGTAGAGGCTGGCCAGTTCCTCGCCCTGAATATAGCCGGTGAACACTGCCCCTCGCCCGGCAAGGGAACGTTTCATTTCCTTTGTGTAGGGCCCGTCTCCGGCAATGACCAAGTTCACGTTGGCATGTTGCTTACGCAACGAGAGATACGCGTCCGCAAGCAGGTGGAGGTTCTTCTCCCGGGAGATGCGGCCGACATAGAGCAGGGTTACGCCGGATTCCAAACCGTAGCGCTTGAGGGTTCCGTTTCTTTTGGCAGGCGTGAACCGCTCGATGTCCACGCCCCGGGTGAACAGGGTTATCTTCTCGGGCGCGATCCCCTTGGCGGCCAGTTCGTCGCCAGTGGCCTGGGAAGGCACGAACACCTTGTCCATCTGGTTGTAGTACCAGAGCATGTACTTCCACATCAGCTCTTCCATGGCGTCGTCGCCGGTGAGCACCTTGGCGTATTGCGGGAACGCGGTGTGGTAGGTTCCGTAGATGGGAAGCTTCAGAATGCGCGAGATGCCCAGGGCGGCAAGCCCTATGGGACCTGGGGTGGCGGAGTGCAGGTGCGTGAATCCCTGTTCGTACACGTACTCGAGCATTTCCAAAAAAGGCGGGTAGTGGAAGGTCTGGCCCGGGTATTCGGGCAGTTCACAGCTGCCTATGGGCGTGAAATGGCGCACACCGGGCATCTCTTCGCCGTTTGCGCAGGAACAGGTGACCACCTTGAGCTCCTTGCCGTGCTTGTGGGCCATGTTCACGTGCATTTTCAGAGTCAAGGCCACTCCGTTGACGTCGTGGAAAGTGTCGGTGAAGTGGCCCACCCTGATCTGGCTGTCTCCGCTTTCACCGCGCAGTTTGGAGCGGGTGTCACGGCAGAGTGCCCGGTCCTTGGTGAAGACGGTGTAGGCCACGAAGTAGGGGGCCAGGACGGTGTAGAGGGCGCCCGCCGCACCCAGTCCGTTGAAGATGTCGAACACGTTGGCGCCCGAGAGCTGGTTCATCAGCCTGTCTCCGAAACTGGCGAGGACCTTGTTGGATGCCCTGGTCACGAACCTGAACCAATCCTCCTCGAGCGGCTTGTTGGAAGACAAGCCGCTTTTGGCCAGGGAATAGAGCGCCTTGTCTTCATGGATCAGGTTTTCCGCTTCGTGGCGCAACAGTTCCGGCAGGGAATCCGAGCCGGGCTTGCGCGTTTTGCGCTTCATCCCGGACCACAGGGATTGCAGGGCGAAGATCATGCCGGATTTGCGGTGGGGATCGCCTGAGAGGAAGCGGTCCATGAAGGTGAGGAACACGTCCTTGTCCACGTAACGGTCCAGGCCGAACTTGGATTTATAGAACTGGTAGGCGATGGCGTAGAGGTTGTGGGCCATGGTTTTAGGTGATGCGGGGCGGCCGCAGGGCCTTGATGCACCGTGGTCGACACCGGCAAGGAAGTCCTTCAGGTCCGTTGCGCCGGGCACGTGGGTGTACATGCTGGCAATGTTGACGGAGCTGTGGTCGTCCGACCCCCCGGTGATGCTTTTTATCCAGGGAGTTTTCCCAAAGGGCTCGATGCCGTGGCGATCGGCCAGAGTTTCGATGACCTTGGGGGACAAGTGATCCAGGATGTCTTTGAGGATGTTGTTCTGGAAAGCGTCGCGTGTGCCGTTGAGCTCGAAATTCGAAAATAGAAGCAGCATTCTTTCGAAATGCCAGGGCGTGAGCTTGTCGTTCACCCCGAAAAGCGGATGGGCCAGGACGTGGGTGATTTTTTGTTCCCGCAGGTAGGGGACCAGGTGGTAGATGTTTTCCCGTATTTTTTGGATGTCGGTGTGGTGTGCCTCCGTGATGTTCAAGGCCAGCACGTGCGCTTTGCATCCGTCTTCCGGAAAATAGCTGGTGATCTCTTCGCTTACAAAAGCGCCCGGCAAATGGGCAATCTCAAGCGAGCCTGCGATGGTGTTGTGGTCCGTGATGGTGACCATGGACATGCCGCGCTGCTTGGCGATTTCGTAGAGGCGCTTGGGTTCGGTGAAGCTTTCCGGGCAGCCCAGCTTCTGGAGAAACCACTGGGAGGGCCGGGTGGAGTATTTTGAATGGACGTGAACGTCGATCTTCATGACGCGTCTCCTGGCTTGTTTGGAAAAAGAAAAATCGGCCGGTGAAGGCCGATTTGCTGGCTGCGGTGTGGCACGCGGCCCGGCAGGGCAAAGGCAAGGGGGCAGAAGTTCTGCCTCATCCCAAATACCGCGCTTTTGTGTTTGATTCGTCCATTACGTGGCAACCCCCGTTGTTTCGAGGGAAATACCAGCTGGAGGCGCGGATGGTGTTACGGCACGCTACAAATTGCGTGACGCATGAAGGCGGGGTTGTGACGAAGCCGTGGCGTTACTTCTTGAGGGCGGCCTGTTCGTTGGCGAAGAACACGTAATTGTTGGCAATGGGCCCGCTGCCCTGGCCCCCAGCTGCCGGCGGCTTGGAGGCAGTGAACATGGCTCCATAGCCGAAGCTCACAAAAAAACCGCCGGAGGGGGGATTGCCGTGCTTCAGGGTGAAATCGAACGGAAAACCAGCGGATGTGATTTTTTGGGTGGGGTAGTTTTTGGAACTGGTGGCCAGCACGTTCCCGTGTTCGTCGCATAGGTAGACGGCCAGGGAAAGGTTGTCCACGGAGTCGGCCCAAACGGGTATGTTTTCTTTAATCGGCCAGGCCGAACCCTTTACCTGGAAGGCCCCATCGTGGGGAGCTGTCTGGAAGTCGAAGTGCATGAACTTCGCGTAGAGCTTTTGACTGCCGCCGTCCTGCCAGGGCTTGATCTGCAAATGGGAGGCGGAGAGCTTGGCGCACCCGGAGAGAGCGACGGCGAACAGTGCCAGCAGAAGGATGCTCCCTGACCGGCGTGTCTTACTCAGGCTTCTTGTGAACATGCGTGGCCGATACTCCGAAAGACAGTGGAGTGGCAAGCCCGGCCAGGGATGGTTGTGGATGTGCAGCCCGGAGCTGAGGCCCATATCGCCGGTGCTGAATGAGCTGCACGCGGCGGATTGATCAGCAGGTCGAATGAAATGGCGGCCAGAGGCTTTCTCCAGCCGCCACCTATGAATGAAAAGAGAGTCTAGAACTTGTACTGCAGGCCCAAAACGGCCAGGAAGGCGTCGCCGCTGTTGGCCTGGTTCACGAAACGGCGCCCCCATACAGAACGCTCGAATTCGCCGTGCGACCACCCGAAATTGGCCATGAGGGCCAGATTGTCATAGATGGCGTAGGTGTTGTCCAGGTTCACGCCGATCACGTACTCGTTGACGGTCAGGTCGCGACCCATCTGGTAGAACCCGCCGACTCCCAGGATTTCGTTGGCGGTGCGCAGCGCGCGGCTGGAGTTGGTTCCGTGTGCGTAGGCGGCGGTGAGGCGATGGGTCAGATCCTTCATGAAACTGACCTTGTTGAGCGAGGCGGAGAAGCCCCAACTGCCCACGGCGTTGACTCCCATGGAGTTGGAGACAAAAGCCTGGTCGGAGTCAAACAGCATGGAAGTGCTGGTTCCCCAGGCGGGCACGAGCTGCGGCAGACGCTCGGAACCGTTGCGCAGTGAATCGTCCTCACCGGTTGACCACCAGAAGGCCACTTGCGGGGTAAGGGCGTCGAAGCCGGTGTACTCGGCGGCCAGGTCCACGAAAAGGCCTTTGCGGCGATTCTTGGCGCGATCAGCACCGTTGCCTTCGCCGTAGATGACGTCGGCGAAGAACTTCAGCGGATCGAGAGCGGTCACTTCGAAAGCGCCGCCAGCCCACCAGAACACGTTCTGGCCGTTGCGGCTGCTGGCGGGATCGAGAGCGAACTGTCCGGCCGAAAAGAGGTTGGTGGCCAGCGTGCTGTTGTAGGAACCTGCTCCGCCCACCTCGGTGCCCGCATAGTCCGCGGCGCGTCCGGCCACGGCCAGCATGGCCCAGGGGGTTGCGCTGAAACCTTCCACGGTTATGGGCAGGCTCAGGTAGTAGGCGTCGAACTCGTCCGGAACCTGCTGGGTGGTCGTGTCGAAGTCCTTGTTGGAATCGAGCAGCCGCAAGAAGGCCCCCTGAATGGCGAAACCGTCCTTCACCACGGGAATGTTGACAACCGCCGCGGCAACTTCAGTGTCCAGGATGATGGAGCTGCCGGCGAAGAAGGAGCTGTGCGCTACGGTGAAGGGCTGCTTGCCTATGGTGAATTCGACGTCAGTGCCCGGCCATTTGAATTGAAGGAAGGCCTGATAGACATCGATGGAAACGGCCGGGTTGTCCACGGTCATGGTGCCGTGGCCCCAGGCGGCGTCATTGACGCGGATGCCCAGGCGGAATTTGAGATCTTCATTGGCCATGAAGTCGGTGCGGAGACGGAAACGCTCCCAGATGGTAAACGAATCGGCGGTCTGGGTGCCGTCGCCGGTCCAGCCGGTGTAGTTCTGCTTGGGAAACCAGTTTGCGTGGATGCGGACATCGCCGGTCATTTTCACCTCTGTGGCGGCGTACGCAAAAGCTGCCGTCGAGAGGACACTGACAAGCAATGCCAGAACCAGAAGACGTTTCATATCAATTCCTCCTTTATGTGAACACACGGGGCGCAGGTACTGCCACCCGGATCGGAGAACTAAATGATATTGATTTTCAGTGTCAAACGAGGGCGAAGAAAAAAAGTACTGGATGAGAACACTATCGGTAACGCGAGGCCAACCTGATTGCTCTAGAATGAGGATGCTCAGCCAGAGACTTGCCTCAAGTGTCGGCTCGATGTTTCGAGAAAGGGAGTGCGTTTTCTTTCAGGACGGCTCGGCTTTGAAAAAAAACGGCCGGGGCGAACCCCGGCCGTATGCAATGCGGATGCTCGGACTATTAGAAGCGGTACTTCAGGCCGAGAGCGAACTTCCAGGCGTCGCCGTTCTGGGAGGCGTTCACCATGCGGCGGCCCCAGACGGACCTTTCGAAGTCACCGTGAGCCCAGCCGGTCTCGAGGATGAGGGCCAGGTTCTCGTAGATGTTGTACTGATGGTCAAAGTTGATGCCCATCGCGTACTCGTTGGTGGTCAGGTCGCGGCCCATCATGACGTAGGTGCCAGTGCCGGTCAGCAGGTTGGCGGTACGCAGGGCACGGGGGGAGTTGGTGCCGCGGGCGTAGGTGAAGGTCAGACGATGGGACAGATCCTGGATGAAGCTGATCTTGTCCAGGGCGAACACGAAGCCCCAGCTGCCGATGGAGTTGGTCGGCATCTGGCCGAAGTTCAGCTCCTGGTTGGTGTTGAACAGGAAGGAGTTGGAGGGGCCCCAGTAGTTGACGACGCCGGGCAGGCGCTCGGAGCCGTTGCGGGTGGAGCTGTCTTCACCGGTGGAGTACCAGAAGGTCAGCTGCGGGGTCACCTTGTCGAAGCCGGTGTACTCGGCGGCCACGTCGAAGAACAGACCGGCGCGCTTGTTCTTGCCGCGGTCGGAGCCATTGCCCTCGCCGTACACGATGTCGGCGTAGAACTTGAAGGGATCAAGCGCGGTGACGGCAAAGGAGGAACCAACCCACCAGAACACGTTCTGGCCGTTCTTGAAGCCGGTGGGAGCGGCGTAGGTGCCGGCGGAGAACAGGTTGGTGGCCAGGGTCTCGTTGGTGTTGGGGCCGCCGTTGCCGACCCAGGTTCCACCGTAGTTGGCGTTGCGGCCAGCCACGGCGATCATGCCCCAGGGGGTGGCGCTGAAGCCGTCCAGGGTGATGGGCAGGGTAATGAAGTAGCCGTCGAACTCGTCGGGCACCTGGGTGGTGGTGGGGTCGAAGTCCTTGTTGCTATCCAGGAAGCGGGCGAAGCCGGCCACGATCTTCAGCTGTTCCACCACGGGGATGGACACGATGGCCGCAGCGGCGCGGGTGCCGCCGAACACGGGGTTGGAGCCCAGCCACTCGGCGGAGAGGGGCAGGTCGAAGTTCTGAAGGCCAATGTGGAACTCAACCTGGGTGTTGGGCCACTTGAACTGCATGTAGGCCTGGTAGACCTGGATGGAGACGGCCGGGTTGTCAACGGTGAAGGTGCCGCCGCCCCAGGTGGTGTCGTTCACGCGGATGCCCAAACGGAACTTCAGGTTCTCGTTGGCGATGAAGTCGGTGCGCAGGCGGAAACGCTCCCAGATGGTAAGGGAGTCGTAGGTCTGGCTGCCGTTGTAGTTCCAGCCGGTGTAGTTGTACTTGGACCAGTAGTTCGCGTAGATGCGGGCGTCACCCGTCATCTTGATCTCGGTGGCTGCCGAAGCGGCAACCGCGCCGAAGGCCATGCTGACAAGCATGACCAATGCAAGAATGCGTTTCATGATGGGATTTCCTCCTCCTCAAGTTGTATAAAAACCACCTTAGCCGGTAGGCATGGTACAGGAAGGGAAGCCGCCACCCGCGGAAATCCGGAACCGGAACCGAGGGGCCTCCCCCCATGCCCTGGCTGTGCCGGGATTGGAATCGACGCTTGGCGCAGCGCCGGGAGCCGAAGCCCCACCCCGACCGAAACTTATAATCGTAACACAGCCAAAATGTGTGTAAAGTGAAACATTCTCCAAGGCAAGCCAAAATAAATTTACTTTTTTGTTATAAAGCGCGGGAAATGGAACGCAGAGTATTGTCTGAAAGTGTGTTATTGTAGCTGGATATCGACACGCAGTCTCTTTTTAAAAAAGAGTGGCGATTGGCTTGCCGCTTTTTCCAATCATTTCCACGCCATGTCTAGACAATAATTATTAATCAATTATTACAGAGTTTACTAAGGAGCTGCCGGATGCACGTCTTCTCCGAAACCGTCTTCGCAACGGTTTCGCAGGAGTGGCACTCCACTTTGGATAAAAAAACTGGATATAAAATTGAGGACAAAATCACTGCTGCTGAAACCGATAGTGGTCTACGGGTTCTTCACTGAGGGTCAGGCGGTATTTTGAATCCTTCCTGACGCTCCAAGGCCGGATCAGAATATGTTGGAGGAGCAGGGAAACAATTAATAACCGCACTCAATGAACCGGCTGCGTTGTGCGGAAAACTGACGGCCCAGTGTCCCGCTAGTGCGCCCCGCGATGGAGATCCTTCCTGCCAAGGCGAATGAAGCGCGGCTCATAGACCTGTTTCCCCGGCGAACAGTTCGGACAGCACTCATAGAGGAGCAGGCAGTCGGCACCAAGGCTTTCGGGGGGGATGCCCATCCACAGCAAATCCTCCCTGGGGTCTGATGTCTTGAGTACGGGAGCTTTGCAGCAACGGCATTCGGCATAGAGAAGCGATGGGTCGAATCGTCTGGTCATGGTCCACCTCCAGCTCCGGCGCGGGAGAACGACTTTTTCATCTCCTATTTTGTTTCACAGCATGTTGAACATGTAAAGAAGAAAGAATTGATTCCTGCAATCGCCCGGACTGGGGCGCATAAAAGAAAAGCCCCGGACGGGAGATCCCGCCGGGGCGCACGGCTGCGTCCGTTGTGCCAGGCTAGGCCGGGCAGACCAGCAAGTGTTTACGATGCCTTTTTCCTGCGCTCCCAGAGACGCATGTCCTGCATCTTGTTTCGGCGTGCCCGCTGCAATTCTTTGCATACCAGCGGGGTGTCCTTGGCGTAGCCCCATTTCGCGCGGTATTCGTCGGGGGTAAGGCCAAGCTTTGCCAGGTGGCGTTTGGTTATTACCTTCATGGACTTGCCGGTTTCCAGGCAAATGATGGTCTTCTCGCGGATGGCTTTCTTTGCGTCACCCGCCTTTGCGGCATTGCTTTCCGATGTTGGAGCCATGCTTGTTCCCTGCATGACGGCCTTGAGGCCCCGCACAAGGTTCTGAACCATGGTCACGATTTCAGGTGCAGTCATGACCCTTACTTTGGCTTGCGCCCTGACAATCTCCAGGGCTTCCTTCAGATAGTCGTCCATGCGCTCTCCTTAATTCCGGGTACTACATATCTGCCGAAGCAGGCGGAGGGGACAATAGCGAAATACTCTAATTTGTAAATTGTTTTGTTGAACCTAATGCAATCGATTCTGTATTAGGTTTGGAGTCGGAGAAGAAGTGCAGCCATTCAGGAACGGCCGAAACTATGATGGGGTGTGTGCGGTTTGACCGGAGAAAAGAGGGCCTTGCCCAATACGTATGCCCATGCTTTTGAGCTTGCTGAGCTGCATATGGCTGCTCACTCCGCGCGCGGCAGGAGTCATGAGAAGATTTGCTGCGAATGCAACGAAATCGAGGATGTCGCGCTGGGATTGCGGGTCTTCGTCCAGAGCTAAGGAGTCAAGGGGGTCAAGACGCAATACATCGGCAGGAAGCCGCTCGACGAACAGCGCAGGCAGGGATTCCAGGCTGACGATGTCGAGCCCGAGGCGAAAACCAAACCGCTTCAGGGTGAGAAACTGGTCCAAGGCTCGCAACCCGAGTTTCAGGCAGGAATCGTCCGGGAAAAAGAGACCCAGATTGGCTGGAGAAATTCCAATTTTATCACAAATTCCGGATATATCCGAAGGGAACTTGGGGTCGGCAAGTTCTTCTCCTCCTAAAGAAACACAAAGGAACGCTCCTGGGTGAAGAATGCCACGCCTGTTGTGAAGGACCTTTTTGATGGCCGCGAGCTTTTGCGTTTCGGATGAGAAGCTGTTCTCAAAAGCGAGTTCAACGGCCGCCAGGGTTCCGTTTTCAAGTTCGTAAAGAGGTCGCAACGGGAAGGTGCGGCCATCGTGCACGATATCTGTCGCCGGTGTATATTTGGTTAAGTCCATATCCAGTATATATCAATAAGCGTGCCCCCGGCTAAAAGTGTATTATGTCAGTGCGTTAGGTTTCGCATCCTCCATTTCTGTTCCTTGAAATCCTGTATATGGGGTCTAGGGGTCCTTCATGCGGGATTTAGTCCTGTATTCAGGACTGCTGCGGCGCTTCACCCCAAAGGACGAATACGCTAGGAAGAACGCATGAGGTTTTTTATTCAAACCCTCGGATGTAAAATCAACCAATACGAATCCCAATCCATACGAGAGGCATGGCAAGCCAGAGGGTGGCGGGAAACGGCCAGGCAGGCGGAGGCGGAGGTTGTGCTTGTGCATACCTGCGCCGTGACCGCGGGAGCCGTGGCCGACAGCCGCGGGGCGGTGCGCAGGGCGGGTCGGGAGGCGTCCGGGGCACGCGTTCTTGTGGCCGGATGCGCTTCACAAATCGATGCTTCCGCGTTCGCGGATCTTCCCGGAGTGGAAGCCGTTATTCTCCAGCCGCGCAAATCGGACCTCCTGTGCTGGCCGAAGTCCCCTGAGGGGACGAATGCCCAGGGGTGGCCGGGATTTTCGATATCGCGATTCAACAGGGCGCGCCCGATACTGAAGATTCAAGACGGCTGCTCCCACTGCTGCACCTACTGCATCGTTCCCCGCGCCAGGGGGCCAGCCCGTTCAAGGCCATTCAGGGATATCGCGGAGGAAGCTTCCAGGCTGCTTGAGGCCGGGTATCGCGAGTTGATTCTCTCTGGCATCAATCTCGGCCAGTTCCGCAATGATGTCGGAGATTTCTGGGACATGCTCGTCCGGTTGGAATCCGCTCTGGCGCCGACGTGGGAAGGGAAAGCCAGGCTCCGGCTTTCTTCGCTGGACCCGGGCATGCTGGGCCCCAAAGCTCTCGACGTGCTTTCTTGTGCGAAAATGGTTTGCCCGCATCTGCATCTTTCCATGCAGAGCGCGTCGCCGGAGGTGCTCGCGGCCATGGGGCGAAGCCATTACGATCCGGATGCGGTGCTGAAATTTCTGGGTTCGCTCAGGAATTCATGGCCCATCTTCGCCTTAGGGGCAGACCTCTTGACCGGCTTTCCGGGGGAGTCCGCGGAAGCGTTCGAGGCCACCCTGGATTTCTGTGAAGAAGCCCGGTTGAGTTACGCCCATGTATTCCCCTTCTCCCGCCGCCCTGGCACGCCCGCAGCAAAATATGAGAATCAGCTCCCAAAAGAGTTGAAGAAGGAGAGGGCAGCCAGGTTGCGCGCGCGCACGGATGATCTGGAACGGAGATTTCTTGAGGAGTGCTCCCGCCTTCCCGGGCTGGTCATGGCCGTTGAGCGGGAACACCCGGGAACCGGGGTGAGCGAGTATTATGTCGAATGCAGATTGGAAGGCCCGTCTCCAGTGCGACCGGGAGGGCTCATGGCGGTGCGGCCTGTGAAAACGGACAGGGATTCTCTCGTGGTCGTGCCTTCCGGAATGTGAATCCCGGCCCCGAGCCCTTTACGAATGGTGTATGAGGGGCTATTTAAATATGTTTACGAAACATTGAACCGCCACACTCACTTAGGTGAGTGCGGATTGCGAGACACCAATGCCCAAAAGCATGACCGGCTTCGGCCGTTCCATCACGGAAAACCCGTACGCCAGCGTTGTCTGGGAGGCCCGTTCGGTAAACAGCCGCTATCTGGATCTCAAATGGCGTCTGCCCCTTTTTTTGCGGGCCAGCGAGTCCGATCTTGAAAAAGTGGTCCGCCGCTATGTGGAACGCGGCCGTCTGGAGGTTATCTGCAACTTCCAGCCCCATAAGGTGGAGGCCCTGGACGTCGCCCTGAACAAGCCCATGGCCATGGCCATGCTGCGTTCAGTATCGGATCTGGCGCAAGAGATGGGGCACTCATTCGTGCCGGACTACACCCGCCTGCTGACCATCTCGCACCTGTGGCAGGAAGGAATGAAGGACGCTCCCGAAGAGTTGATGGAAGCGCTCACCTCTGGGCTGTCCCAGGCCCTTGAGGATTTGAGCGCTGCCAGATTGCGGGAAGGCGGCCTGCTGGCCGGGGATATACTGGGGCGGTTGACCAAACTCGTTGCCTGGCATGCGGACATAAAACTCCTGGCTCCCAAGGTGAAGGAAGAGAAATTCCAGTCGCTTAGGACCCGCCTGACGTCGGTTCTTGAAAAGCTCGGGGTAGACACCGCAGAGGACCGCATCCTCCAGGAAGTGGCGGTCATGAGCGACAAGCTCGACGTGACAGAAGAACTGACCCGGCTCGGCTGCCACTTGGACCAGATTCGCGAGCTTTTGGGGCAGGAAGGGGACGTGGGCAAGCGGCTCGATTTTCTACTTCAGGAAGCATTCAGGGAGATCAACACCTGCGGGAACAAGGCCCAGTCCATCGAGGTCAGCCGGATTGTGGTGGAGTTCAAGTCGGAATTGGAAAAATGCCGCGAACAGGTTCAGAACATCGAGTAGGGTGCTCCAGTGCAGAAAACAGGGCTTTTGAACATCGGTTTCGGCAACTATGTGATCAATTCCCGGGTTGTGGCCATCCTCAATCCGTCCTCTTCACCCATGCGCCGTCTGCGCGAGGACGCCAAGGAGTCTCAGCGCCTGGTGGACGCCACCCAGGGACGAAAAACCCGTTCCATCATCATAACCGATTCGGGGCACGTCATCCTGTCCGCCATCCAGGCCGAAACCATCTCGCAACGCTTCAGCCAGGACGAGGACGATGAAGTCAAGTAACCGTCTTGGATTCGCGCTCATCATCACCGCGCCCTCGGGCACGGGAAAAAGCACGCTGATCAAACGGTTGCTTGCCGAGTTCCCACAGGCCGGATTCTCCATATCCTGCACGACGCGCTCTCCCCGCCCGGGAGAAATCGACGGCAAGGACTATCATTTCCTTACGGTGGAGCAGTTCAAGGAGCGAATCGAGGCGGACGCTTTTGCGGAATGGGCGCAGGTGCACGGCAATTACTACGGCACTCCCAAACAAGGGGTGCTGGACATGCTCGAAGCCGGCCGGGATGTTCTCTTCGACATCGACGTTCAGGGCGCTAGGGCCTTGCGGGGCAACCTGGACATGGGGAGAACGGTGTTCATACTGCCGCCATCCCGCCAGGATTTGGAAAAGAGGTTGACTGGACGTGGTTCCGATTCACCTGAGACCATCGCCAAACGCATCGCCAATGCAAAAGCCGAGATCGAGCAAGCGGAATGGTTCGACCACATCATCGTCAACGACGTGTTGGAAAAGGCCTATGATGAGCTCCGGGCCGTGTATCTCGCCGAAAGAGCCAGGCCTGTTCTTCACCCGGGAGTGCTGAGGTCGATACTTGATTCGTGGGGGGCATAATGGAAGGTTCCTCCGCTCTTGCGCAATGTTGCGGTTCAGGCTATTTTAAATACACGCGTAGTGCATCTTGCGATTGCGGGTACTCCTTTGGAGCTCGGCCATGAGCGAATTCGAGAACACTGAAGACACTTCCCAGGCCCCGAAACCTCCTCTTCGTCCCAGGGAGAAAATCAAGGGTATCTTTTCCACACAATCCATTCAAAAGGTGGGGACAGGAACCACCACGCGCAAAACCATCCAGAAAACCTATTGGTTCGCGGACGAAATCGAAGAGAATCTGCTGGAGATCCAGCCGCTCAACAAGAATTACATCCCGTCCGGACCCAAACGAAAGATCACCATAGAAGATCTTCTTGCCAAGTTCGCTCCGGAACCTGAGTTTTACGTCTCAACAGTCTACCCCAAACTTCAGGAGCTTTCGCGCACCATACAGAAGGGAGAGCGCCACCGCGAGAAAGGCGAAATCTTCAGTGCGGAACTTGAGTTCAACGAAGCCCTCAAAGTGGACGAAGAAAACGTGAAGGCCAACTTCGGCCTGGGGCTCACCTATCTGGACCGGGGAGAGGCCCACAAGGCCAACGACATTTTCGAGCGGCTGGTCCGCCTGGACGCCGCGTTCGAATCCGAGCACAAGCACCTGTTCAACGATTTTGGAATCAGCCTGCGTAAAAACAAGATGCTCGACCAGGCCCTCGACTATTACCGCAAGGCCGAAAGCCTCACCGATTCGGACGAAAACCTCTACTACAACATGGCCAGGGTCTTTTTTGACCAGGAAAGCTCCATGGATTGCCTGGAGTATTTGAAAAAGGCGCTCCAGCTCAATCCCGAACTGACCGAGGCCAAACGCTTCATCAAGTATCTGGTGGATCAGAACAAGATCTCAGCCGACCTCCCGGGCGTCAGGGAACTTCTGCCCGGAGAATCTCCTTCGTCCGGCGCCTCTTCCACGGTCTCCTTCGACGTCTGAGCCGATCCATGAGTGATGAGCGCGGCCAGCAATTCCTGCTCGACCTGCCGGGGTTCAGGCATGAGTTGCCCTATTCGCCCGCGCTTCTCACCACGCTCTACAGCCAGACCGGGCAAAACTCCTCGACACCGCTGGACGAAATAGCCGAGACCTTAAGCCGTGACCAGGGCCTCACTGCCAAGATACTGACCATGGCCAACTCGGCCTTCTACGGGCTGCAACAGGAAGTGACCACAGTGTCCAGGGCCATTGCCGTTCTGGGACTCAACGAAGTGCGCGCCCTGGTGCTTGCCGTGGGAGTGAAGGCTCTCACCAAGAGCAAGCACTTCCCCCAGGAATTCAAAGTGGACGAGTATTGGGAGCACCAGCTTTCCGTGGCTCTCATCGCCCGGCATCTCGCCCCGCTCATGGGGGGCCTCGACGGGGACAACCTGTTCACCGCGGGCATTCTGCACGATCTGGGCAAGCTCCTCACCGCTCTGCACTCAGCCGAGGATTGGCGGGCCATCCAGGCCCTCACCCTGGCCAAGCACATCCCATATTCCGAGGCAGAGGAAGAACACTGGGGCATTGAGCATGGAATGATCGGCTCCATGGTCATGGGAACCTGGAACCTCCCGGGCGATCTCATCGAACCGGTCAACTGGCATCACGCCCCCATGCACTCACCTGGCCACCGCCGCCAGGCTTTGGTCCTGTGCGTGGCGGACGCCATGGCGCATGTGGTCAACGATCCGAAAGGCTACGTCGGCTGCCCGTGGCAGGAAGTGCTTGCAAAATTTCATTTAAGCGATTCTGATATCCTCCAACAGGTCAAGGATTTGCTCCAACAGTTCGATCCCGGCATCTTCGCTTCCGGCCTGGCCGCCTGATCGCCCGGAGGACCAAGTCCCTCCAACATCCCTCTGCCAAGGAGTCATTCGTGCGTAAAACGTGGCGTCCCCGCGCTAGTTCCCCTCCCCCGGAATGTCTGCGGGACTGGGCGGTGTCGCTGTGCGTCTCTCCCCGTCTGGCAGGACTACTCTGGGACAGGGGGCTTACTTCCGTCGAGGACATGGACATGTTTCTCAGTCCGGGGCTTCGCCACCTCATGCCTCCGGAGGCGATACCCGGACTGGCTGACGCTGCCCGGGCTCTGGCCCAGGCTCTCGAGGCAGGGATGAAACTCACGATATGGGGCGACTACGATGTGGACGGAGTCACGGCCACGGCCCTTCTGGTTGATTTTCTCAGGCGCAGAGGCTTCCCGGCCGGGCATTACATCCCGGCCCGGCTTGAGGATGGCTATGGACTGAGCATCAGGGGGTTGGAGAAGCTTTCTTCATCGGGCACCGAGGTCGTGCTCACCGTGGATTGCGGCATCAGCGCCGTGGAGGAAGCTGAACGGGCCCGCGAGCTCGGGCTTACACTTGTCATCACGGACCACCACTTGCCCGGACCTCAGTTGCCCAATGCCGCGGCAGTGGCCAACCCAAAGCTGTCCGACGGTCCCGGGCGGGACCTGGCCGGGGTCGGCGTGGCCTTTTTCCTGGCAGCGGCCCTCAACAAGATGTTGCCGGGCGATCCTGTGGACATCCGCCAATTCCTCGACCTGGCGGCCATGGGAACCCTGGCCGACGTGGTGAGCCTTACCGGGCAGAACAGGATACTGGTGAAAAACGGTCTTCTGCTTTTGTCCGAGGCCAGCCGCCCGGGCGTGTTCGCACTCAAGGAGGCCTCCGGCTACTACCCCAGGGCGCCGCTCGAGGCCAGCCAGGTCACTTTTGGAATGGCTCCGCGCATTAATGCGGCAGGGCGGCTCGGCCACGCTGGCGAGGCTCTGGCCCTTCTGCTGGCGCCTGATCTCGAGACGGCCCGCCCGCTGGCCAAGACCCTGGACGAATTCAATGCCAAGCGCCGCCAGGAGGAAGACGCCATTTCCTCCGAGGCCATGGAACAGGCCAATGCCCAGTCCGGCCAGCCCGCCATGGTTCTGCATGCCCCGCACTGGCATCAGGGCGTCATCGGGATAGTGGCGTCGCGAGTGGTGGACGCCCATTACAGGCCGACGCTTATAATCACCGCCGACAACGGCAAGCTCAAGGGGTCCGGCCGGTCCATCCCGGAGGTGGACCTGCACGCCGCGCTGGTCTCCTGCCAGGATCTCCTGCTGGCCTACGGCGGCCACCATCAGGCCGCTGGTTTGAGCCTGGCGCCGGAGAACCTCGACTGCCTGCGGGAGGTTTTCCGCCAGGCGGTGCAGGTCCAGTTGGGGCAGGCCAATCCAACCCCGACGCTTCGCCTGGACGGAGAACTCTCCTTCAAGGAGATCCATCAGGAGCTCTTGAAGGAACTCGATCTGCTCGGTCCCTTTGGTTGCGGCAACCCGGAGCCTGTGTTCAGCTCGGCGTCATTAAACGTCAAAGCCAGGCGGGTTTTCGGAGCCAACCATGTGCTGCTGGACGTCCGGGACGAGGATGCGGAAGTCACGTTGCGCGCCAAGGCCTGGCGCATGGCGGGAGAAATCGGCCCAGAAATGCAGGGAAAGAAGGTGCGGCTGGCCTTCACTCCGCGTCTGGACACCTACAACGGTCTAGCCAGCGTGGAACTCAGGGTGAAAGACTGGGCGAACGGCTAGTTCGCCTGCTGTTTCTCTCCGGTATTCTTTTGAACCGGAGGTTTTCCGGCGGGCGCCATAACGCCGTACCCACCAATTACATCGAGTCGACCGGATTGTTTGAGCAGGGCAAGCCCCCGGTTGAGGACTTCCAGGAATTCCACCCCATCCGGGTGTGTTTTCGAAACCATGACGTGAAGCGGTCTCACGAAAAGAGGGGTCTTGGCCACAGCGATCTGGTCGAGCAGTTCCAGATGGTTCTTTTCAAGAACAGCCCATCCCACTATTTCGTTCTCAACAACAAGGTCCACCCGGTCCGTGAAGAGCTTGACGAACGATTTCTCCACGTCCTGTGCGTAATCCGCCTGGATACCGGCCGCTTCGAAAATCTCCACGTACGCGTAGCCCCTTGATCCTCCGATGCGGTGTTTCTTCAGTTCCTCCAGAGTTGTGAAATTCCATCCGGGCAGTTTTTTCTCGAGATAGAAGAAAGCCATCTGGTGGTTGCCGAGTGGGGTGGATGCGTAACAGTTCTTTTCGAACGCGCTGGTTCTCGACCAGGGAAATGTCGCGAGAGCCGCTCCGCTCAGCACCTCAAGCTCGTTTCGCCGCCAGGGGACGAATTCCAGTAGTACCGTATGGCCGGACACTGCAACGGCCTCTTTGACAACGCACGCCATTGGGCCCCCGCACTCCAGACTCTCGGAGGTGTAGGGGAGCCATTCACCGGTGAGAACAGTGAAGGTCTTCGCCTCAGCCGTGGCCCAGAACAAGGCGGTGAGGATGAAGATCGAGGTCACCACTCGTGTTGGACGTGCCATGACCCACCTCGTGGAATCGATACAGGGCGCGGCGAACCGGATGCCGCGTACAGCTTTCATCAGTCATTAAGCGACTAGTGCAAGCTAATACGTCCGAGCGGGGTTGCCCGCAATCTCTTTTCAGCGGATGAGGGGACACGATGGGCGAGTATTCGTGAGGAGGAGAAGCCGGACCGGCACTGTTCACGCACCGGCCCGGCGAATAGCTATTTGCCTTCCAGTTCCCTGGCGGCTTTTTCCACACCGGCAACGAATCCTTCCCTGGCCTTTCGGATCTTGCCTTCAAGCTCCTTGTCGCCAAGGGCCAGGATCTGGGCGGCCATCCAGGCGGCATTTCGAGCCCCCGCCTTGTCCAGGGCCAGAGTGCCCACAGGAAAGCCCGGCGGCATCTGAACCGTTGCAAGCAGGGCGTCCATTCCGCCCAGGGCCGAAGCGGTAACGGGAACACCCAGTACGGGCTTCACGGTGCGGGCGGCCACGGCTCCGGCCAGGTGGGCCGCCATGCCGGCCGCGCAGATGAATACCTGGCAACCCTGGGCTTCCAGCTCGCGGATGAGCTTCTCGGTGCGGTCCGGGGTGCGGTGGGCGCTGGTTACCGTGTAGAGATGAGCGATGCCGAGCTCGGTGAGAACGTCGGAGCAGGGCTGCATGACGTCCTTGTCCGATATGGAACCGATGAAGATGGCTACTTTGTTCATTGTTGCGACCTCTTGATGCCTTTCGCGCCTATGTCGCGCCTGATGTAGGCGTTTTCGAAAAAGACCTTGTCCACCGCCGCGTAGGCGTTGGCCTGGGCCTGGGCCAGGGAGTCTCCCAAGGCCGTGACTCCGAGCACGCGCCCGCCAGAGGTTTTCAGAACCCCGTTGTCCAAAGAGGCTCCGGCCACGAACACCTTGACCCCTTCGGTCTCTTCCGCTTTGTCCAATCCCTGTATGACCATGCCTTTGGGGTAGGTGCCGGGATATCCCTTGGCGGCAACCACCACACACAGCGCGGTCCGCTGGCTCCAGGAGACCATGGACGGCTTGAGTTCTCCCTTGGCGCAGGCGAGCATGACCTGGGCGATGTCCGAGTCCAGGCGCATGAGCAGGGGCTGGCATTCGGGGTCGCCGAAGCGGACGTTGTATTCCAGAACACTCGGGCCGTCTTTGGTCATCATGAGCCCGGCGTAGAGGATGCCTTTGAACGGGTGACCCTTTTCGGCCAGAGTCCGCACGATGGGGGTGATGGTGAGTGCGGCCATGCGCTCCCATTCGGTGTCGGGCAGGACAGGGGCCGGGCAGTAGGCGCCCATTCCCCCGGTGTTGGGCCCGGTGTCGCCTTCGCCAACGGCTTTATGGTCCTGGCAGGAGGGCATGGGCACTACGGTCTCACCGTCGCAAAACGCCAGGAAGGAGGCCTCCTCACCCACAACGCAGTCCTCCACCACCACCTTGTCACCGGCCGGGCCGAACACGCGTCTAACCATCATGTCGTCCAGGGCTTCGAGCGCCTCTTCCCGCGTTTTGGCAACCACCACGCCCTTGCCGGCGGCAAGGCCGTCGGCCTTGACCACCATGGGCACGGGTCTCGCTAGGATATGTTCCCTGGCGGCCTGGTGCTCCGTGAACACCTGATAGTCCGCGGTGGGAACGCCTGAAAGGCGCATGATGTCCTTGGCGAACGCCTTGGAGCCCTCCAGCTGGGCCGAATACGCATCAGGGCCGAAGCAGTGGATGCCCGCTTCCGTCAGGGCGTCGGTCAGGCCAGCCACCAGAGGGGCCTCAGGTCCGGCGACCACCAGGCCGATGGAATTGGCCTTGGCAAAGGCTACCAGCCCGGGGACGTCGGTGTCGGCAAGGGGAACGTTCTCGCAAACGAGGGCGGTGCCACCATTGCCGGGAGCCGTATAGAGTTTCGTTACGAGGGGGCTTTGGGAGAGTTTCCAGGCAAGGGCGTGCTCACGGCCGCCAGAGCCAACCAGCAGGACATTCATGTGCGCTCCTTGGTTTGGTCAGGCGTGGGGTAGCGCAAGTGGAGCCTGAAATCAAACCTTCGGCCTTTTCAGGGTAGCTTATTTAATGCGTCTCATTACGATTTACCCTTGACTTAGACAACAAGTGAGCTATCTGAAAAACATCCGTTCCAGAACGAGGTTTTGCATGTTGCAGACTCAAGCCATGGTTATGGACTTTGATTCCGCGCTGGACAAGTTCAAGACCATTTCCCAAGACAAGGGGCTGCGCCTCACGCATCAGCGGCTCGAAATCCTGAGGGAACTTGTCGGTGCGAAGGACCACCCCAGCGCCGAGACGGTGTTCGGGCGTGTTCGCCGCAGGTTGCCGACCATTTCTCTGGATACGGTGTACCGCACGCTCTCCACCTTCGACGAACTGGGGCTCATCATGCGGGTGCCGGTTACAGGTGACCAGGGGCGCTTCGATGCCGATACCAGCCCGCACCATCATTTCGTTTGTTCCCGGTGCCGGTCCATCTACGATTTTCTCTGGGATGAATTCGACCAGCTCGTGCTTCCGGACGATTCCGAGTCCTTGGGGCACGTGGCGGACAGGCGCGTAGTGGTGCGGGGTGTTTGCCACGTCTGCTTGAACGACAGCAGACAGATCTCCTGATTTTTATGAGCCTTGACCACAACTGTTGTTTTGGTTTACACTTATATTCAGAATAATTCTTAAATCATTTTTAATCCTGATACGGAGGCATCATGTCGAAATCTAAAGAGAACCTGCAAGAAGCTTTTGCCGGGGAGTCCCAGGCCAACCGCAAATATCTGGCATTCGCCAAGCAGGCCGACAAGGAAGGCTTGAAGCAGGTGGCCAAGCTTTTCAGAGCCACAGCCGAGGCCGAGACTGTTCATGCGCATACCCACCTGCATGTGCTGAAAGGCGTGGGCAGCACGGTGGACAACTTGAAGGCCGCCATCGAGGGTGAAACCCACGAATTCAAGAACATGTATCCCAAGATGATCGAAGAGGCCCAGGCCGAAGGCGACAAGCAGGCCGAACGGTCCTTCCGCTTTGCCAACGAAGTGGAAAAAATCCACGCGGCCCTGTACGAGAAAGCCCTGGCGGATCCCGCCGGACTCAAGTCGACCGAATACTACATCTGCTCGGTGTGCGGCTATACCTGTGAGGATCACGCCCCGGACAAGTGCCCGGTGTGCCAGGCGGCGGCAAAAGCCTTTTATAGTGTAGGCTAGGAGATATCATGGACAAATGGGAATGCCCTTGCGGCTACGTGTACGATCCGGCGGAGGGAGACGTTGAGCACGGCGTCAATCCCGGCACGCCCTGGGAAGCGGTGCCTGACGACTGGCTCTGCCCCAAGTGCGCCGCTGAAAAGGAATACTTCGAAAAGGTTGGGGAGTAACGTTACTCGTCGGCCCTGATACAAAAAAGCCCCAGGCGAGAGCCTGGGGCTTTTTTCATTGTATGTGTATCAAAGCGGGCCGTGATTCTCCACCAAGGTGAGCCACGTGCCCACGATGTCCGGGTCCCACTGGGTGCCTGCACCGTTGGCCAGAATGCCTGAGGCCGTGCCAATGGTTTTCGCCTTGTGGTAGGCGCGGTCCGAGGTCATGGCTTCGAATCCGTCCACCACACTCACCAGCCTGGCCAGAAACGGTATCCTGTCGCCTGCCAGCCTGTCCGGGTAGCCGGAACCGTCGAAGCGCTCATGATGGTGGTACACGATTGGGAGGGCGTCCGTTAAGCTTTCCACCTTGCCGAGAATCGTTCGCGCTATAGCGGGATGCTGGCGCATGAGGGGTTGCTCAGTGGGGCTTAGTGTGCCGGGCTTGTTGAGGATGCTGTCTGGAACGCCGATCTTGCCGATATCGTGAAGCACGGCCGCGGTACGCACGAGGTCGATCTCTTTCTGGCTGAGCCCAAGCGCCTTGGCGAGCTTGGCAGCGAATCGGCTCACCCGTTCGGAATGGCCGCGGGTGTACGTGTCCTTTGCCTCCACTGCGTGCACCAGCGAGAAGACGATCTCGTCGTTGACTGATTTTAAGCGGGCGCAGGCCCGGTGGCTTTCAAAGCAGAGGGAGGCGTGGGCGGAAAAAAGTGTGAGCAGGTTGAGTTCGCTCAAGGTGTAGGGCTGGCTGCCGATGGCCCGCAAAGCCACCACAGCCCCGCGGGTTCCTTCCGGACCGTTCATGGGCACGCCGATGGCGGAAGAGGGGGTGTGCCCGCCATTGCCGTTCTTCCCGAACGCCTCGCGCAGGAGGTGTTCCTCCAAGAGCATGGGCCGGCCTTTCTCAGCCAGGGACGCCGCCAGGGATTCAAACCATGTCCTGACGCCGGGGTTTTCGCGAAAGTAAGGGCCGATGAGAGCCTGGGAGCCTGCGCCGAAATCTTTCGGCCCATTGAAGAAGAAGGCTATGCCGTCCGGTGAGAAGGCTGCCTTCACCTGGGTCAAGAATTCCTTGATAAGAGCCCGGGCGTCCTGCTGCGAAGTCATGGCGTTATTTAAGGCCAGCATCCTGGTGAGCCCGAAAGCTGTGCTCTGATGCTGGCGCATGGCCCGTTCCTCGATGGCCTTGGTCACCGCGGACCGAAGATCCTCCACCCTGAAGGGCTTGAGCAGATAGTTCACGGCCCCGAGCTTTACGCACTCCACCGCGCTGTCGATGGTGCCGTAACCGGTGAGGACGATGACGTCCGTGCCGGGAGCGATAGTGGACATGGCCTTGAGCAAATCCATGCCTCCGGCGCCGGGCATGCGCAGGTCGCTTACAACCAGGTCGAATGAGGATTTTTCAAGCAGGGAGATGGCTTCCAGCCCGTTGCGCGCCACGGCGATGGAGGAGGCAAGGTCGGCCAGGGCTTCGGAACAGACGTCGAGGAGGTCAGGTTCATCGTCAACCAGCATGATGCGAGGTCTAACCTGATCCGTCATGTATGCGTCCCTGCTAAAGAATGTAACCAATCCTTGCGCACATGACGTAATACGTTCCGACCATATCTGTCCAGTTTGTCAATGGAGAGTGGGTGATAGGTGTACTTCCCTGTCGGGGTTGGTTTGCTTTTGCCCTCGGATGATGTAGTGACCGGCCAACAGGATGTTCTTCCAATAACCGCTTACGTAAGCCGGCTGACCATGCGCCAGGGCCTTCCACACAAAACCGCGGACAGGATGCGCAAGCTCGTTGAAGGCATCGAGCATCTGCCTTCGGCTCCCGCGTCAGCCTCACGCATCCTGGCGCTTTCCACCAAAGACTCACCCGACCTGCACGAACTCATAGAGTGCGTCGAATCCGACCCGGCCGTCGCCCTGCGGGTGCTTCGCCAGGCGAACACCGCCAGTTTCAACCGTTCCGAAAAGGTGGACGACATCCACCAGGCGACCATGCTTTTAGGCACCGAAACCGTCTGTACGTTGGCCTTGTGCGTGAGCGTCCGCGAGGGGCTTTTCAAGACATTCGACAACGGCGACCCGGTGGTGCGTGAATTCTGGCGGCACAGCCTGGCCTGCGCCTGCGCGGCCAAATTACTGGCCGAGCGATCCAGGCCGAAACTCGCCGGGGCGGCTTTCACGGCAGGCTTGATTCATGATTGCGGCAAGCTGGCCTTGCTCGCGGCTGAGGGCGAGGCCTACGCCAAGCTCCTATCTGATGAATTCCTCGTGGGTCCGCGGCTCATCAAGGCTGAACAGGAGGCCCTGGGGGCTGACCACTGCCTGGCCGGGAAATGGCTTCTTGAACGCTGGAAGCTGCCCGAATCCCTGGTCGACGCCGCCTGGATGCATCATCAACACGCCAGCGCCCTGCTCGGAGCGGGCGAACCGGCCATGGTGAGCCTCCTCGTTTACCTGGCCGACCGGTTGTCCCACGAAGCCATGGGCACCTTGCCCGGCATGTCTCAGGATACCGATTGTCTTGGCGCAGCGGCCAGCCTTGGCTTTGACAGTCCGGCCGCCCTGGGGGAAGTGCGTGCCGGCATCGGCGCTATGTTTGCCGAGCGCGCCGGTCTGTTTGATTTGCACGAAGACTCGGGAACGTTTTATTTCAACGGGTTAAGCCGGGCGAACATGCGTCTTGGCGCCGCTAACGTGGGGTTAGCCGGGAAAAGCGCGGTTCTTGAGCGCGATGCCGAGTTCCTGCGCAGCGTCGCCCTGGCCGGTGTGGAGATTACCAAGGCGGATACCGTGCAGGGAATACTGTTTGCCCTGGCCGGTTGTCTCAAGGACCGGTTCGCCTCCCCCGGAGGCGCCGCTCTGCTCATGGACCCGGAGCATCTGAACGGGGAAGGATTTCTCTGGGGCTTTGGAGAGGGCCTGCGGCCCGTTTCTCTCCTGCTGGACGAGAGCCTGGCCCCGGCCAAGGAGTTCATTCAGGTATTGCCACGAGAGATAGCCGCACACCTGAGCGGCTGCCGCACACGCGCTTCGGCGCTGGCAGGGCCGGAAGGACCTCCCGTTCATTTCCAGCACGGCTTGGCCATGGTGAGTGTTACCGAAGGCGCCGCATCCTTTGGCGAGCTCTTTTACCTTCCGGCCGACCGGACGGTCGCACCGGAGGAACGCTCGGCCGTGAGCCTGCTCGCCCATTTGGCGGTGCAGGCCTTCCGCCGTTTGGAGCTGGTCGCGCGCTGTGAGCTGCGCTCGGAGCGCCTGGCCCAGGTGATGCGCTCCATGCAGGAGATGAACGACAAGCTCTTGAAAACCCAGCGTCTCGCTGCGGTCGGGCAGCTGGCAGCCGGAGCGGCGCACGAGATCAACAATCCTCTGGCCATCATCTCCGCACGCGCCCAGCTTCTGGAAATGCGCGAGACGGACGAATCCAAGAAAAAGGGCTTGCGCCAGATGGTCGAGCAGATAGAGCGCATCAGCGCCATCCTGGGCAGTCTCATGGATTTCGCCAGGCCAGCCGCTCCGCGTATGGAGCCCATGAACCCCAAGGACATTGCGGACAGGGTGCTTGGGCTCATGGAAGGCAGTCTCGGCAACCAGGGGGTTGCGGTCGCTCGCCACTACGACCCATCCGTCCCGGATATCAGGGCGGATTGCCGGCAAGTGGAGCAGGTCCTTCTGAACCTTGTGCTCAACGCCCAGCACGCCATGGAAGGCAGGCCGGGAACCCTGACCGTGGGGCTCGCCTACAAGCCTGAAATCGACTGCGTGGTGTACACGTGCGCTGATACCGGCCAGGGTATTCCAGAAGAGAATCTGGAGAAAATATTCGATCCCTTCTTCACCACCAAGGGGGAGGGAAAAGGCACCGGGCTTGGGCTTTCCACTGCCTACGGCATCGTGCAGGCCCATAAGGGCCGCATCAGTGTTGAAAGCACTCCAGGAGAAGGCACGGTGTTCACCGTTGTTCTCCCGAGAGATCTGTCCGGGCCAGCTCCGACTGCTGCGCCAGTGGAAGGCCGGCGGGTCGAGCGCAGGGCCGTGCTCGTGGTGGACGACGAACGCCATATCCGGGATATCCTGCATGAATCGCTCGAATCCCAGGGATACAGCGTGGAGATGGCGGAGGATGGCGAGAAGGCCTTGGGCCTTTTACGCAAGAACCGCTACCAGCTCATGATTTTGGACATCCGCATGCCCAGCCGGGATGGGCTGGCCCTGCTGCGCGAGGCCGGCAGTTTCGTGGAACCGGCCACCCCGGTGATCGTGCTCACCGGTTTGGCCAGCGAGCAGGAAATAGAGCAGGCAAAGGCTCTGGGCGCTGCCGCCTGCCTGCGAAAGCCCTTCCAGGTGGAGACGCTGCTGGCCGAGGCGGCCAGACTCCTGGTCACGGAGCCAACGGCATGAGCCGTATTTTGTCGGTAGCCAGCGGCAAGGGCGGGACCGGCAAGACAAGCGTGTCCGTGAACCTTTCCCTGGCCCTGGGGCGCATGGGGCGCAAGGTCTGCCTGCTGGACGCGGACCTGGGGCTGTCCAACGTGGATGTTCTTTTGGGGATATCGCCGCAGCTCACCCTCGAGCATGTGCTGTTCGAGGGCGTGCCCATGGAAAAGGCCATCTTTCCTGTGGCCCCGGGCCTGGACGTGGTGCCAGGAGGCTCCGGCGTGGCCAAGCTCGCGGATCTCTCCAGAGACGCCCGCATGACCTTGGCCGGGGAATTCGCAAAACTTTCCGGCTACGACTTCCTGGTTGTGGACGGTTCCCCCGGCATATCGAGCCAGGTGATATCCCTGTGCCTGGCCTGTCCCGAGCTTCTTGTTGTGGTGAACCCCGATCCGGCCTCCATCACCGACGCCTACGCCCTGCTCAAGGTACTTTCTGAAAATGGCCTGCGGCGCAGCCCCTATCTGGTGGTCAACCGGGTCAAGTCGGCGGAAGCCGCTGGTGAGATATTCTCCAGATTGCGCGGTGCCATGGCCAAATACCTGAAAATGGACGCAAGATATCTGGGGCATATTCCCCAGGACGCACACATGTCGGCCGCGGCAGCCAGGCAGCGTCCTCTGGTTGATCTTTATCCCGCATCCGCTGCCGGGCGCGCGCTCCTTACGCTGGCCAAGAATCTTAACGAGGCCAAGCTGCCCCACGGGACGGGTCAGGCCGATCCCGCGTCATTCATGGCGGGTGCCGTCATCCGGATGCGCGAATCTTCTCCGCTTGGCAGGCGTAAGGAACCACCGGCGCGAGCCCTGCAATCCCTCGACGCCGCGATCAAGCTGGCGGGTTTCCTGGACAGGGCCAGCGGGGCCGACCATGCGCAGGCGGTGGCAAAGCTCAAATCTCTCCTGCTCAAGGTCAGGAGCTGCATGGAGACGGGTGGTTCTTCCGTCCGGAGCGCCGTCAGTCAGCCACCCCCCGTTCAGGTGGCGGTCATAAGCTCCGACAACTCCATTGGCGAGATATTGTCCGAGAGCCTCGGTTCCTCGGGCCTGGCGGTGAATCCCCGGGGAGACGGCCGGGCTGACGCGGCGGTGGTCTACTGGCGGGGGGACCAGGCGGGGTTAAGCCACAGGTTGGCGGAATTGGGCGACGTTGGCTACGTGTACGTGCGCAGCGTCGCATCCAAGGACGTGCCCACATTCAGCATTGCCCCTACGGAAATCATGGACATGCCTTTCAAGCTGGAGGATCTGGCCGTGGCCGTCAGGAGATGCGCCGGAAAATCGGGCGGGTCCCGCTGATTTTTCGGATGCGGCCTCGACGAAAAGCCTTTGATGTATTATGGTCTTACTCCATCCCGTGAAGGGAGAGGAGGCCCCCATGATGAAGAAAGTCTCGATTTTCGACGAGGCCAAATTTACCGACCTCACGTTTCACAGTTTCCTTGTCCATGACTCGGAACATTTCAAGGCCATCAACTTCAACTTCAAGGCCGGGCAGAGCATGCCCATCCATTCCCATGAGATCGAAGGCCAGCTTTCCATTGTGGTTCTTTCGGGCGAGGGGGAGTTCCTCTCCGAAGACGACGAGATACCGGCCAAGACCGGGGATGTGCTCATCTCCGACATCTCCGAGCCCCACGGGATTCGCGCCATTACGGACATGCGGGTGCTGGTCACCATTGCGCCTCCGATTTGAACAAACCATGGCTTAAGTCCAGCCTGGAAAAAACGAAGCCCCCGCGTGTCACGGGGGCTTTTTGTTTTCCAGGCGGGCGGCGGTTAGTGAATGGGACCAGGAGGGGGGACTGTCAGGCCGTTTACGCCCTCCAGATCGTTTTTGTCGAAATCACGCGCGAGGCGTCGGATGAAGGCGGCGAATTCCCCGGCGGGAAGAGCAGGGCTGCACAGATATCCCTGGTAGTAGTCGCAGCCATAGGAGCGCAGAAAATCAAGCTGCGCGGATGTCTCCACGCCTTCGGCGATCACCGAGATGCCCAGGCTCTTGGCCATGGCCAACGTCGCCTTCACGATCTCGCGTGATTTGACGGTGTCGATGTCTTTTATGAACTGCCGGTCGATTTTGAGAGAGGTGAGAGGAAACTGCTGGAGGTAGCGCAAGGAGGAATACCCCGTGCCGAAATCGTCGATGGAGACTCTATGCCCCGCATCGCGAATGGACTTAAGAACCTCCGCTGCCGAACTGGGATTGCGCATGATGGCGGTTTCGGTGATCTCAAGGCCCACTCTGGCGCTTTCCAGTCCGCGTGAGGCAATGGCTTCGGAAAGACGGAGCGGGAAACCCGGTTCGGACAGATTGATCGCGGAAACATTTATGCTGACCCAGGTATGTACGCCCTGAGTATCCCATTGGGCGATGTCCTCCAGAACTTTTTCCAAGACCATGCCGGTTATCTCGGGCATGAGGTTGAACTCTTCGCAAAGGGGGATGAACATCGCCGGGGACACAGGTTCTCCATCCCTGTTCCAGCGGAGCAGAGCTTCAGCTCCGGCTATCTCTGGAGCGTTCACCCGCACGATGGGTTGGTAGTGCACCTCGAAGCGACGCTCCGCCACCGCGTCGCGGAGGTCCTTCTCCATGGCTATCCGGGTTCTGATGCGCGAGTCCAGTTCTTCGGTGTAGACGTCCACCTTGCCTTTGCCGAGGTCTTTGGCCCTGTGCAGGGCCATGTCCGCGTTGCGAAGCAAGGTGTCCGGGTCGGAACCGTCTCTCGGGAAAAGCGTCAGGCCCAGGCTGGCGCTGGCTTTGTAGGTTCCACCGGAAACATCGAATGGTTCCTGAAAACAGTCCAACACCCTTTTTGCGAGGGCGGAGGCTTGGCCTTCGGTAGTGATTTCCGTGGCAACCACCGCGAATTCGTCCCCGCCAAGACGCGCCACAAGGTCTCCCGCGCGCACCTGGGCCATGATCCTCTGCCCCACCATCCGCAGCAGGGCGTCACCCTCGGGATGCCCGGAGCAGTCGTTTAGGTTCCTGAAATTGTCCAGGTCCAGAAGGAACACTGCCAGCATGTGCCCATCGTGCCTGGCTTGGTCGAGACGCTTTGCAAGCTCGGAGAGCATCATGGACCGGTTGGGCAACCCGGTGAGCTGGTCCTGCGAGGCCTGGATCTGTAGTTGTTCCTCGGCCTGGCGTTGCCCGGCCATGCTCCTCAAAATGCCGATATAGTGGGTGTTCTGGGAAGCGTCGTCGCTTAAGCGGGTGAAAATCATCTGCAGGGGGATGGTGCGGCCGTCGAGGGTCAGGATGTCGATTTCACCGTCGAACCGGCCACTCCTTTCGATGTCCTTGTGCAAGCGGGTTCTGAAAGACTCGGCCACGCTCTGGCTGCAGAAAGAGTCCGGGGTCAGCCCAAGTATGCTGGCTGGAGTGTATCCGGTAAGGCGGGACATGGCAGGGTTTGCGTCCAGGATACGCAGGGACTCGTCGCAGATCACGAAACCTTCCAGGGAATGGCTGAAGACCGACTCCTTGAGCCGCAAGCTTTCCAGCGCTTCGCTTAAGGCGTTGGTGCGTTCCCTAACGCGTTGGTCTAGGAGCTCATGGGAGCTGCGCAGTTCCTCCATGGCCTTGGCGGAAACGGCCTGTTCCTCCTGAAGACGCCGGGCCATGGTGTTGAACGCGGTGGCCAGCTCGCCAAAGTGATCCATGGGGCCAACCGGGAGGCGGTGGTCCAACTGACCGTTCGAAACCAGCTCCGTCCCGTTTTTGAGATTCTTCATCCGGGTAACGAGCAGCTTGCGGATCATCAGCATGCCCAGAACCGTAAAAGCAAGACACCCCATGGTGACGGCCAAAAACATTCTGTCATACTCGGCCAAAGTGTCACGTATGCCGGTGCTGTCTTCGATGAGATCGTTCTCCTCAATGGTCTTTAGAACCTGCAGGTATATCTCCACATCGTCCCAATGGCGGTTGATCTCCTGGAGCTCAGCCCTGTTGGTGTTCAGGGCGAAGTTGGGGTCGGTGAGGAGACTTCTGCGAATGCGCGGTACGTTGGTCTTTAAAACCAGGATGTGTTTCTCAAGCTCCCGCAGGTTTTCGATGTCGCCATCGTAGTGTTCAAGCGTATGGAATGCCGCGATATTCTTCAGGGTTCTTTCGAGCAGCCCGGTGAGGACTGGAAGCTGATCGGGTTTGGCCTGAAGATAGCGTGTGACTGTCCGGTTCAGCGCTTCCAGGGAGTTGTTGAGAAAAAATACGGCGTCTCCCGAGCGGCTGGGGGCAAAGGCCAACTGCTCGGCGCTGGCCTGGGCAGCGGTCAGATAGTTCTCCACCGCCGTACGGGCCTTGGACATGGAATCGGAGTAGTCCCCGCGCGAGCGCATTTCGTCTATCTGGAGAAGACCCGAGCGTATGCGGGCCAAGTCCAAGGCTATGCCGCTTACAAGCTCCTGGGAAACGCCCGGGTCCATCTTCAATCTGCTGGAGATGGTGTCCACCAGGGATACGCAGTCATTGACCGAGCCGGAACGGTCGGCAAGGAGGTTTTCATAGACCCTTCTGGCTTGAATGAGTGAATTGTCGATATCGTGCAGTAACCCACCCGCCTGGATGTGGCGGGAGACGAAGTGGTCGAGAAGAACACCGGACTGGCGGGAGTTCTGAACGCTAAGCCAGGCCATGCACGCAAAAAAACAGAAGACCAGAATAAGAGTCAGGCGCTGGAGAGTGGAAAAGGACATGGATTACTTCGCGAATCGCAATTCCAGAATTTCTCCGACGTCGCCGCAGCCGTAGAGAGGTTCCTCTGTTCCGGGTTCCGGGGCCCTCCCGGCGATTTCGAATCTGGAAATGCCGAACGGGTATGCTTTATCAAGGGAGAAGGCCACATCGTCGGCATGTCCCGTGACGAGCTTGCGCGCGAAAGTCACCGTCCATTTGCCGTTTTGCCAATGGCCCTTGGCCCTGATATCGGCTCGGGAGCCGCTCGGCTGGACCAGCTTGAACTTGGGTACGCGGTCCCCGGCGTAGTCAGGATACAAGATTGTGTCCGCGGCCTCTTGGCCCTCGTCTCCCTTGCGGGTCAGGTAGAATACCTTTCCGTTCTTTGAGAGCATGGGCTTAGCTTCGGGGCTCGGATTGGTAGAATAGATCTGGATTTTGTCGTCGGCATATCCAGCGTGATCGGAACGGTAGGCCTTCCAGAACCATTCGTCCGCAACGTAAGGGGAGTCCTCGTGGAGAGTGAGCCCTGTTTCGTGGGATACCATGCTCCATTTCAAAATGATGACGTCTTCTCGTTCGGGGCCGTCCACATAGCTCTTGCTGGCCGGGTCCCAACGAAGCATGCGGTGCATTCTGTTTTCTGTCGGATCCGGGAAGGACGCCTGGATGAAGACATGGTCCCCAGTGTGGAGCGCCTTGAACTCGACCGTGGTGTTGGCAACCACATCCAGGACGGCAACCGGCCGGATGGGGTTCCAGGCCGGATCGGACGGATTGTGTACGTCTGGTGGGGATGCTGCCCTGGATGCGAGGAGTTCCCTGTGTTTGGGGACTGCTGGTGAAAGTGGAGAAACCACCCCCAGAAAGAGTACGAAAACGGCCGCGCCGCACAAGGAACGAACAAAAAAAGTGCTCATGGCGCCTCTGGTTGGGGCAATAAGTATAACATTGTGGTTGCGGCCATACGGAACCGCCGAAAAACTTCGTGTTCCACTCATTATAAATAGGGCATTCTTTCAGGGGATACCCTACTTTTTTAGTCCCCGGTGTTTTCTGCCCGCACGCTACATTCTGAAATAACAGGGAAAATGAAGAAGCTCTTGCCGCGTAAGCCACATGGCCGAAAGTACTCAGAGGCAAAGCCCCCCCTCTTGTCCTGAGCCAATGCCTGAAGCGGAGAATGCGCGCACATGTTAATATCGAAGAAGTCGTAAGCATATGATCCTCTCACGGACGGCGACGATACGATTGTTTTGAATATTGTAGAGGAAAATCCAATTACCCCGGTCAGATGGGAAAAAGGACTTGAAAGGCTTGATTTTCTTCATCAGGGGAATTAGAAAAACCTTCTTTTTATGCTAGACTGAGGCATCCCCGCCCGTCACCAAGGAGCCCGTACATGACCCGCAAGGACCGCACCGAAGGCATTTATTCCCGCCGTGAGGTGCTCGATGAATCCGAACGCCGCCAGTATTATCAGATTCAGTTGAAGGACCTGCTCACCTACGCCTACCGCTACTCCGAGGACGTGAAAAAGCGCTTCGACCGTGCCCAATTCCAGGTTGGCAAGTTCAAGCAGCTCTCCGATCTTAAGCATATTCCCATACTGAAAAAGAAAGAGCTCATCTTCCTGCAGTCCATGGGGCCGCGGCTGGGAGGGCTTCTTACCAAGGATCTTGGCGATCTGCGCCGCGTATTCCTTTCACCCGGTCCGATTTTCGATCCCGAGGACCGCGAGGACGACTACTGGGGATGGACCGAGGGCTTCTACGCCACGGGTTTCCGTTCCGGGGACGTGGTGCAGAACACCTTCAACTACCACCTCTCTCCCACGGGCCTCATGTTCGAGGAACCCCTGCGCAACCTGGGCTGCGCCGTCATGCCTTCCGGTCCCGGCAACACGGGCACCCAACTGGAAGTGATGCAGAAGCTCAGGGTCACCGGATTCGTGGGGACGCCGAGCTACCTGATGCACCTGTCCCAGAAGGGAGAGGAGGCCGGGCTCAACCTGCGCAAGGACCTGTTTCTTGAGGTCGCCTTCGTCACCGGCGAGAAGTTCTCCGAGAAGATGCGCTCGAACCTGGAGAAGAAATTCGACCTCATCATGCGCCAGGGCTACGGCACGGCCGATGTTGGGTGCATCGGTTACGAGTGCTTCCAGAAGAACGGTCTGCACATAGCCAACCGCGCGTTTGTGGAAATTTGCCATCCCGACACCGGCATCCCCTTGAAGGATGGCGAGGTCGGCGAGATCGTGGTGACGGCCTTCAACAAAACCTATCCCCTGATCCGACTGGCCACCGGCGATCTCTCCTACATCGACCGCGCCCCGTGTTCCTGCGGGCGCACCTCGCCGCGCCTGGGTAACATAGTGGGACGCGTGGACACCACCGCCCGCATCAAGGGCATGTTCGTCTACCCCCATCAGGTGGAACAGGTCATCTCGCGTTTCGAAGAGATCAAGCGCTGGCAGATCGAAGTCACCAACCCGGGCGGAATCGACGAGATGACGCTTCTGATCGAAGCCAGCAACTTCAAGCGCGACGACGAACTGCTGCATCTGTTCCGCGAGAAGATCAAACTGCGTCCTGAACTCAAGGTCCTGGCCCCGGGCACTCTGCCTGCCCAGATCAGACCCATCGAGGACAAGCGCAAGTGGGATTAGGAAGAAACATCGTGCTGGCCGCCCTCTGGGCGGCCTTGCTCATCACGGTGCAGGGCTGCAAGCGTTATAGCGACATCTCGGGAGAAGCAGCTGCGCGAGCGCCTGCTTCCCCCCTCGCTCCCGGCCAATTCCTCGACGGAGAGGGAATGGCCGTGGACGGCCTCTGGGTGGGCGCCATGGCCTCTCAGGCCGCGTACGTTCTCGTTGGCGAAGGGCACCCCATAGCCTGCGACCATCTGGCCCAGGCCCGCGTCATCGAGCTGATGGTCAACGCGGGTTCTCCTCCGGTTGTCGGCCTTGAGATGGTCAGCCTGGACATGCAGCCGGTGCTGGACATGTTCAACAACGACATCATCGGAATTGACGAGCTGGAGTCCTCCTTGAAATGGAGCCAGACGTGGGGCTACCCGTTCGCCATTTACCGGCCCATCTTTGAAACCGCCAAGAAGCACAATCTTCCGCTTTTCGCTCTCAACGCCCCCCGGGATGTGGCCAAGAAGGTCGGCAAATCCGGGCTTAAGAGCCTAGCGGTGGAAGACAGGCTTGAACTCCCGGCGAAGATCATTCCGGTGCCCCCTGAGCAGGAAGAATATCTCCGCCAGGTGTTCGACGCCCATCCCTTTGGCAAGCCCAAGGACGCCAAGGCCGCATGGAAGAGCTTCGTTACCGTACAGGCTCTGTGGGACACCACCATGGCCCGCCGGGCAGTTGAGGCGCGGGTGGCCATGCGCCGCCCGGTGGTTATCGTCGCCGGGGGAGGACACGTGGAGCACGGCTGGGGCATCGCCTCGCGCCTGGCCACGTTCGACCCGCAGGGGCAGCGCCTGCTCATCATGCCGTGGCGCGGCGGCGAACTCCCGGACAAGTCCGAGGCGGACCTCTTCTTCTACTGTCCGGAAACCAAGCGCCCAAGGCTTGGCATCGCCCTCGAGGTCAAGGACGCAACCATTACGGTGGTGGGGATAGAACCGGGGTCCAAGGCCGAGGCCGCCGGGATCAAGGTAGGCGACCTGCTTGCAAAGGCCCAGGGCATAGAGCTGCACAAGTTATCGGACCTGCACGACGCGACCATGCGCGCTTTTGAGGAAGAAGGGACCCTGCGACTGGAGATTATACGCCAGGGCCGCAGCGAGGAACTCTTCATCACTCTGCCGTCTCCCAAATCCGGCTCCTGATGCCCGAGCTGCCAGAAGTCGAAACCATAGCCCGGGGGCTTGCTCCGATTCTGACGGGCAGGCGGATAACCGGGCTTACGGTTCTGGACCGGCGCGTCTTTCCGGGGGATGTCAAAGCCTTCCAAGGTGTTTTCGAGGGCCGGATCATCACCGGGGTTCACCGCAGGGCCAAGCTCTGTCTGGTGGAGGTCGAAGGCGGGGGCCTTATCGCCTTTCATCTCAAGATGACCGGGCGGCTCTTCGTCACCAGGCCGGGCGAGCGGCCCGAACCGCATCTTCGCGTGCTTGTCGGTCTGGACGACGGCCGTGCCCTGCATTTCACCGACATGCGCCGGTTCGGTTCCTGCCGGGGATTCGCTCCCGGCGAGATACATACCTGGGATTTCTACCGCCGCCTCGGCCCGGAACCCCTGTGCATCGATGCGCCGGCCTTCCGCCAGGCCCTGTCCGGGAGAAGCGGGCGGATAAAGGCTTTGCTTCTGAACCAGGAAGTCATCGCCGGAATAGGCAACATCTACGCCGACGAAGCCCTGTTCCTGGCCCGCATCCGCCCGGACACCCGAGCAAGCCTGGTTCCTCCCGAGAAGCTGGACGCCCTGTTCGCCGCGCTTAAGGATGTTCTCTGCCGGGCCATCGAATCCGGGGGAAGCACCATCCGTGACTACCGAACCGCCGAAGGCGTGGAAGGTTCCTTCCAATGGACCTTCAATGTCTATGGCCGGGCCGGGCAACCCTGCCCGGCATGCGGCAGGAAACTTTCATCGGAAAAAGTGGCCGGCAGGACCTCCACCTTCTGCGTGCGTTGCCAGTCCTAAATCCGGGCAACATGAACTTTTCTTCATGATATGGGGCGGCTGCGCCCCTTGCTCCACCCCTTTGAAGGGGCTACTGTCCCCCTCGCGGTCAAACGACCAACTGCCTGTAAACCCACAGCGGATTTTTATCATGCGCCGAATATGCTTACTTCTTTTCGCCGCCGTTACGGCCCTGCCGCTATGCCTCGGCTCCACTGCCTCCTTGGCGGAACCCGCCAAGAAAGAACAGCAGTCCGCCAAGCCGGCTGAGAAACCTGGAACCAAGTCCACCAAGCCCGACGCCAAATCCTCGAAACAAGATACCACTCAGAAATCAAAGGACGCCAAGCCCGCCAAGGACACCTCTTCCAAGGGGGCCGCGAAACCGGGGACGTCCAAGGATGCCCCCAAAGCTTCCGGGAGCAAGGACGCCCCAAAGGCTTCGGCCAAGGCGGCCGACACGGGCAAGTCCGGCAAGTCCGGCAAGTCCAAGAAGGAATCCAAGAAGCGCACGAAGCATCCGGCCGTGGTGCAGTCCAATGCCGAGGCCGAGCGCAAGGCGGACGAAGCCCTGCGAAAGACGGAAGCTCCCAAGCCGCCCCAAACCGGCAGCGGTTCTGCTTCTGCCCCGGTGCGCGAGCAGTCTGGCGGACTAGCCCAGGACCTTTTCGATAAAGGCATGGACCTGGGGCGCCAGAACAATTACGCCCAGGCCCTGGACCTGTTCAACCAGGCCATAAAGCTCGACTCCAAGAACGCGGGCTATTTCGCCGGGCGCGGGCACGCCAACTTCATGCTCAACCAGCTCGACAAGGCACTGGACGACTACAACAAGTCCATCAATCTCAATACGCAGGATTCCCTTGCCGTGGTGATGCGCGGGCACACCTATTACAAGCTCGGCAGCTACACCAAGGCCATCCAGGACTACGACAAGGCCATTCAGATGGGCTACGCCGATGCCGAGGTCTTCAAGGGGCGCGGGTCGGCGTATTTGAAGATCAATCAGCCGCAGAAGATGTGCGCGGATTTCAAGACGGCATGCGAAAAGGGCGATTGCGAGATGTCTGAAAACGCCCGCAAGAGCGGTATATGCGAATAGCCTTGCTGGCTGCGAGCAATATGAAGCGGGCGCGGGCACTCCACCGCGCCTTTTTCTTTTTTGGCTCTTAAGCCCGCTTGACCGGGCTTGGCGAAAGGAACATACAGCCGGTGCCGGGCTAAACCGGTTATGGAGTGACAATCAGTGGATGTGTACATCATCTGGGGGGGCATCATCCTGGCGTGTTTTTACCTTGGGGCCAGGATGACGTTCCAGATCCGGGAAAAAAAGAAGAACATGCTGCGCCTGAACTTCGAGGACGCCAAGAACCAAGAGAAGAAGCGCAGAGGGTGACGATTTTGGGCGACCAGGCCAGGGCTCTGCCCTGGACCCGCCGGGGGAAATGATTTCCCCCGGACCCCCTCGATATTCGCGGATTTCACCGGATGACCGGTGAAATCCGCGAAGTTGTTTACAGCCCAAGAGCCATCAGCAGGCCAAGAGCCATGGCCGAATAGAGCCCGGCCAGGGCGTCGTCGAGCATCACGCCGAAACCGCCCGGCATCCAGTTCTCGGAGGCCCGCACCGGCGGGGGCTTTAAGATGTCGAACACCCGAAACAGCACGAAGCCCCAGAAAAGCTGCCAGGGCGTGAGGGTGCCAAAGAACATGTAGGTGATCCACTGCCCCAGAACCTCGTCGATGACGCACAGGCCCGGGTCCTTGCGGCAGAGGTTCTTTTCCACGATGTCGCAGGCCAGGCCGCCCCCGATGAACACCAGGGCGATAATGAGCACGCGCACGGGCATGGGGGCGGGCATGAACACGAAGGGCGCGGCCACGGCGGCCACGGCCGAGCCCCAGGTGCCGGATATCGGGAGCTTGCCGAAGGGGCCTATGGAAGCGAAGTTGGTGGCGATGCGGTCGATAAAGGTCATCCGATTCTCCTATCCTAGTTTATCTATATCTTGAGAGAGAACGTTTTCCAGATTCTTGTCCTCAATTCCATGGTGGCGGATGAGAAACTGCGTAAACGGAAGCATCATCTTCGCCTCGGCGTTCTTGCCCATCTGTTTCAACACGTGGTGCATCTCATGGTAGGCCTGTGGCGCGGCCACCTCGACCAGCGAGTGCCGAAGATACGTAAGAGCCAGTTCCAGCTTTCCGCCAAGGCGCGCCACCATGGCCCGCAGAATCAAGTATTGCGGGTTGGAGCCGTGATCTAGCCCTGCCTGGCAGAGCGCCACTTCGGCTTCCTCATGCTCGCCCTTGCCGACGAGGCGTACGATGATGTCCGCGAACTCCTGCAGGGACATTCCGGCCGGGTATCTGTTGGAGACCTCGTGGAACCGGCCTGGCGCGTGGCTTTGGCGCAGGGTGCGAAGCCTGTCGGCAAGGCGCAGGATGCTACGCTCCGGGCGCGTCGGCTCCTTCAGGTGGGCATAGAAGGCGTCGGGGGCGTAGCCGTACTCTTTTACGTCCGTGTCGGCCCGGCCTCTGGCGAGCTTCTCCTCGAAGTCCTGCTGGGAACGGATGGGATAGTGGTTCACCTGAAGTCGCTTCCTGGTGTTGTAGCTAAACGACAGCGGAACCGGGGTGAACTCCTCGTTCACGCAATGATAGGGCTCCACGTACTTGAACTTGTGGGGATTGACCGCTTCGAGCGTCCGGGCGGGCTGGACGAAGGATTTGACGTGGGTGTTGACGTCCGCGAAATCTTCAAATGCCTGGGTGTAGTTTTCGATCTGGAGCCCGGAGGGCCTGCCGATGTGGCCTGATGATCCGAAGGTGACCCAGCTGGCCGCGAGGCCCCCGAACTCCTCGTACTCGGCGAGAAGGGCGCGGATGTCGCTCGCGTCGTTTAGGCAGATGAATTCATCGAGGTCTATGAATCCCATCCATCTGGAGACGTCCCTGAACTCTTGGAGGCAATGGTTGTATGCCGGTTTTTGCGCCGCTTTCCCCTGCACGGGGATGATGGTGATGAAGCTTTCCAGGTCGTAGTCTTTCAAGGTTTCGGCGATGGGGATCCTACTTTCGTTGTCGAAGAGTATGAAGCGTTCCACCCCTATCATGGTGTGGTAGTCGATCCATTCGCGAAGGTACCTGTCTTCGTCTTTCGCAATGGCGCAGAGGGCAAAGTAGTGTTGTGGCATGGCGGCTTCAGGCTGGAGGGGCGTCCACGTCCCGGTGTCTGATCATGGCTCTGGTTTGGAAGGTGCGAACCGTCTCCGCCAGTGGCAGCCCAACCACATTCGTGTATGACCCATCAACCCTGGCGATCATGAAGGCTCCCAGCCCCTGGATGGCGTAGCCGCCAGCCTTGTCCATGGGTTCGCCGGTGGCCACGTAGGCGGCGATGGCTTCTTCCGAAAGCCTCGCGAAGCTTACCTTGGAGGCCACGGCCTCTTCCCAGATCGTCTGCCCGTCCGGCCCGATGAGCACGCAGCCCGTGACCACCGTGTGCTCGCGCCCGGAGAGCATGGCCAGCATGCGTTTGGCGTCTTCCACATCCGTGGGTTTGCCCAGGATGAATTCGCCAACAGCCACTACGGTATCAGCTCCCAGGACGAACGATCCCGGGTGTCCCCAGGCCACGTCCCTGGCCTTCAGCCGGGCCATGCGCAGGGCGTAGCCGCCCGGGGTTTCGCCCGAGTCGGCCGGGGGTTCGTCCACTGTGGAGGGGATGATGCGAAACGATATGCCGGTGGAGCCAAGCAGTTCGCTGCGCCTGGGCGAAGCCGAGGCCAGGATGATGTCCGCTGATTCCTTGAATGCTCCAATGCCCACGAATGCTCCTCGGATCTCTATTCTTATGCGCGCTCATTTCCCCGGATGGCACATCCAGGATCATTAAGCCCGTAATATATGGGATTCCAAAGGGACTTCGTCCCTTTGGCCGCCGGAGGCCTTCCCTTTCCACCCCGGCACCGCCGTCTGGCGCGTCCACTCAAAAAGCTAGCCCGGCCCCGCCCCGGGGTCAACTTCCTAGCAGCCTGCCCAAAAACTCCCGCTGGCGGCGTTGCCGCTCAAAAGTCAAACCTTCGCGTATGTCAAATACGCTTGATCAGCCCCCGTCCTGGGGGCTGCCCCTACGGGTAACGCCTGGGCGTTGCCTCAAAACGCTGTCCTGCGTTTTGGTCAGCCTTGACTTTCTCCCGCGCCTTGCCAGCTGGTCTTTGGAACAGGCTGCGATGATTGACTCTTACAACAGGCTGCAAGCTTCCATCTTGACGCCTCCCCAGAGGCGGGCTATCTCCCAAACGCCTTACCACATCCGTTTCGCGTGACTGGCGAGAAACGTGGGCAACCACGGGGGAGCGCGAAACCAAGCTTTAGCCGCTCGCCTGGGCTGCATCGTGCGCGATGCCAACCTTCCTACCTAAGGAGGAGCCCATGCGATCCTGCCGCGAGATTCTCAAAGAAAACGATCCCGACGTGTTCGACACCCTAGCTGGCGAGGAGAACCGCCAGCGCCTGGGCGTTGAGCTCATTCCCAGCGAGAACTACACCTATCCCGAGGTGCTGGCCGTTCTGGGGAGCGTGTTCACCAACAAGTATTCCGAAGGTTACCCCGGCAGGCGCTACTACGGCGGCCAGGAATTCACGGACCGGGTGGAGATTCTGGCCCGGGAGCGCGCCTGCAAGGTGTTTAGCTGCGAACATGCCAACGTGCAGCCGCTTTCGGGCTCTCCCATGAACCAGGCCGTGTACCTGGGGCTTCTGGAGCCGGGGGACACCATCCTGGCCATGGATTTGTCCCACGGCGGACACCTGACACACGGCGCGCCCGTGTCCCACATGGGGCGGCTTTTCAACTTCGTGCGCTACAAGACCAACCCTGGCGACGGGGCCATCGATTTCGACGCGGTGCGCGCCCTGGCACGGGAGCACAAGCCCAAGCTGGTGCTGTGCGGCTACACGTCGTACCCGCGCGACCTGGACTATGCGGCCTTCAAGGCCGTGGCCGACGAGGCGGGGGCCTACACCATGTGCGACGCCTCGCACTATGCGGGTCTGGTGGCCGGCAAAGTGATGAAAAATCCCTTCGACCACGGGTTCGACGTGGTGACCACCACCTCGCACAAGTCCCTGCGCGGGCCGCGCGGCGGCATGATCCTGTGCCGCAAGGACCTGGCGGCGCGCATCGACAAGTCGGTGTTTCCGGGCTTGCAGGGCGGGCCGCACATGAACGTGATCGCGGGCATCGCCGTGACCATGGGCAAGGCCCTGACCCAGGAGTTCAGGGACTACGCCAGGCAGGTGCTGGTGAACGCCCAGGCCTTCGCGACGGCGCTCATTACCAGGGGGGCCAGCCTGGTCACCGGCGGTACGGACAACCACATGCTGGTTATGAACACCAGCGAGAGCTTCGGCCTGGACGGCAAGGTGGCGGAGGAGCTTCTGGACGAGGTGGGCATAACCACCAACAAGCAGATCGTGCCGGATGATCCCAATCCGCCCTTGCGTCCGAGCGGCATCCGGATAGGGACACCGGCGGCCACCACGCGCGGCATGAAGGAGCAGGAGATGGAGCGCCTGTCCGGGTGGATTTGCGACGTGCTGTCCAAGCCGGACGATGCGGGCAAACGGGGGGCCATCCGCCGGGAGGTGGAGGCCATGTGCATGGGATTCCCGGTTCCAGGGATAGGCCAGTAGGGGAATACAGGCTCCGCAGGCATCGCGCCTGAGCGTGCGGGACATGTTGTCCCCACTCTGTTGAGCTAAGAAATAAAGAAGGGCGGGGTCCAGCCGGACCTCGCCCTTGATGTTTGGCTACTGCGCCGGGGCCAGAAGGGCGGAACGCAAGGCCTCGTCCAGGGTCGGGTGCGGGAAGATAAGCTCCGCGCACTGTTTTCTGGTCCAACCCTGGCCCACCATCACCGTGGACAGCGTGGCCAGGCTGGAAACGCCGTGCCCCACAGCGGTTACGCCGATAAGCTTTCCTTCGCTCCACACGCACTTCACCAGTCCGCCGGTGGCACCGTGCGCCTGGGCAATGGGGTTGGCCACCAACTGGGCCCGGCTCACGGTTATTTCCATGCCTCTTTTTCTGGCCTCGGCTTCCATGATGCCCACCCGCATGGTTTCCGGCGCGCCGTACATGCAGCCGGGAATCGGGCCCGGATCGTACCCCTTGGTAGTTTCCCCAGCGAAATGACTGACCACCCATTCGCCCTGGCTCGCGGCGGCGTGTGCCAAAAGCGTTCTGCCGTTCACGTCGCCCACCGCGTAGATGGTGGGGGTGGCCATGAGGTTTTCGTCAGTATGGATCCAGCCCGCGCCCTTGATCTCGGCCCCGAGCATCTCGAGCATGAGGTTGCGGGAGTTGGGGAGCCTGCCAACAGCCAGCAGGCACTTGTCCGCTGTGAACTCGCGGCCATCGCCCAGGACAAGCTTGGCCATGCCGTCCACGGTTTCCAGCCCGGAAATGGCCACCCCGGTGTGGATGTCCCACCCCATGCGCTTGAAGCTCTGGGCCAGGGTCTTGCTGACCTCCTCGTCCTCGGAGGGGGCGATACGCGGGGCTACCTCCACAAGGGTGATCTTGGAACCTGCCCGTGAAAAGAACTGGGCCAGCTCCAGGCCTATGAAACCCGCGCCCACCACCAGCAGGTGTTTGGGGATTTCCCGCAGGCCGAGCATGTCGCCGGAGTTCAGTATTGCATCATGGTCGGCCTTGAGCCCCGGATGAAACGCCGGGCGGCTTCCCGTGGCCAGGATGCACTTCTTGTATTGCACGGTCTGGGGTTCGCCATCCACCTCGATGACGGATTTCACTGCCCCGACCATCTTGAGTTCGCCGTGTATGAATGTGACGCTCGCCTTCTGAAGCTCGGCGGCCATGGCCTTGCGCGTGGCTTCCAGGTGGCGCTTCTTGCGGTCCACCAGGGCAGGCATATCAACGAAGATCTGGCCCGAGCCGGTCTTCATCTTTTCCTGGCCTTCCAGCTCCGCTTTGGAGGCAACGGCAGCCAGCAAAAACTTGGTGGGGATGCAGCCCCAGTTCAGGCAGGAGCCGCCCAGGTGCTCCTTTTCGATGAGGGTCGTCTGGATGCCGCGCTTGGCTGCTGCCATGGCCGCGTCGTAGCCGGCCGGGCCGCCGCCGATGATGAGAAGGTCAGATGCCATGATGTTCGCTTGGTGGATGTTGGAGGGAGTGTACGCAGACTGCCAAGATCAAATTAATAAATTGGAGCCGGGTACGATGGCAAGAGAAAATCATGGGAAAGAGGTTTGGGGCTTCGCCCTCCAAAGCTTTTGAAATGGCTGGAGGTGGCCATGGGTGCACTCACACTCTCCAATGTCGTAATGCTGTCGAGTTCGCATCGCCTTGGCGTGTGAAAAGCAATCTTTTCTTGCGACGAAGCCTCAGCAGGGGTAATTCAATAATCTAATTCCCCTTGCCCGTGCCGTCCGCCGCGTGGATTCGCGCTTCTCACCTGAAGTTGGTCTTTAGAGGGTTCATCCGGCCTGGGCGTCTTTAAAACGGCTGAAGGAAAACGCTGTAAGATGGGAGGCGGTACATGTCGGACACAACAAAGCGCGGAAGGGACATTTTTTACGATCCCGCAGTGAACAAAGCCACTGCATTCACCGAAGAGGAAAAAGAGTCGCTCGGACTCGTCGGCCTAGTGCCAGATGTGGTCGAAACCATCGACGGCCAGCTCACCCGGGTGCTCATGCAGCTCGGGCACAAGGCCACCGACCTGGACAGATACATCTATCTGGTCAATCTCCTCGATCACAACGAGACGCTTTTCTACAAGACGATCATGTCCGATCCGGCCCGCTTTCTGCCAATCGTGTACGACCCCACCATCGGCGAGGCCTGTTTGAAGTTCGGCCATATATATCGCCAACCGCGCGGCCTTTACCTGTCCATCGACCGCAGGGGCAAGGTCAGGGAGGTACTCAAAAACTGGCCGGTCAAGGATGTGCGGGTCATCTGCGTGACCGACGGCGGGCGGATTTTGGGCCTGGGCGACTTGGGCGCCAACGGAATGGGTATTCCCATCGGCAAGCTGCAGCTCTACACCGCTGCCGCCGGGGTGCCGCCCCAGGGGCTCCTGCCCATGTGCCTGGACGCCGGGACCAACAACCAGTCCCTGCTGAACGATCCCCTCTACTTGGGCTTGCGCAGGCCTCGCCCCAAGACCGATGATCTCTACTCTTTCGTGGACGAGTTCGTGGCCGCGGTGCAGGAGGTGTTCCCGGACTGCTGCATCCACTTCGAGGACTGGACCGGTGTGGACGCGGTTCGCCTTTTGGAGCGCTACCGCAACACATGCTGCTGCTACAACGACGACGTCCAGGGCACGGCGGGCATCACCCTGACGGGCATGATCAACGCCTGCAAGGTCAAGGGAACAAATCTGAAGGATGAGTCCTATCTGTTTCTGGGAGCTGGTTCGGCGGGCATCGGCTTGAGCAATCTCCTGTGCTCGGCTCTGGTAGAGGAGGGGCTTACCCTTGAAGAGGCCAGGTCGCGCGTGCATATGTTCGACGTGAACGGTCTGCTCGAGTCCTCCCGTACGGACCTGGAAGATTTCCAACGCCCCTACGCCCACCCGCATGCTCCCATGAAGCCGGGCGAATTCGCCAAGGCGGTGGAGGAATTCAAACCCACCACCATCATCGGCGTAAGCACCATGGGTGGAGCCTTCAACAGGAGCGTGGTGGAAGCCATGTGCCGGGTCAACGAGCGGCCCGTTATCCTGGCCCTGTCCAACCCCACGGAAAAGGCGGAATGCAGCGCCGAGCAGGCTTATGTCTGGAGCGGAGGCAAGGCCCTGTACGCCGCGGGCGTGCCGTTCGCGCCAGTGTCCGTTGGAGGCAAGACCTTCCTGCCAGGCCAGGCCAATAACTTCTACATCTTCCCGGCCGTGGGCATGGCCATATACGCCACACGGGCCAAGCGGGTAACAGACCAGATGTTCATAGAGGCGGCGCGCGGCGTGGCCGACCAGGTATCGGCCGAGCAGCTGGCCCAGGGGCTTCTCTACCCCTTGCAATCGAACATTCTGGAAACGGAGATCAAGACGGCGGTGCGGGTGGCGGCATTGGTGTTCGATTCGGGGCTGGCTGGCGTGGAGCGCCCCAAGGATATGGAGGCGTTTATCCGTTCGTACGTCTACAAGCCTGAGTACAAGTAAGAGAAGCCGGGCTCTGCCCGTACCCGGCAGGGCGCTGCCCTGCACCCGCCAAAGGGTCAGTGTCCCTTTGGAATCCCCTATCGCTTGGCGGTTTTCACCGGCTGCCGGTGAAAACCGCCAAGCAGCTGAGGGTCCAGGGGGATCATCCCCCTGGCCGCCGGAGGCATCTTTCTTCTTTCTAACAAAAAAGCCGCCGCCCGTGCATCTGCCCGGGCGGCGGCTTCACGAGGGGCTGGCAGTCCCTTACATGTCGTCTGTGATGTGCATGTTGCGCGCGGCGGCGGTTTCGTCAAGCCTGGTCACGGGCAGGGTGACCGGAGCGGCCTGCAACGCGGCCGGATCAGTCTCGGCCTGGGCCAGGATGTCGCGCAGGTCGGCCACGAACTGGTCCAGGGTGTCCTTGGACTCGGTTTCCGTGGGCTCGAACATCAGGCATTCCTTGACGATGAGCGGGAAGTAGATGGTGGGCGCATGGTAGCCCTTGTCCAGAAGCGCCTTGGCGATGTCCAGGGCGCGCACGCCTTTTTCGGACTGCTTCTCGGCCGAGGCCACGAATTCGTGCATGCAGATGCGGTCGAAGGGCACCTCCAGCACGTCGTCGAGCTTCTTGCGCAGGTAGTTGGCGGCCAGCACGGCGTTCTCGCTCACCCGGATAAGGCCCTCGCGGCCCAGGCGCAGCATGTAGGCGTAGGCTTTGAGCACTACGCCGAAGTTGCCGTAGAAGGGGGCCACGTAGCCGATGGATTTCGGGTAGTCGTAGCGCAGGTGGAAGCGCCCGGAGGGGTCCTTCACCACGCGCGATATGGGCAGGTAGGGCACGAGCTTCTCGCACACGCCCACCGGGCCGGAGCCCGGGCCGCCGCCCCCGTGCGGGGTGGCGAAGGTCTTGTGCAGGTTTACGTGCACCACGTCGAACCCGGCGTCGCCCACGCGCATCTTGCCCATGACGGCATTTAAGTTCGCGCCGTCGTAGTAGAGCAGGGCGTCCACGCCCCGAAGCATCTCCACGATCTTGGGCAGGTTCTTCTCGAACAGGCCAAGGGTGTTGGGGCAGGTCATCATCATGCCCGCCACTTCGTCGTCGAGCACCTCGGCCAGGGCGGCCGGGTCCACGATGCCGTCCTTGGAGGCAATGGAGACCACCTCGTACCCGGCGATGGCCGCCGAGGCCGGGTTGGTGCCGTGGGCCGAGTCCGGGCAGATGATCTTGGTCTTCTTGTTGCCCTTGTCCGCGTGGTAGGCGGCCATGGTGAGCACGCCCGTGAGCTCGCCGTGCGCCCCGGCCATGGGGTGCAGGGTGTACTCGGCCATGCCGGTTATCTCGCACAGCCAGCGCTCGGTCTCGTACATCACCTCAAGCGCGCCCTGGGTCAGCTCGTCGCCGCGCGGCAGCTGGGGAAGCAGGGGGTGCAGGCGGGAAAACCCGGGCAGTCCGGCGATGTCCTCGCAGAACTTGGGGTTGTACTTCATGGTGCAGGAGCCAAGCGGGTAGAAGTTGGAATCCACCCCGAAGTTCTTGCGCGAGAGCAGGCTGAAGTGGCGCACCACGTCCAGTTCGGACAGCGAAGGCAGCGATGCCGGGGTCTCGCGGGTGAGATTGGCGGGAAGAATCTCGCCAAGCTCGTGCTCGGGCAAGCGGGGCCAGACCCCTTCGCGACCCTGGGTCGATTTCTTGAACACGGTGCTCATATTTCATCCTCCAGCCAGGCGGCCAGGATGTCGATGTCGCGGCGGGAATGCTTTTCGGTGCAGCAGACCAGAAGGGCGTTGTCCAGGCCCTTATAGTAGCGCCCCAGCGGGAAGCCGGGCACGTAGCCCCGGCCGATCATGGCCAGGCAAACGTCTTGGGCGGGCCTGGGCAGGGTGATGGCGAACTCGTTGCCGGCGGGGCCGTTGTTTAGAAGCGAGACCCCTTTGATCTGGGAGAGCTTGCCCGCGGCGTAGCGGGCGTTCTCCATGGAAATCCGGGCGGTGCGCTTGAGCCCCTCCTCGCCCAGGAGGCAGAGGTGGATGAGGCAGCGCAGGGCGCACAGGGCCTGGTTGGAGCAGATGTTGGAGGTGGCCTTCTGGCGCCTGATGTGCTGCTCGCGGGCCTGGAGGGTCAAGACGTAGCCGGTGCGCCCCTCGCTGTCCGTGGTGCGGCCCACGATGCGGCCGGGCATCTGGCGGACGAGCGCCTTGGTGCAGGTCATGATGCCAAGATACGGCCCGCCGAAGGAAAGCGGCAGGCCCAGGCTCTGGCCCTCGGCCACGGCGATGTCCGCGCCCATCTGGCCGGGAGTCTTCAGCACGCTGGCCAGCACCGGGTAGGCGCTGACGATGGCCAGCGCGCCCTTGGCCTTGGCCGAAGCGAACAGGGCGGAGAAATCCTCCACGCACCCGAAGAAGTTGGGGCTTTGCACCACCACGCAGGCGGTGGAAGCGTCCACGGCCTTTTCCATGGCCGCGAAGTCCGTCCCGCCGTCCTTGTGGGGCACGGTGACCAGATCGAGCTTCAGGTTCCTGGTGTAGGTGCCCAGCAGGATGCGGTAGATGGGGCTGACCGTCTCGGAGATGACCACACGCACGCGCTTGGTCTGGCGCACGGCCATCATCATGGCCTCGTACAGGGCTGTTCCGCCGTCGTAGACCGATGCGTTGGAGCAGTCCATGTCCAGGAGGCGGGTCACGGCTGTCTGATATTCGAAGATGGCCTGGAGCGTCCCCTGGCTGGCTTCGGGCTGGTAGGGCGTGTAGGCCGTGTAGAACTCGCCGCGGCTAATGAGCGCATCCACGGCCGAGGGCACGTAGTGGTCGTAGAAGCCGGCGCCGAGGAAGCTCACTAGGTTGGTGTTATTGCGCGAGGAGAGATCCTCGATTTTGGCGCGGGTGGCCATCTCGGACATGCCGGGCGGCAGGTCGAAGCTTTTCGGACGCAAAGACAGTGGGATTTCGGCGAAAAGCTCTTCCATGGAAGAAACGCCAACGGCCGTGAGCATCTCCCGCGTGTCCGCCGTGGTGTGGGGAACGTAGGGCATTCGTATACCTCGCCTAGTGGCAGGAAACGGCGGTTTGTTCGTAGGCGGAAGCGTCCAGCAGCCCCTTGGGGTCGGCGGAGAGCTTCACCTTGATCATCCAGCCGCCCTCGAAGGGCTCCTGGTTCACAAGTTCGGGGCTTGCTTCCAGGGCGGAGTTGACCTCGATAACCTCTCCGGTGACCGGGGAATACAGCTCGCTGGCAGCTTTAACGGATTCTATGGAGCCGAATTCGCTGCCCTGGGTCACCTGGGCTCCCACGGCGGGGAGGTCCACGAAGGTGATGTCGCCCAGCTGCTCCTGGGCGAAACTGGTGATGCCCACGGTGGCGGTGTCGCCTTCGATCTTGGCCCATTCATGGGATGGCGTGTACTTGAGCTCGGTCGGGAACATGCATGTCTCCTTGGCTTGAGCGGGAATGTCTCGCGAAACGGGCGGACTTTACCCTCAGGGGCACTGCGGGGCAAGGCTTTCCTTGCCTTGCGGCTCTTGCGCGCGGTCCGGCTTGCGGGTATCAGGTTCGCCTTCGGAGGAAACGATTGATGCCCATTCAGGCGGCCGCCAAGGCTTTAGAGAAAACCCCGCTCCCGGACTATACCCAGGGTCCCCGCCAGCAGCTTGCCGTTAAAGAGAACGGACGCACCTGGCTCCTTAACCGGACCGAGGACCTGGAGACCATCTGGGAGAACATGAGCCGCGAGGAACTGGGCGAGGACGAGCGCATGCCCTACTGGGCGGAACTGTGGCCCGCCAGCCTCCTGTTGTGCCGCTGGCTGGAGCGCAACCGGGAAACCGTGGCAGGGCGGTACTGCCTGGACGTGGGCTGCGGGCTCGGGCTCACTGGCATCGTGGGCAGCTGGCTCGGGGCCAAGGTGGTGGGCATGGATCATCAGTGGCCCGCCGTGTTTTTTTCCCGCGAAAACGCGGGGCTTAACCGGGTGGACCAGCCCCTGTGGACCCAGATGGATTGGTGCGCTCCGGCTTTCAAGCCTCGCTGTTTCGATTTCATGTGGGGCGGGGACATCGTGTACGAAACCCGCTTCTATCATCCGCTCACGAAATTGTTTAAGAAGCATCTGGCCCCGGGTGGCAGGATCTGGCTGGCCGAACCCAAGCGCAGCGTGTCGCGGCCGGTATGGGAACGCCTTGCCGGGGATGGTTTCTCGGTGCGAAAGCTCTTCACCGAGCCCGTGCCCGTGGAAGGGTACCACGTTACGGTCAACCTGTGGGAAATGACGCTTCCGGACTGATCTTCAAGGCGGCGTCACGGATTCGCACCTTTCGTAGTGGATAAACGGGACGCCAACGCGCAGGTCCCAGCATCAAGGCAAGGGGAAGCTCCATGGGAAAGACCATCCGTTTCGGCGTGTCGCTCAATTCCGATCTGCTCGACAAGTTCGACGACCTCTGCGAGGAAAAAAGCTACCCCAACCGCTCCGAGGCCATCCGCGACCTCATCCGGGGCGTGCTGGTGGAGCGCCAGCAGCAGCTTGGGGACTCCGAGATCGCGGCGGTGCTCACCCTGGTCTACGACCATCACGTTTCCGACCTGTCCCAGCGCCTGGTGGAAATCCAGCACGACGAGCATGATGTGATTCTGACCAGCGTGCACGTGCACCTGGACCATCACAACTGCCTGGAAGTGCTCATCTTGAAGGGCGCCGGCGATGCCATCAAACGTTTGTCGGACAAGCTGGTGGCCACCAAGGGAGTGAAGCACGGCAAGCTGACCCTTACCACCACCGGGCAGGGGCTGGTCTGAGCTCATGAAACCCTTGCGCCTGGGCCTGGCCCCTCGTCAGCGCTGGCGCAGGGCGATCATCTTCACGTCGTTTCTTCTCTTTCCCATCACTCTCAACTATTTCTCCCCAGTGCTCATCCTTCAGGGCGCAATAAAGGGTGTGGTCACGGCCAGCGCCGTGGTTTTCGGCCTGCTCTTTCTCTCCGGCCTTTTTTTCGGGCGCGGCTTCTGCGCCTGGGTCTGCCCCGGGGCGGGGCTTCAGGAACCGCTCATGGCTGTTAACCCCAAGAAAATAGCCAGTCCCACGGCGGGCAAGTTCAAATGGATTCTCTGGGTCCCCTGGATGACCGCCATCCTGACCTGCTACGCCCTGGCCGCTATAACAGGCCCGCATGGCCTGCGCTTCCAGCCGCTCTACATGATGCCTTCCGGCATCTCCGTGGCCCAGCCCATGATGTACTTTCCGTACTTCACGGTGCTGGCCCTCATCGTCTGGCTGGCCCTGGCCGTGGGCAGGCGCGGCTTCTGCCACGCGGCCTGCTGGATGGCCCCGTTTCTCATCCTGGGCACGCGCACCGGGGACGCCCTCGGCCTGCCCAGGCTTCGCCTTGATAGCCGGGCCGAAGAGTGCGACCGTTGCGGCACTTGTGGCAAACACTGCTTGATGAGCCTGCCGGTTCCGGATATGGCCGCGTCCGGCGACACGCGCCACCCCGAATGCGTCCTGTGCGGCGAATGCGCCGACGTGTGCCCCAAAGGCGTTCTTCAATTGGGTTTCGCCAGGGCCGGGAAAAAGATATAGAGATCGGGGAACGTCCCGCTGAAAAGTATTCCAAGGCCAATGGGTATTGCGCCCAGGGGCTTGCCTTTTCATTTTGATCACGCGCTATGAGTAAAAAGAAAAACATGAAAGACGTCCAATCCTCCCCGGCCGAGGTGTCCATCGCCATAGACCGCGTGGGCATCAAGTCCCTTAGGCTGCCGCTCACCGTGCGCGACCGCGCCAACGAGAAACAGCATACCGTGGCCGAGGTGGACCTGGCTGTGGATCTGCCGGCCAAGTTCAAGGGCACCCACATGTCGCGCTTCGTGGAGGCCCTGGAGAGCTGGAACGGCGAATTGGACTATCACGGCTTTCGCGAGCTGGTGGTTGGAGTCCGCGACCGCCTGGAGGCCCAGAACGCCCACGTCACGGTGCGGTTTCCCTATTTCATCCGCCAGCGCTCCCCGGCCAGCCAGGCCCTGTCCAACATGGACTATGCCTGCACGGTCCAGGGCGATCTCTCCAGCGACCGGTTCCGCATGACCCTGGGTGTCGAGGTGCCGGTGATGACCGTGTGCCCGTGTTCGTTGGCCATCAGCGACCAGGGGGCGCACAGCCAGCGCACCGTCATCCGTGTCCGGTGCCGGTTCAAGGGCTTCGTGTGGCTGGAGGAGCTTATCAGTATGGCCGAGTCGGCCGGGTCGTCGCCCGTGTACGCGCTCTTGAAGCGTGAGGACGAGAAACACGTCACCGAGGCCGCCTTCGCCAACCCCTGCTTCGTGGAGGACGTGGTGCGGGGCATGGCCCAGGCCCTGGACGATCACCCGCGCATCACCTGGTACGCGGTGGAGGCCGAGAGCTTCGAATCCATCCACAACCACTGCGCCTTTGCCGGCACCGAGCGGGACAAGTCCTAGCGCAACCGCACGCTCCCCATCATCGCGAAAAAGGCTGAGCGGTTCTCGTCGAAGAGCGCCTGGGCGGCCTTGTCGTCGTCGCCTATGGAATAGGCCATCACCTGCACCAGCCTGCCCTGGACGGGCATGAAGAGATGATTGACGAACTGCACCCGGACCTTGCCCCCTGACTGGAGCAGCCTGGCGTAGAGGGTGTCGTAGCCGAACACCTGCCCGGCGCCGCCCCTGCGGCAGATGGGCTGGACGCCTTTCAAGGATTGCTCGATGTATTGCTTGATGTTTTCGCAGGACACGAAGGTGTTCTGGGTAAGCAGGATGTCCTGGCGGGGGGGGCTCACGCTTATCAGGAAGCGCAGGTTCGGTCCCTTGGTGGCCTCCACCGAGAAGAGGGAGCCGTCCTCAGTTACCTCGGACACCGTCCAGCCGGACGAGGGGAAAAAGCGGACCCCTGCCTTGGGGTTCTCGTACATTCTGGATTTGGGCGGCTCCTGCGAACAGCCAATGAGGAGGCACGCCGCAAAGCCCAGGAAAAGGGCTCTTAAGAGCGGCATTTTTTGTATGTAGCCCGAAATCCAGGGTCCAAGCAACAACAGGGAACGTTCTGGGAGGTTGGCGCCATGTGGATACGAACGGATCGGCGAATCAGCCGCCTGGAGCTTAAGCAGGACGCCTGGTTGACAGGTTAAAGGAAAATGCTCACTGTTTCATAAGGAAACAGAAACCATGACCGACCGCGTCGACGTAAACCTCCAGGCCCTTGGGGCCTACGCCCAGGCCCTGAACAACACGGCGGCCAACATAGCCAACGTGTCCACGGACGGGTATGACTCGGTGCGGACAGTCTTCGACTCCGGCCCGTCCTACGTCTCCCATATCCAGGCCGTCACGGAGCACACCTACACGTACGGCCAGAACATGGCCCCCATACCCCCCGAGATCGCCAACGACGACAGGGTGACCGAGCGGGCCTGGAATTACCAGAACACCGGGGGGCAGGTGGACATAGCCCGGGAGATGGTGAACCTCATTTCCTACGAACACGGGTATCAGGCCAATCTGCAGCCGATCCGCACCATCGAGCAGAACACAGGGACGCTTCTGAGCCTCATCGCCTAACACCCCGGCACGCTTTCTTTTTACGCGCTACCCCTTGACTTCGTGTCATTTCATTGACAGCTTCCTCAAATGCAGATGCATCAAGCGGAGGCCGAATGAGTTTGGATACCTCGGGCATCATCGGTAAAAGCCCGGCCCTCACCAGCGTTTTCTCCGTGCTCTCCAAGGTGGCTCCCACCGACTCCACTGTTCTGGTCACCGGCGAGTCCGGCACGGGCAAGGAGCTACTCGTCAGGGCCTTGCACGCCAACAGCCGCCGCCATTCCAAGCCGTTCGTTCCGGTGAACTGCGGGGCCATCCCCAGGGAGCTTCTGGAATCCGAACTGTTCGGGCACGAGAAGGGCGCCTTCACCCATGCCATCCGGAACCGCGCCGGACGCTTCGAACTGGCCGACGGTGGCACCATCTTCCTGGACGAAATCGGGGATATGGACCTGTCGCTTCAGGTGAAGATACTACGGGTGCTCCAGGAAAAGGAGTTCGAACGCGTCGGCGGTTCGCGAACCATCAAGACCGACGTGCGCGTGGTGGCAGCCACCAACCGCGATCTGGAGGCCGAGGTGGCTGCAGGGCGCTTCCGGGAAGACCTTTTCTACCGTTTGAACGTCATCCCCCTGCACCTGCCCCCGCTTCGGGAACGCGGGGAAGACATCCTGCTCCTGGCGGACGCCTTCATGCAGCGCTTCTGCGCCTTGAAAGGGCGCAAGGTGCTCGGCATGCGCCAGGAAACGAAGGATCTTTTCCTGCGCTATTGCTGGCCCGGCAACGTGCGCGAGCTGGAAAACTTCATGGAGCGGCTCTCCATCCTGTGCGATTCGGACGTGATACAGCCTGAGGACCTGCCCAAGAAGATCTGGGAGGGAGCCGGGCAGACATGCCCTCAGCCGGAGGTTCAGTACACCAGACCTCCTGGCTTTGTGTGGCCCGCAGTGTCCGATCTGAAAGACCGCGGGATAGGGCTCAAGGAATTTTTGGACGAGATCGAGGAGCGCTTGCTCACGGAGGCCCTGGGCATGGCCGACGGCGTGAAGAATCAGGCCGCCGAGATACTGGGAATCAAGCGCACGACGCTTATCGAAAAGCTCAAAAAGAAGAACATGCTTGGAGCGTAAGGCCAGCGCAGTGTGGCCTAGCACGTTTCTTGCTTCACATGGCGCCGTGAAGGTGCGCCCACCCGCCAAGACAGCTTGGCTCCTCTGCCTGTGCATTCTGCTCGCTTCCCTGACCGAGGTCAGGGCCCAGAGCTATTCCCTCAGTACGGATTCCTCAGCCGACCTTTTGACCATCACTTTCCCCAAGAACGCTCCCGCTCCCGTGGTTCTGCGCACCGGGGCCAAGCGAGTGGAAGTGCTGTTCCCTGCGGGCACCAAGCTCAAAGGGGTTTCCGGCGGAAGCGTAAAGGGGCGCCACGTCTCCAACCTGAGCGTTGCCGACAACGTGCTGGTGGTGGAAACAGAGGGCGACACCTTCGGCTTTGTCGCCTCGCCGAAAGGAGATAAATCTTACCAGCTCCAGCTTTTCTACGATCCTGCCGGTTCGCGCTGGAAACCGCAGACCCCGGACGATGCGAAGGCGCCTGAGCAGCCGCAGCCGGACAGCGCCAAGCAGGCCGCACAACCGCCTACGGCTCCATCCGGCGACGCGGGCCAGGCGAAACCTGATCAGACGGCCCGGCCTGGCGGCGGCGTGGTCGGCAAAATCGATTTTCCCGGCTCCCAGCCCGCTCCGTCGGTGTCCCCGCAGCCCGCCAGCACCGGCCCCGCCGCGCAGGGGAGCCAGCCTGCCGCTCCGGCGGGCGCTCAGACTTCCACGCAAGTGCCTCAAGCTCAACCCGGACAGACGGCTCCGGCGGATAAACCGGCCCCGCAGACGAAACCGCAATCATCCGGACAGGGGGTAAGCGGAACCATAGCGCGGCCAGGGCCACAGGCCCAGCCGGGTCAACCCGCGGCACAATCCGCCCCTGTTGCGCAACCTGGCCAAAGTCCTGCGCCTAAGACAGATGCTCAGCCCCAAGCGGTTGCGGTGCAACAGCCGTCCGCTCCTGCCGCTCAGTCCCCTCCGGTCACGGCTGAACCGCCGCAGACCGGGCAGCCTCCGCGCGGTGAGGTTCGCGGCGCGATCTCCATGCAGCAGGCCCTTCAGGAAAGCCCCAACGTTCCGCCGCAACCTGGCGCTGCCAAGCCGCCCGCCGGCGCCGTTTCCGGCCAGATTGCTCAGCCCGCGCCACAGCCTGAGAAAACCTCTCCGCCTCCGGTCGCGCAGGAACAGGCGGCACAAACGCCAGCGCCAGGGCCCCAAGCTCCTCCCCAGGCCGAGCAGCCGGAACCCTTCCCTCCTGTGGAAGAGGCGAAGCAGCCCGAAAAAACGCAGGGAGACACGCTGGAGGATAAAACCTACATCGTCTCCGGCCAGCAATCCCTTGCCCATGGCGACTACGACAAGGCCCTTATCGTGGCCAAGACGCTTCTGGCCAAGCCCGAGCTGAGCAAGGATCTGCGTGAAGAGGCTTTGTACCTCCAGGCGGAGGCTGTGTTTCATTTAAACAAGGACAAAATGCCCGAGTTGTTTTTGGAGACGAGCGACATTCTCCAGCAGGCGCTCAATTTCAACACCTCGTCCATGAAGCTTCCCAGGGCGCTCATCAAGCTCGGTTACATCAATCTGCGCCAGGGCAATCTTCCCGAAGCCAGGGCGTACTTCAACCTGATGCGCACCAAATACCCCATGGACGAGGAAATACCGCTCATCGACGTGTATTGGGGCGAGTATTATCTCGATCTGGCCAAGCAGGGCGACCCCAAGGGCAACTATGAGCGGGCCTCGCAGTCGTTTCGCGAAGTGCTCCAGAAGCACCCGGAGAGCCGGTTCGCGCGCGACGCGGCACTTGGGCTTTCCAAAGCCCAGTTCGAACTGCAGCAGTATGCTGAAGCCAGTAAAATCATTGAATATGTCGACAAGCGCTGGCCCCGCTATTACATTGAAAACCCCACCATGCGCCGCGTGGCAGCGGACATCGCCTACAAGCTAGGCGAGTTCGACAAGGCCAAGGACGACTACCTCTGGTTCTACAACCTCGTGCCCGGAGATTCCTCCAACGACCTGGTGCTGGCCAGGCTTGGCGACGTGAGCATGAGGCTCGGCAAGAAGGACCCGGCCCGCGAATTCTACGACATGGCCATCCGGATGTACCCCGGCAAGGAGGGGGCGCTGATGGCCATGATGCGTCTTGCCGAGCAGGGCATCCACGACGCGCCGACCCTTCAGGAGATGTTCAAGGCCTTCGCCGACCCGAAAGACATAAAGCCCGACAAGATCTACGAGATAATAGTCAACGAATACCCCAAGAGCATCCTGGCCCCTCTGGCGCTTCTTAAGCTGGCCATGTGGAAGATGTACAAGGAGGAGTATCCGGAAACATTGGACCTGGTGGGGCGTTTTACCAAGTCCTATCCCGGCGATGTTCTGGAGAACCAGGCCATCGAGGTGGGGGTCCATGCCTTCGGCAAGATGATAGGCACCCTGCTTGAGGAGATGAATTACAAACGGATTCAGGAACTCTGGCAGGCCTATCCCTATCTGGTGAAGCGAGCCGACGTGTTGAGCGACCGCGAACGCCTGGGCGTGGCACTGGCGCTCTACTATCAGGGCGCGCCCAGGGAGGCCCTGGCCATGGCCGAGCCGTACCTGGACATGGGGCCCACCCCGGACGCCCAGAAGGCCCTGGCCCTTATGTTCACCATCTACCGCGAGAATCAGGACTGGCAGTCCATAATTAACGCCTTGCGCAAGGTTTCCTCCTGGAAGCTGGCGGACAACCCCCGCCGCGCCCTGGAATTCGCCCAGGCCATGGCCTTGGAGCATACGGGTGAGCATGCGCGTTCGCGTCTTCTCTGGGCCAAGCTGGCTGCGGACAACCAGCTCGATCCGGCCAAACGGGCCTACGCCGTCTACTACCAGGCGCGCACCGCCTACGACCGCAAGGACTTCGACAAGGCCCTCATGTGGGCCATGGATTCCCGCCTCCTCTTCAAGGAGGCGGCCAAGGACGACGGCAAGGCCAGGGACGCCCTGCTGCTCATGATCGAAGCCAACCAGGCCGCCGGACGTTACCGGGAGGCCCTGGCCCTGTGCGACGAGTACGAAGGCGAAGCCCCGGAGAACAGCGCGGAATGGGCGTCCAACCGTCTGCGCATGGCCAATCTCAACCGCATGCTCGGCAACATGGACCTGTGGCGCAAGATCCTGGTGGACATGCGTGACAGCCTTGGAGACTCGCTCTACGGTAAACTGGCTTCCACCGAGCTTGCCACCAAGGGTATTGAAGAGCGGGCCGGGAAGCTGACCAGCCCGAAGTGATTCGCCTTGCCACCCCTCAAGAGGCGGTTTATTTCATGTCATGTGCGTAAAAGCCGTTGTCTGAGGAGGGTGCACCCATGATCCGCCAAGCTGTTGTCGCCGGCCAGTTCTACCCCAGTTCCGCTTCCGCCCTGGAAAAAGAAGTCCGTCGCTGTCTTTCCCGTGCCCCGGCTGTCCGGACCGAACCGACGATTTTGGCCATGGCCCCCCATGCCGGGTACGTCTATTCCGGGGAGGTGGCGGGCATCACCCTGGGTCAGGCCAACCTCACCGACACCATCCTGCTGCTTGGACCCAACCATACAGGAATGGGGACTCCTTTGTCCGTCTGGAACAGGGGACAGTGGCTCACGCCCATGGGCGCCATGGACATTGATGAGGCCCTGGCGGACGCCCTCATCGCCGCGGATTCCCGGCTCACGGCCGACAGGGCGGCCCATGTCCAGGAGCATTCCCTGGAGGTCATGCTGCCGTTCCTGTGTGCCATCAAGGGCGGCGGCTTCAAGGGCGTGCCTGTGGCTGTGGCTGAGCACAAGCTGTCGGAGCTTTCCGGGGTGGCAAAAAACATTTCCAAGGTGCTCGCATCCTGGCCCGGTCCGGTCTCCATGGTGGTCAGTTCGGACATGAGCCACTACGTCTCCCATGAGCGAGCCAAGGAGCTCGATTCCATGGCCTTGAGCCCCGTGCTGGAGCTTGATCCGGTGGGACTCTATTCCACGGTGCGGGAGGCGGGCATCAGCATGTGCGGTGTGCTGCCCATGACCTTGGGGCTTCTTATCGCCCTGGAAATGGGAGCGAAAAAGGCCGAGCTGGCCGCGTACGCCACGTCAGGCGACGCGTCAGGGGATTATTCCAAGGTGGTCGGCTACGCGGGCGTGCTGGTCAGCTGACACCGGCTTACGGCAAGGAGCTCTTGAAGAAAGGGCATGGAGTTTTGGCGTCTCAGCCCGCTAAGCGGTGCAGACGTCAAAACGTCACCATGGCTGGGTTAGCGGATATCGATGAGCAGATGGTCTGGCTGTCTGGCGTTCACGCGCATACAGCCGGGTTTCTCACCTTGCAAAACAAGAAATGCGCACGGCACGGATGACAACGCGAAAAACGGGATTGGCCTTAAGCCTCGTGCTGTTCGCCCTGGTGGCCGCCTTTGCCGCGTGGACAGCCCACGCCGATGCGATCCTTTCCTTGGTCAGGTTCTGGGCCGGGTATTACAAGGGGTTCGTGTTGGCCAACCCCGCGACGTGTTGGCTGGGAATCCTGGCTGTTGGGGCCGTTATAATCAATTGCCCTGTTCCCGTGGCCGCCCTGGTCAAGGTGCTGGCAGGGTTTTTCTTCGGGGTTCAGGCCGGGATGGCGCTGAACGTCTTCGTATCGGTGCTGGGCGGACTGCTGGGCTTCATGGCCACCAGGCATCTTTTCCATCGGCCGCTGTATTCGCGTTTCAGCCACCAGCTGGCCAGGGTCAACCTGGATATAGCCCGCAACGGGTTCTGGTACGTTCTTTCCGCCAGGCTCCTCATGGTCACCCCATTTTTTCTGGTGAACGTGCTGTCCGGACTTTCCTGCATCCGCAAACGGAAGTTCCTGCTGGGCACATTCCTGGGCGTTATTCCGAGCTCCGCCATCTATGCGGTTTCCGGCAGCCACCTGGAAAGCATCAGAACAGCCTCCGATATGGCCAGCCCCCAATTCGCCTTCATCCTGGCGCTTCTGGCAGCAGTGTCTGTCGTTCCCGCCTTGATCAGGCGCAAAAAACGCAAGCCCGCCTAGCCTTTTTTATCCTGGGATGGTAAGCGATTCCCAACTAGAACCATTTTCCGGGAGGTAGCGATGCGGTGCATCCTCAGAGGTCTTGTGGCCCTCGTGGCGCTCATTCTTGTTTCCAACATCGCCCAGGCCCAGTTCGGAATCATCCAGCAAGGGCTTGACGCAACCAAGGGCAAGAAGTCCGACGCCCACAACGTGGCTGACGAGAAAACCGCGGGGAAGGGCTATGCCACCGCCCAGACCTTCACCAATGCGGAACGCAACTTCACCTACACCGTGCCTGCCGGGTGGCGGCTGGAAAGCGGCTCTCCCACGGGCAACAACCCGGTGTTCATGAAGCCGGGCACCACATGGAGCTTCCAGCTTCACTTTACGGCAATGAACGCGGACTTCCCGGCCGGATCGTCCGTGGCGGCCTCGCTCAAACAGTCCCAGGGTGAAGTGAAGACCGGAAGGCTCATCGATGCCAAACGGCGGGATATCGGCGACTACAAGAAAAAATGCGGGGCGATAGGCTGGGAGATCACGGAAAGCCCCACCGGTGGCGGTGGCTCACATCAGAGGATCATCTGGCAGGGCTACGACGGGCAGAATTATTACTACAATTTCAACACGACGGCCCATCCGGATCAGTTCGAGGCCGCCAAGGCCGAACTGCGCTCCATTCAAGACTCCATCAAGTTCTGCACCAAGTAGGGATGTAAAGGTCGAAGCACCACTGGAGATGTATCAGAATATGAGCCCCCTCGCGGTATCACCGGAGGGGGCTCCTTATTGAAGTCTGGAATCCTAGAGCGCTATGCTGTCGCGGATGTCGAACGTTTTTCCCGAAAGCCCGTCCCACTCGCCTGCGAGCAGGCGCATCAGTCCCATGGCTGAAGTCTCTGGCCTTATCAGTTCGCCTCGTTCCTTCCAGGGACGGAAAAGGTTCCTGAGGGCCTCTCCGCCTCCGCCCACGGCGTTGCGGGCCTGCTCCTGCATGCGGGTGTCCACAATCCCCGGGCGGTAGACGAACGTGGTGAGCCAGGGAGCTTCCGCGGCCAGCTGCCTGCACAGGTGCTCCTCGGCGGCCTTGGCCGAGCAGTACAGGGAAATGCCTGGCTGGGCCACCGAAGCCGCTTTGGAGCCGATGAACACCGCCAAACCCCTTCCCGCAGAGCGCAAAGCTGGAACGCAGTGCCTCGTCAGCTGCCAGGCGGCCTTGACGTTGGAGGAGAAGACCTCGTCGAAGCCGTGCTCCTCCATTTCCCAAAGCAAGGGGCCTGGCCTGAGCATTCCGGCGCAGTGTATGAACCCCGTGAAGTCTCCGAGGGAATGCGCGGCCTCCATGAGCGACTTCACGGTGGAGGCCTTGGATGCGTCTCCTGCTACCGACACCACCCTGGCCCCGACCATGTCGCAGGCATGCCATGCCTCGTCCAAGGCTTCCGGACCGCGCGCGTTTATAACCAGCTTGGCCCCCAGAACTGCCAAGGCTTCCGCCAAGGCGCGGCCGAGTCCCATGGACGCGCCGGTTACGATCAGGGTCTTGTCCTTGAGCAGCATGTTCGCTTCTCCGATGTGGCTGTAAGGCTGAGTACGTTTGCCGCGGGATTGGCCCTCGCAAGGCCATCATCCATCAGGGGCATGCCGTCTGGCAAAGCTGTTAAACAGAAACGATGTACATGAGGGGGGGCAAGAATGCCACCCTTGCGCCAATAAAAAAGGGGGCCGAAGCCCCCTTGTTGTCGATTCGCTCTACCTGCGTCCGCCTCGATCGCCGCCGCGTCCACCGCGATCGCAGCTGCCGCCGCGGCGGTCGCCGCCGGGACGGTCGCCGCGCGGGCGGGAGGGGGCCGCGAAGTCGTTCAGGTCGATGGTCTCGCCCTGTTCCTCAAGGAGCACGGCCTTGCGCGAAAGCCGGATGCGTCCGTTGGGCTCCACCGCGATGACCTTCACTTCCAGGTCCTGCCCCATGGCCACCACGTCGCCCACGTTCTCCACGCGGTTAATATCCAGCTGGGAAACGTGGACCAGGCCTTCCAGTCCGGGCAGGATTTCCACCACCGCGCCGCAGTCGATGATCTTCTTGACCTTGCCCTGGTAGTTGCGGCCCAGGTCCGCCTTCTGGTCGTAGAAGAGGACCATCTCCTTGGCGCGCTCCATGGCCTCCTGGGTGGGGGCGAAGATGGAGATCTTGCCGGAGTCGTCGATGTCGATGGAAGCGCCCGTGGAGGCGGTGATGGCCTTGATGGTCTTGCCTCCGGGTCCGATCACTTCGCGGATCTTCTCGGGGTTTATCTCCACCACGGTGAGCTGTGGCGCGTACGGCGACAATTCGGTGCGCGGCGCGGCCAGGGTGGAGTTCATCTTGTCCAGGATGCCAAGGCGGGCGTCGCGGGCCTGGTGCAGGGCGCGGCGCATGACCTCCTGAGGGATGCCAGTGATCTTGATGTCCATCTGGATGCCGGTGATGCCCTCGGCGCTGCCGGCAACCTTGAAGTCCATGTCGCCCATGGCGTCTTCGTCACCCAGGATGTCGGTGAGAACCAGATAGTCATCGCCTTCCTTGATGAGGCCCATGGCGATGCCGGCCACCGGAGCCTTGATGGGCGCGCCAGCGTCCATCAGGGCCAGGGAGGCGCCGCAGACCGAAGCCATGGAGGACGAACCGTTGGACTCCATCACCTCGGACACCACGCGCAGGGTGAAGGGGAATTCACCGGGCTCGGGCAGAACAGGCAGGATGGAGCGTTCGGCCAGGGCGCCGTGGCCGATGTCGCGCCGTGATGGGCCGCGCACGGGCTTTACTTCGCCCACGCAGTAGGGGGGGAAGTTGTAGTGGAGCATGAAGCGCTTGGACGTCTCGCCGGCCAGGGTCTCGATGCGCTGCTCGTCGCCGGTGGAGCCCAGGGTGGCCACGCACAGGGCCTTGGTCTCGCCGCGGGCGAACAGGCAGGAGCCGTGGGTGCGCGGCAGCACTGCCACCTGGATGTCGATGGGGCGCACGGTCTTGGTGTCGCGGGTGTCGATGCGCGTGCCGGTTTCCCGGATGTAGGCGCGCATGGTCTTTTTTTCCAGGGCTTCGAAGATCTCGGCGGCCTTGGCCGGGACGGTGGCGTCGTCGGGGAAGGTGGCCTTGGCGGCTTCCACGGCCTTGACCTTCAAAGCCTTGCGGGCGTCGCGGCGGGCCATCTTTTCCACGATGCACAGGGCGCCCTTGATCTCAGCCTCCACGGTGGCCTGCACCAGCTCTTTCAGCTCGGCGTTCTCCACCGGCGGGGTGAAGACGCTCTTTGGCTTGCCGGCCTTCTCGCGCAGTTCGTCCTGCAGCTCGAAAAGGGGCTGGACCTGCTTGTGGCCCCAGTCCAGGGCGTCGGCGAGAAGGTCCTCGGAAATGAAGTTGCCCCCGCCTTCGACCATGACCACGGCGTCGCGCGTGGCGGCGAAGGTCAGGTTGAGGGAGGATTCGTCCTTCAAGGCGGTGATGGGAGGGTTCAGCACGAACTGCCCGTCGATGTAGCCGATGCGGGCGCCGGCGATGGGGCCCATGAAGGGGACGCTGGAGATGTGGAGGGCCGCTGAGGCACCGGTCATGGCCAGGATGTCGGGATCATTGTAGCCGTCCGAGGAGAGCACGGTGGCGATGATCTGCACCTCGTCGCGGTATCCCTTGGGAAACAGCGGACGGTGGGGGCGGTCGATCAAACGGCAGGTGAGCACTTCGCGCTCGGAGGGGCGGCCGATTTCGCGGCGGAAGTAGGAGCCGGGAATGCGGCCGGCCGCGTAGGACATCTCCCGGTATTCGACAGTGAGGGGAAAGAAGCCCTTGTCGAATTCCAGGGCCTGCGAGCACACGGTGACCAGCACCACGGTGCCGCCGCTCTGTATCCAGACCGCTCCGTCGGCCTGATTGGCCAGACGTCCGGTTTCCATAATGATTGCATTCTGTCCGACCGTGCGTTCGATCCGGACTGCTTTGTCGAGAAGACCCATGAAATAACCTCTTTGTTTGTGTTTACGGGGGGCCTTCCCGGAACGTGATGAGCGCGCAAGGGGCCGGGAACTTCTGCTCCCGGGCGCTGGCGCGCGGATAACGTTCGGGGTCGGCCAGTCGGCCAGCTTCGCGCGTTAAGCGCGGCTTACCTAACAAAACCGGCCGGTCCGGACAATCCGAACCGGCCGGAAGGGCATGTTACTTGCGGATGCCGAGCCGCGAAATCAGCGCGCGATAGCGGCTGACGTCCTTGTTCTTCAAGTAGTTGAGCAGCTTGCGGCGCTGGCCGACAAGTTTCAACAGGCCCGTGCGGGAATGGAAATCCTTGGCGTGGGCTTTGAAGTGTTCAGTCAGATAGGTGATGCGATTGGTCAAAAGCGCCACCTGCACCTCGGGGGAACCAGTGTCTCCCTCGTGCGTCTTGTAGTCCTCGATGACTTTCAGCTTGTCATCAGCTGTCATTACCACAGCGGTACCCTCCGTTTAGTCTTGTTGGGGCACAATTGCCGTGGGCGTTTCCCCGGCGGGGTTCAGGCCGCGAAGAATCGCCCAGCGCCATGTGCCATCCCGGTCCTGGGGTTCGGCCAGGGCCACGGGCCAGCCAGCCTCGTCCGCGAGCAATACCCGCGAATGAGGGCCGGGAAGGTCCGAAACCGCGAGCATCTTGCCATCCTTCACCATTTTGGCCTGGGCCTGGTTCAGAACCAGCTTCGGCAGGTGGGGCAGGGCGCTCGCGAGCGGAACAACCCGTTCGGCCAGCCGTTCGGGCTTTTCCAGAAGCGCGTCCAAGGAGACGGCCTGGCGAAGCTCGAAGGGATGGCTGCACTCCCGGGTGAGTTCGGTCAGGTGGGCTCCGCACCCAAGTCGCGTCCCCAGGCTGTGGACCAGGGAGCGAACGTAGGCGCCGGGGCTCACTTTCACCCGGAAATTCACATGCGGAAGGTCCATTGAGGTCACTTCCGCTTCAAAAACCGTTACCGGCTTGACGATGACCGGCACCTCTTCGCCCTTGCGGGCCTTCTTGTAAAGAGGTTGGCCGTTCACCTTCACCGCCGAGTAGGGCGGTATCTCCTGGGTGGTCATATCCGTCCAGGAGAGAACCGCCTCGCGAACCGCCTCGGGAGCCAGGTGCTCCCACGGGGCCTCGGCCGTCACCGTGCCTTCGGCGTCGAAGGTGTCGGTGTTCTGGCCCAGGCGCAGGCGGCCCGTGTAAATCTTTTGGCCTTCGGTCACGTACGAGGCGATCTTGGTCCCCTCGCCCAGAAGCACCACCAGCACCCCGGTGGCCATGGGGTCCAGGGTTCCGGCGTGGCCGATCTTCTTCTGCCCGAGCTGGCGCTTGACGATCTCCAGGCAGCGCGCCGAGGTGGGGCCTTTGGGCTTGTCGAGCACCAGCACCCCGTGCATCTGGGGCGGGCGGGACGCCGGATCAGAAATCGTCTGAGTCACAAAATACCTTAAGTCCCGGCTCGCGCGCAATACTCGTCAATTCGAACACACTGCAAAGAAGCGGCCAAACAGGGCGCCGTCACGCGCCGCTTTCCTCGAGCACCTTGCCCAAGGCTTCGATGAGCCTGGGTTCAACCTCGTCAAACGATCCCTGAATGTTGGCTCCGGCCGCGCACCTGTGCCCGCCTCCGCCAAAAGCGGCAGCCACGGGCTGGATGTTCACCTCTGAGACCGAGCGCAAGGAAAGCTTGAGTGCCCCGGCTCCATCCTCGCGTAGCGACTGGGCCATCTTGCAGCCCTTGATACGCAGGACGAAGTTCGTAAGCCCCTCGCAGTCGGCACTTGTGGCCCCAAGCCGGGAAAGCTGCTCGCTCGTTATGCGAATCACACCCAGCTGTCCATCAAAATAGAGCGCCAGCGAACCGAGAATTTCCGACCAGAGCCTGAACCGGGCCAATGACCACTGGTTCTGGATGAGCTCATTTATCTTGGCCGTGTCGAGACCCTGACGGATTATGCGCGCGGCCAGTTCCATGCATCTGGGGCTGGTGTTGTCGAAGGCGAAGTTTCCGGTGTCGGTCACCATGCCCAGGTACACGGCTTCGCCCAAAGGACCATCGAGCTCGAAACCGGCTTCCAGGGCCATGACGCCCACCATCTCCGCCGTGGAGGACCGGTCCATCTCCACCCAGTTGTGGGCTCCCCATTTGGGGTTGCCGATATGATGGTCGATGACCATGGTGGGATGGGCCGACATGGCGTCCTGAAGGATCTTTCCTCCCCGTCGTTCGTCTCCGCAATCGAGAGCGATGATCCAGTCGAAACCGTCCGCGGGCAGTTCCGTGAGAATGGGCGAGGGCAGCTGAAGCCAGGAGAAATGGGCGGGAAGGCCGGAAATATTGTAGAGAACGGCCTGTTTGCCCAGGGCCGTGAGCAGATGCCCCATGGCTGCCATGGCCCCGATGGCGTCGCCGTCCGGACTGGCGTGGGAGGTCACCAGGAAGCGCGACCCGGCCTTGATGGCCTTTAAAAGGTCATGCATGCGGGTGCCCATAGACCATGGTTTCCAAAAAGTCGTCGTGTTCGAAGCGAAGGTCGGGCACGAACTTCATCTTGACCCTGCGCCCCAGGTTGGAGCGAAGGAACCCCTTGGCCTTGTACAGGGCATCCTTGACGGCCTTGATGCGTTCTGCGTCGCCCTGCATGGTGAAAAGCACCGTGGCCACGGAGATGTCGGCGTTAAGGCGCACGCCGCTTATGGTCACCAGCTCCAGGCGCGGGTCCTGAATCTCTTCGGAGAGCATGAGGGCCAGTTCGCGCATGATTTGGTCGGCCATGCGGATGGAGCGGCGGGAAGGGCCTTCTTTGGTCGTCATTGTATGTCCTGTCTCATGGCGCTGGAGGTCTGGTTGGGAGAGGCCTCCGGCGGCCAAAGGGCTTAAGCCCTTTGGAATCCCAATTTAATATGTATATATGTAACAGGCGACTGAGTCGAGGTTTCGAGCGGGTGTGTCACTGCCCGATGAGCTCAATGTCGTCATATATAAGTTCCGCTTCGTCGGCGGCAACCACCATGTTCAAGGCTTTTTGCAAAAGCCCCTGGGCGTGCTTGCCGTCCGGGCTCACCGTCACGGCGGCGAGAACCAGGGTGTCGTGGCTGTCGTGGCTGGCTATCTCGCTCACGGCCACGTTGAACTTGTTGCGCAGCTTGGCTTTTAACCGCTGGGCCACGGAGCGCTTGCCCTTGAGGGAGTCGTTTCCGTGCAGGCGAAATTCCAGGGTGAGCACGCCGATGATCATGAGGGTCACCCGGGCGCGGGGGTGCGCAGCAAAAAATTAAGGCCCCCGGGGCTCCCGCGCATTGCGGAAACCCCGGAGGCCAAGCTGTATTAGTCCAGGGTGTCCTGTTCTTCCACGGTCTCGAAGGCCTCGATCACGTCGCCGACCTTCACGTCGTTGAAGTGCTCCAGGCCCATGCCGCACTCGTAGCCCTTTGTGACTTCCTTGACGTCGTCCTTGAAACGCTTGAGGCTGGCGAGCTTGCCGGTATAGACAACCACGCCGTCGCGCAGCAAGCGGATCTGGGCGTTGCGGGTGATCTTGCCGTCCAGGACGCCGCAACCGGCCACCAGGCCGATCTTGGGCACGCTGAAGGTCTGGCGCACCTCGGCCTGGCCCAGGTACTGCTCCTTGAAGACAGGGGCGAGCATGCCGGACATGGCCGCCTTGATCTCGTCCACCAGCTTGTAGATGATGTCGTAGAACCTTAAGTCCACGTTCTCGCGTTCGGCGGTTTCCTTGACCTTCACGGACGGGCGGACGTTGAAGCCGATGACGATGGCCCCGGAGGCGGCGGCTAAGAGGACGTCGGATTCCGTGATGGCGCCGGCGCCGGCGTGGATCATGCGTATCTTGACCTTCTCGCCGGAGAGCTTGTTCAAGGCTTCGGCAATGGCCTCCTGGGAACCCTGCACGTCGGCCTTGAGCACCAGCTTGAGTTCCTGGGCCTCGGCCTCGCCGCGCGAAGCCAGGAAGGTCTCCAGGGTGAGCTTGGTGGCCTTGCCAAGATCGCGCTCGCGCTGTTTGGTCAGGCGCGTCATCGCGATGCGGCGGGCGACCTTCTCGTCCTCGACGCAGCTGAATGTCTCGCCCGCTTCCGGAACGCCTTCGAAACCCTGCACCTCGACGGGCATGGCCGGTCCGGCTTCCTTGATCTTTCGGCCCTGGTCGTCGAACAAGGCCCGCACACGCCCCGAGAACAGGCCGCACACGAAGGCGTCGCCCTGGTTCAGGGTGCCTTCCTCGATGAGCACGGTGGCCACCGGGCCACGGCCCTTGTCCAGCTTGGCCTCGATGATGTGGCCCTTGGCGCGCTTGTCCGGGTTGGACTTGAGATCGAGCACCTCGGCCTGCAAAAGGATCATCTCCAGGAGTTCATCCAGGCCGACGCGCTGCTTGGCGGATACGTTGGCGAAGATGGTCTCTCCGCCCCATTCCTCGGGCACGAGCCCGAGATCGGCCAGTTCGCGTTTCACGCGGTCGGGTTCGGCTCCCGGCTTGTCGATCTTGTTGACAGCCACAACCATGGGCACGCCGGCTGCTTTGGAGTGGTTGATGGCTTCGCGGGTCTGGTCCATGACGCCGTCGTCTGCGGCCACAACCAGGACCACGATGTCCGTCACCTTGGAGCCGCGGGCGCGCATGGCGGTGAAGGCTTCGTGGCCCGGAGTGTCCAGGAAGACCACGTTTCCGCGCGGGGTGGTGACGTGGTAGGCGCCGATGTGCTGGGTGATGCCGCCAGCCTCGCCCATGACCACGTTGGTGGAACGGATGGCGTCCAAAAGCGACGTCTTGCCATGGTCGACGTGGCCCATGATGGTGACCACGGGCGGCCTGGGCTTCAAAGATTCCGGAGAGTCCGCTGCTTCGACGTCGATGAACTGCTCTTCGTCAAAGCCGACCTTCTCCACCTCGTAGCCGAACTCAGCGGCCACGAGCACTGCGGTTTCGTAATCCAGGGACTGGTTGATGGTGGCCATCATGCCCATGGACAAGAGAACCTTCATCAGATCCTGGGCCTTGAGTCCCATCTGACGGGCCATCTCGGAGACGCGGATGGCGTCCTCCATGCGGATTTTGCGCTTGATGGCCTTCTGGGGCTGGGACTGGGCCTGGGCCGCCATGATCTGGGCAACCTGATCGCCGCCCTTCTTCTTCTTGGGGTGCTTGCCACCGCGTCCGGTGCGGTCCTGAATGTCGCCCATGCGCCTCTTGGCGCCGCCGCGGCCGCGGTCGCCGTCGTCCGCGGGAGCCTGGCCGCCGAATTCAACCACACGCTTGTCCTTGCGGCGCTTGCGGTCGTCCGACTCCGGAACAGGGGCAGGCTGGGGGCGATCAAAGCCACCGGGTCCGCCGGGGCGTGGGCCGCCGGGACCAGCCGGGCGCGGTCCGCCGGGTCCGCCTGGACGCTGTCCGCCGGGTCCGCCGGGGCGCGGTCCGCCGGGACCAGCCGGGCGCGGTCCGCCGGGGCTGGCCGGACGCTGCTGCACAGGGCGGGGCGGTTCGGCGGTGCGGGGGTCGGGCATGGAAATGATGCGCACCTGCGGCCCGATGGGAACCTCGCGCTTGGGCTTCTTGACCTTCTTCTCCGGTTCCGCGCCTTCAGCGGGGGCCGGGGCTTCGGCATCAACCGGAGCCTGGGCATCGTCAGACGCGGCGAGTGATTCGTCTTCGTGGACGTGAGCCTCGTGGACAGGCTCGTCCGCGATAGGTTCCTCGGGCGCGGCGTGCTCGGCGGATGATTCTTCCTCGTGCCCGGCCTGCTCGGCAGGAGCAAACTCGTGCTCGTGGACCACGGGAAGGTCTTCGGCTTCGGGCAGGGCCTCCGCTTCGGCTTCGGGCTCGGGCTGGGAAATGATTCTGGCCGGAGGCGTTTGGATGGCGCGCCGGCGGGGCTTGGCCTGGGGGGCCTGCTCCAAAGCCGGAGAGGCCTCTTCCTCAACCTCGGGGGTGGAGGTGGAAGGAGGCTGCGGGGCTTCGGCCTGAGGCTCCTGCTCTGCATGGGGCGCGCTTGCGCGGCGGCGGCGGACAACCACTCCCGGCTGGGACTGGCTCTGCACAACTTCGGACTTGGCGAGGCCAGTCTTCATTTTGGAGCGCACCAGTGCGACCTGGTCGTCCTCCAGTGTGGCCATGTCGCTGGACACACGAATGTCCAGCTCTCTCAGCGCCTGGTAGATGTCCTTGTTGCTGACCCTCAGCTCCTTAGCGAGGTCTCGGACTCTAAGCTTCGTCACGTCTGCCTTCCCCCTTGCCTTTCCTCACGGCGGCGGCGCGTTTTGGGAATTTGGCCATACAGGCCTCCCCCGCGCAACAATAGTAGCCCCTTCCGGGCAGGTCAAACGCCTTGTCAGGCGTCCATTCCCCCCGCCACACGTGGCGGGTCAATTCATGTTTGGGAAACCGTTTGCGACAGACTATGCAGCTGCGCACCGGCCCCTTGAAGTCGTTATTCTCCGGCTTTCCCGTCATCCGGGGCCGAAGCCTCATCCTCGGTCGCCTGGGCGGCCGCGCCATCCTCGCCCTCGGAGGTCGAATCGGACTCTTCCTCAACGGGCTTGGCGGGCAGCAGCAGCCGGATGGCGGAACGCAGGTGCTCTCGTTTCGTGGGAGTCATGCCTTCGATGCGGTCCAGCTCTTCGTCGGACGCCTCGGCCAGCATGGCCACGGTGTCGAACCCGGCGGACAGGAAGTTCTCCATGTTCATTTCGGCCACGCTGGCCAGCTGGTCCATGCCCGCGCGGGCGGCATTGAGCTCCGAGTAGCGGGAATCAGTGAAGATATCGATCTTCCAGCCGAGAAGCTTGGCCGCCAGCTTGACGTTCTGGCCCTTGCGGCCGATGGCCAGGGTGAGCTGGTCGTCGGGCACCACCACTTCCAGGGTCTTCTCGTCCTCGTCCACCATGATGCGGGTGATGCGCGCGGGCGAGAGGGCGTTGGCCGCGTAAGTGGCGATTTCCGGATGCCAGACCACGATGTCGATGCGCTCGCCGTGCAGTTCCTGCACGATGTTCTGGATGCGCGAGCCGCGAACGCCGACGCACGCGCCCACCGGATCCACGTCGCGGTCCTTGGAGGACACGGCCACCTTGGCCCGGGAGCCCGGGTCGCGGGCCACGCCCAGGATGCGCACCGTCTGGTCGGACACCTCGGGCACCTCGCGCTTGAACAGGGCGGCCATGTAGTCCGGGTGGGTGCGGGAAATGATGATCTGGGGTCCGCGCCCGCTGGGCAGAACCTCGATGATGTAGGCCTGGACGCGGTCGCCGCGCTTGTAGCGCTCGCGCGGGATCTGCTCCTCTTTGGGGAGCATGGCCTCGGTGCGCCCGAGGTTTATTATCCAGCCGCCACGGTCGCGCCGCTGCACGATGCCGGAAACGATCTCGCCCTTGCGGTCCTTGTATTCCTCGTAGATGATTTCCTGCTCAGCGTCGCGCATGCGCTGGATGATCACCTGCTTGGCGGACTGGGCGGCGATGCGCCCAAGATCCTCGACCTTGAGCTTGAATCCCAGCTCGTCGTCCATCTGCACGTTGGGGTCGACCTTTTGAGCATCTTCCAGGGTGATTTCGGACAGCGGGTCCTCAACTTCGTCCACCACGATCTTGAACTGGAAGACTTCGATCTCGCCGGCTTCGTCGTTGTAGCTGACCTCGATGTCCATGTGCTCGCCGAACTTGCGGGCGACCGAGGAGCGCACGGCCTCCTCTAGGGTGTCGATGAGCAAATCGCGGTCGATGCCGCGGTCTTTGCTGATTTGGTCAATAGCCTTGCGAAGCTCCATGCCCATGAGGGTCCTCCGGATAGAGCCTTGCGCGCTTTAAGCGCGGGAGGCGTCTTTATCTGCCTTGATGGTCTTTTTGCCCTTGGTCTTGGCCTTGGCCTCCTCGGGCGTCTCAAACACGTAGACAAGCTTGGCCTTGGCCACATGGTTCCACGGAAAACTGACGGGAACTCCTTCGCATACGAGCGAAAGTGTCTCGCCGTCCAGGGACGCGAAGGTCCCCTTGAAACGCTTCCGGCCGTCCAGGGGGTCGGCCAGAGTGACGTCCAGCTCCTGGCCCACGTAGGGGGCGAGCTGGGAAAGCTCGAAAAATTTCCGGTCAAGGCCGGGCGAGGAGACTTCCAGCTGGAAGGCTCCATGGATGACATCTTCCATGTCCAGGGCCAAGCTGAGTTGCCGGCTCACGCTGGCACAGTGCTCGACATCCACGCCGTCCGGACCGTCTATGAATATTCGCACAACGGGGCGGCCCGCTCCGCTGGCGATCTCCATTCCCCATAGAAAAAGGCCGAGGCCTTCCACGTAGGGAGAGACCAATTCCTTAATCCTGGAGAGCACTTTTACGTTGTCCTGGGTCATACCAAAAAAAAAGTGGACCGAACCGATTGGCCCACCCCTGTAATCACCGAAGCATTGGCCTCAGCGTCATGAGGATTTTTTGGAGCGGGCGACGAGATTCGAACTCGCGACACCAAGCTTGGGAAGCTTGTACTCTACCAACTGAGCTACACCCGCTCGCAAAGTACGTCATATTATGCGTATCCGGGGCCGTGTCAAGTGTTTTGCGTGTTTTCCGGGCTTGCGCCCAGGCCTCAGCCTTTGGTAGCTTGGCTGGATGCGCAAGCAAATCATGCTCCTGGAACGAAACACCTCTTCCCAGAGAGATACCGGGGATTTCTGTCTGGCCGCGTTTCTCATGGTGGCTCTGGGGGCGGCCTTGCGGTTTTACAACCTGGGCGAGCCTTCCATGTGGGCCGATGAAATGCTCGTGGCGCTCAATGCGTCCAAGGAACCTGCCTACATATTCAGCCTGTCTCAAAATGTCGAAGTTCATCCCCCGTACTTCTACTTCCTCTATAAGCTTCTCTTTCATCTTGGTTCATCGGACTTTTGGCTCAGGCTCCCTTCGGCCGTCTTCGGAACGGCGACGCTCTATTTCGTCTGGAGGGCGGGGGAGCGCCACCTGGAAAGCCGCTTCGCCGCCCTGGCCGCCCTTGGGATGCTGGCCGCGCACCCCCTGCACATATGGATTTCCCGCCAGGTCCGTCCCTACGCCCTGATAGCGCTCTGCTTCATCCTGGCAGCGGGCTACCTGCTCAGATATCTGGAGGAGGGCGATTCCCGCCAGGCCAGGCGCAACCTGCTGGCCTGCCTTCCCATGGTGTTAAGCCACTATGTGGGGCTGTTGGCTTTGGGGACGCAGTGGGTGGTGGCTGCCGTTGCAGCGCTTTTCCGGGGTGTTCCCTCCCTGGGCTCCGTGGTGGGGTATGGTTGCGGGGCCGTGCTGTGCGCTCTGCCTTCGGCGTATTTTTTTTGGGAAGCCAAGTTCAACAGGCATGAAGCCTCCATCGAGGCAGGCAAGGGAATTGTCCCGGCGTTGGAAAAAGTGCTTTCCTCGCTTCAGGGCGTGCTCTCCTTCGGCGCAGACGTCCCGTACGCCTGGGCGGCAATGGCTGGGCTCATGCTCGCTGGAACGCTTTCGCTTCTCTTCAGGCGAGCCTCGGGTTCTGCACTCATCGCACTCTTCGTGCTTCCCCCGGTCGCCCTGGTGCTGGCCCAGTACGCCAGCCACATGTATGCCGTTCATCTGAGCTTTCTTCTGCCTGTGGCGGTCTTGCTGGCGGGGGCGGGATTGGAGGGGCTCGCGCCCAGGGCGCTTTGCCGTCCTTGGTTTGCGCTGGTGCTGTGCCTGTGCCTGTCCGGAACCTTCGTCAGCCTCAAATCCAAGGACTATTACGAGGCAAAGGGAGTGGTGGCCGCCTGGTGGCACATGGGCTTCTATAAGGATATAGCCCAGATGTTGCGGCAGTTTTTCACCCCGGCGGACATGATCGCTTTCCACGACCCGGCCCTGTTCGAATCCGTCAACTGGTACGCCTCGCGCCAGGGACCGGGTGTGCCGGCCAGCCAGCGGCTTAAGCCCGAAGCCCAGACGGTCATGGCTGTCTTCGTTACCAACCATGAGCATTTCGGCCATGCTTTCAAGAATGAATCAGAGTTCAGGACGCTTTTCGGACAATCAGCGGTGGTGGCCCACCGTGACAACATGAACCTCTATCAAACCGCGATTGCCAGAAATCCGGACATGGTGTTCGACGGCAAGCACGTCTTCGCCGACCTGACCGCGCGCCCCACGGACGTGTATTCCAGGGCGTGGTCGCTTACCGACCTTGGCCTTTTGCCCTATTTCGGATGCTCGCTGTTTCCCTCCTCCTCTGGCCAGCCCGGCGAAGTGGTCTACAGGATAACCAGAGCCGGCGAGCACTCTCCCATGCGGTTTGACCTCCTGGCGGATTTCGAACTGGAGGCTCCCGGGAATCTCATACGGATCGAATACAAGTTCGACCAGAGCTCCTGGACCACGGCCCTGGAAGAGAAGAGGCAAAGCAAGGGCACCTGCCGCCTGATTCGCTTCAACCGGGAAGAGCCGTTCGAGCATTTGTGGCTTCGGGCGGTCCTGGTGGCCGGGGAAAAGGTGGCGACTTCCGAGTGGGGAGCGCGGACGCAGGTCCGTTTGAACAGGCTGATGCTCTTTTCGGAACAGGACGGAGCAAGCTTCGGCAGCCGGACTGTACCCTTGAGGGAGTCCGGTCTGGGCTCGCTGGAGGTGCTGCCGGGAGACGTCTTCATGCGCTGGGGCCTGGGCGAGGTCACCGCGCTGGCCTTTGACCAGGAAGAGGAGAAACCCCTGGTGTTGAGCTACCGGTTCGTGAGCCGCGTGGCCGGACAAGGCGTCGAAGTGCTGCGGGACGGCCAGCGCCTCGCCCTGTACCAGAATCTGGAGCCTGGGCAGGAGGTGGCGGAAGTGATGGAGCTTGCCCCCAAGTCCGGCCCCGGCCTCCTGGAGTTCCGCCCTGCGACCTGGAACCACAAGGATGCCTCCTCGACCTTCGCCCCGGATGATCCCCGCCAGTTGAGCGTGATGTTCTTTGATCTTTCCCTTGAGTCCCAGGACCATTCCGGTCCTCCGCCTCCGCCCCAGGTGCTTCCGAAGTAGTTCTTCCGCTTGGCACGCTTCCTGCTCATTTGCTGGGCGAGGAGGTGTCCGCCATGCAACAAAGCTCAATCAGCGCGCTGTTCGGGGCGTTAAGCAACGAAACGCGTCTTAATCTCATAGCCAATAATTTGGCGAACGCGAACACAGCCGGGTACAAGGCCGACAAGGTCTCGTTCCAGGACGTGTTCCAGCGCATGGCCACCGACTACAACCCGGATGCGCGAAACGACCTGCAACAGAAGCAGCTTTTGCCCAGGCCCATTGTGGTGGCCAAGCCCCGCCTGGCTGAACAGACCGTGGACATGACCCAGGGCAGCCTGGAGAACACGGGCAACACCTTCGACGTGGCCATCAGCGGGCCAGGGTTCTTTCGAATCCAGACCCCGGAAGGCCAGTTCCTGACCAGAAACGGTCAATTCTACCGCAACAACCAGGGGCTTCTGGTCACCAACCAGGGCTACCCGGTGCTCGGCCAGTCGGGCAACGTCACCATTCCGGACGGCCAGGTGGTGTCCATCACCCCGGACGGCCAGGTGGTTGTGGACAGCCAGATCGTGGGCACCATCGACGTGGTGGACGTGGCCGACCCCAAAACGCTTTCAAAGGTGGGCCAGAGCTTCTTCACCGGCTTGAACGGCGCCCAGGCCGTCACCCGTCCGGTTGACGGCACCAGAACCTCTCTCAACCAGGGCTACATAGAAAAACCCAACGTGCAAGTGGTGACGGAGATGGTGGGAATGATCGAAGCCCACCGCTCCTTCGAGGCATACACCAAAATCATCACCAGTACCCAGGATATGGACAGGGACGCCACCACCAAGGTCGGCGAAACCCGTTAGGAAGGAGGATACTCCGTATGATGCGTTCGCTCTATTCGGCAACCACCGGCATGGTGGCCATGCAGCTTCAGATAGACACGATGTCCAACAACTTGGCCAACGTGAACACCCTGGGCTTCAAGAAGAGCCGGGCCGAGTTCGAGGACCTGATGTACCAGACCTTGAACGTGGCCGGCACCCAGAACGAAGGCGGCTCGCGCCTGCCCACCGGCATCCAGGTGGGCATGGGCGTGAAGCCCACCACGGTGCACAAGTTCTTCCAGCAGGGCGATTTCCAGAACACCGGAAACCAGCTGGATCTGGCCATCTCCGGCCAGGGGTTCTTCCGTCTCCAGGATCCGGCGGGCAACGACGTGTACACCCGGGCCGGGGCCTTCAAGCTCAATCAGGACGGCACCGTGGTCAATGCCAACGGGTACACACTGCAACCGACCTTCACCATACCGTCCCAGGCCACCAACGTCGTGGTGACGGAACGCGGGGTGATAAACGCCACGGATTCCAGCGGCAACGTTTTGGCCACAACCACCATTCCGCTCTACACGTTCATCAACCCGGCCGGCCTCACCGCCCAGGGGCGCAACGTGTACAAAACCACGGATGCTTCCGGCGCGGCCCAGGAACTCACTCCCGGCGACCAGAACGCCGGTACGCTGGTCCAGGGCTTTCTGGAGATGTCCAACGTCTCCATGGTCGATGAAATGGTGGGGCTCATCGTGGGCCAGAGGGCCTACGAGGCCAACTCCAAGACCATCGCCACCTCGGACGCCATGCTTCAAACCGCCGCGAACCTCAAACGGTAACGCCAGGAGTTGAAAATGTCTCAGCATACGCTTTGGGTTCGCCGGGTGGGCGTGTTTCTCACGGCGATAGCGGCATCTGCGGCCGTGTTCGCGGTCAGCGCCGCTTTGGGGGCCGGAGTTATGGACTGGAAGCTCAAGGTCGCCCCGGCTGTCGCGGTGACCGGCGACCGGGTCATGCTGGGCGACATCGCCGAACCAATAGGCAAGATAGACCCCGAATCCTGGCGCATATTGGCCTCGACTCCTCTGTGGCCCTTCCCCGGGCGCGAAGGACAGATCACCCTGACGCGCAAGAAGATCCTTGAAGATCTGGACCGGCTTTTCCCCAACGCCGAGGGCAATTTTCACGTGCCCGAGCAGGTGGTGATCAGAAAGGGCGGAGGCAAGCCAGTAGCCACCAACGACGTGGAACGCATGATCGTCGACTTTCTGACAACCAACATGACCGGCCAGGACGGGGAGATCGAGGTCAAGGAAATTTCCCTGCCCGGCCAGCTCTTCATCGACAACGAGCTGGAGCGGATGAGCGTTGAGGGCGTGGGCAACATGGTGCCTGGCCGGGTGAACCTGCGCCTGACCGTGTCCACCCCCGACGGGCGGGTGCTCAGGCAAATCGCCGCCAACGCCTTCGTGAACGTCTGGAAGGTTATTCCCGTGGCCTCGCGCCCGCTCAACATGCGCGAAGGTGCCCTGGGCTCGGACAAGGTAACCTTTGAACGGCGTAATCTCGCCTTTGTGCGGGGAACCCCGTGGAACACCAACGACCCCGTTCCCATGCGGGTCAAGGGATCCATCAACCAGGGAACGCCGCTTACTACGGAAACCCTGGAGCCCATGCCCGCCATTCTCAAGGGCGAGCAGATCACCTGCCTGTGGCGCGGGGTCAATGTTCAGCTGGTCATGCCCGTGACCGCCATTACCGACGGAGCCAAGGGCGGGGCGATAACGGTACGCAATGTGCAAAGCGGCAAGGAACTGGCCGCCATTGTCCAGGACTCCAAGACTGTCCTGGCCAAGTAGGGGAGGAGGGCACACCATGAACAAGAAAACGGTATTGACCTGGGCCGCATGCGCTCTGGCCGTTGCGGGCACAGCCTGCGCGCCTCCGGCGCAGAAGCAGCCGAGCCCCATGTCCTCGCTCACCCCGCCGGTGATGCAGGCGCCGTCCCCTTCCGTGAACCCGGGGTCGCTCTATTCGCAGGCCGCACAGCCCAATTATCTCTATGAGGACAACCGGGCCAGGCGCATCGGCGACATCGTCATGGTCAACGTGGTGGAGAAGTCCAACGCCAAAAACAAGTCCAAGACCAAGTCCAATGGCAAGAACACCATGGACATGAACGTGAACAACTATTTCAACCAGCATTCCATGACCCCCATCCCGGGCAACAGCCTCCTCAAGGGAGCCACCGGGCTAGACCTGGCCGGGGCCGTTGGCATGCAGGGCTACGTGGGTACCGGAACCCCCATCGTGAACACCAGCAGGAACAACCAGTTCGACTCGGACGGCGAAACGAGCCGCGAGTCCACTGTCACCTACACCATCGGGTGCAGAGTGGTGAACATCCTGCCCGGCGGAGTGATGCAGGTGGAGGGCGCCCGCCAGGTGCGCGTCAACGACGACACGCAGATCATGGTGGTGCGCGGGCTTCTGCGCCCCATGGACGTGGGCCCGGACAACACGGTGTCCTCCACGTCTTTGGCTGAAGCGCAGGTGGACATGTTCGGCACCGGCGTGCTGGCCGACCGGCAAAAACCCGGCTGGCTCTCTAGAATCTTAGACAATATGTGGCCTTTCTAGTCCTCTCGGGGGAGGGGACGACAGTTCCAGGAGCTACCAATATGCTCAAGCAACGGATACACATTGTACTGCTGACGGCCTTGATCCTGGCCGGGCTGACCTCTGGGGAGGGGTGGGCGGCCAGGATCAAGGACGTGGCCTCCTTCTCGGGCGTGCGCACCAACCAGCTGGTGGGCTACGGCCTGGTGGTCGGTCTCGGCGGCACAGGCGACAAGCGCGGTTCGGATTTCACCATCCAGTCCATCTGGAACATGCTCGACAAGATGGGCGTGCGCGTTGACAAGAAGACCCTGCGGCCGGCCAACGTGGCCGCGGTCATGGTCACCTGCCAGATGCCCGCCACCGCCAGGCCCGGCACCAAGCTGGACGTGACGGTGTCGTCGCTTGGCGACGCGTCGAGCCTTTTGGGCGGCGTGCTTCTCATGACTCCCATGAAGGGCGTGGACGGCGAAATCTACGGCCTGGCCCAAGGGCCGGTGGCCGTGGGCGGCTTTTCAGCCTCCGGCGCGGCGGCTTCGGCCACCAAGAACGTCACCACGGTGGCCACCATACCCGGCGGAGCCAACGTGGAGCGCTCGGTTCCTTTCGATTTCAACGGGCAGCGTGATCTGACCATCAACCTGGGCTACGCGGACTTCACCACGTCCCAGGCCATAGCCAAGAAGATCAACCAGGCCATGGGCGGCGGTTTCGCACGCGCCACCGACGCCTCCACCATCAAGCTGGAGATTCCGGAGCAGCACCGGGGCAACATGGTCCCCCTCATGGCCACCCTCGAGAACCTTGAAGTCACTCCGGACAACAAGGCGCGCGTGGTGGTGGACGAGAAGACTGGCACCGTGGTGGTCGGACTCAATGTGAAGCTCACCCGCTCCGCCGTGACCCACGGCAACCTCCAGATCACAATTCAGGAATCCGCCGAGGTCTCCCAGCCGCTACCGTTCGCGCCCATCGGCGCCCAGACGGTGGTTGTACCGGAGACGGCCATCTCCGCCACCGAGGAAAACCGCAAGCTGCGAATGGTGGAAGGCGCCACGCTGCAGGAACTTGTGGAAGGCCTGAACGTATTGAAGGCCACGCCCCGCGACCTGATAAGCATTTTGAAGACCCTTCGCTCAGCCGGAGCCCTGCACGCCGATCTCGAGGTCATCTAACATGAGCCTGGGACCGGACAGCGCTGCCCAAGTCTCCCTGGCCGCGGACGCCCGCAAGGCGTCTGCGGCGCAGGCCTTGGCCGCTCGCGTAGCTCCGGGCCAGAACCCCCAGAATACCCAGAGCCCAAAGATCCCTGAAAAGGCTTTCGGAAAGATTCTCGATTCGCTCACGCCCGAAAAGGCCGAGGCGGCCGGGGCCAGCCCGGAAGTGGTGAAGACCCTGACGGGGCAGGCCATGAACAAACGCCTAAGCCCGGGACCGAGCGAGGAGAAAAAGGCCAGGGACGCCTGCGAGGGTTTCGAAGCCGTATTCATCGGCCAGATGATCAAGGAAATGCGCAAGACCGTCCCCAAGGACGGCATGCTCCACGGCAAGCACGAGGACGAATACGTCTCCATGTTCGATGAGGAGCTGTCCAAAACCCTGACCAAGCAGGGCGGAATTGGCCTTGCTGATTTCATGCAGCGCCAGCTCGCTCTTGGCGCTTCCTCGAAAAAACAGCAGGCCTCACCGGAATCGCAAGCGGGCCTCAGGCGAACGGCTTCGGAATCGGTGGTCACCGCTCCCGTGAACAAGGTGCAGGCGAACGGATTGCGGGGCAGATTGTTCAATCAGCTGCGTCCCTCGGGGCTTTCCGGCGGGCAAAGCGTGGTCCTGGCCGCTGACGCCGTCCGCCCGGGCACCCCCCCTGGTCCGTACGCTCCAGTGTCTGCCGCACCCAAGCAAACATCCCCCGGATCACTTCAGGGCACGCCCTCGCAGCATATGGGTCTTCCCGGCGCCCAATACCTAAAGGGTGCGGACGTCCAGCTTGCCGCTACCGGAGTAGGCGCGGTCGCGCCGGTTGAGGGCGAACTCACCTCCGAATTCGGCTGGCGCAAGGACCCCTTCACCGGGCAGCGCGCCTGGCACAACGGCGTGGACATCGCCGCGGCCGAGGGTACTCCGGTCAAATCCTGGCGGGACGGCAACGTTGTTTTCTCCGGAAAGATGCACGGATACGGCAATCTGGTGGTGGTGGAGCACGCGGACGGGGTCAAGAGTTTTTACGGCCACAACAAGGCCAATTCCGTTGCCGTGGGCCAGGCTGTGAAGGCTGGTCAGGTAATTGCACAAGTGGGTCAGACGGGCAGAGCCACAGGCCCCCATCTGCATTTCGAGGTGAGGGTGAACGACTCGGCGGTGAACCCGTCAAAGCTCGGCGGCTCAATGCTGGCAGCCGCTCCGGAACCCGAAAGGATGATACCGGATCTCTAAAGGGAGTTCGCCATGACCCAGCGCATCCTGGAAAATCTTTCCCGGCAGTATCAGGCCCTCAAAGTCCTGCAGTTCCTCCAGGAGGAAGAGTTTGCCCACCTGAAGGAGTTCAGGCCTCAATCCGTGGGTGCGGTGGAATTTTCCATCCAGGAGCTCATGCGCCAGCTTCTCGTTGAACGCAAAGATGCCCGCCGCATGATGCTCGCGGTTGATCCTTCCGCGAAGCGGCTCCAGGACCTGGCTCCCTTCTTCGGGGACAAGTGGGCCGACGCGAAGAGCTTTCTCGAAAAGATCGACGCTCTCGAACAGGGCTGCGCCAAGCAGGCCGAGAAGAGCTACTCCCTGGCCCTGGCCCTCTTTGATCAGTCCAGCGGCTACGTGGACTTCTTCACCCAGACGCTCATGCCGCAAAAAACCTCCTACGGTCCCCGGGGCGTCTTCGGCAAATCCAAGCCCGCTCCGGCAATGCTGAGGGGGGCCCTGTAAATGGCCGGCATCACGTCCCTTCTCAATATCGGCCAGAAGGCGCTGTTCGCCTCGCAGGTCGGTATTGAAGTCACCGGCCAGAACATAGCCAACGTCAATACCGAGGGCTATTCCAGGCAAAGGGTGATCTTCGAGGACTCTCTCTATGTCGATTCCCAGCCCGGCCAGATGGGAACGGGCGTCGATGCCGCGTCGATTATCCGGATGTTCGACAAGTTCATAGAGAGTTCCTACAACACCAAAGCCTCTTCCGCGGAACGCTACAACTCGCTCTACCAGATGATGCGCTCTGTGGAGTCCACATTCAACGACGCCAGCGGAAGCGGCGTAGCCAAAGCGCTCAGCAAGTTCTTCACCGACTGGCAGAACCTGAGCCTGGACCCCGGCAGCTACCCGCAGCGCCAGAACGTCCTGTCCGACACCCAGTCCCTCATGTCCATCCTGGCTCAGGCCGATTCGGACCTGAACACCATCTGGCAGCAGGCCAACAACTACATTGCTCAGGACGTGAATTCCCTGAACAGCCTGCTTAAGGACATCACGGACATCAACAAGCAGATCGTCATCCACGACAACCCCCCGGGCAACAACGCCAACGGCCTCTACGACGAGCGGGCCCGGAAAATCCGCGCCCTGGCTCAGCTCATCGACGTGAACGTGGTGGACAACGGCGGCGGAAACATGACGATCATGGACAGGGCCGGGCATACCCTGCTTGACGGCGTGAATTATTTCGAGCTCAAGCTCGAGAGCAACAAGGTGATCAAACAGCTGGTCACGGGCTCGAGCTTTGACGGCAACGTCTATTTCGGCGGCACCGACAACTTCGAATATACCGTCAAGGTGACCCAGGACGGCGACGTCTCTTCGGGCTCCTCCGCGGCGCAGTTCCAGGTGTCCTTGGATGGCGGAGTCACCTGGCTCAGGAGCGACTCGGGAGCCATCAAGACCTTCTACGCGCGCCCGGAAAGCCTCTCGGTGAACGCCGGGAACTTGAACATTTATTTCGGCCAGAATTCCAACTCGACCATAACGCCCACCGGAATGCTCCAGGCGGGCGACAAGTTCACCATCGTGCCCAAGTCCGGGTTGTTCTGGTACACGTCCGCGGCCACGCCCATCAACGTGACCCCGCAGATATACATGAACGGCGAGGACAACATGACCCGGGTAACCGGGGGCAGCCTGGCCGGAAATTTCCAGCTCAGGGACTACAACATCGGGCGCTACAGGGAACGCCTCGACGCGATGGTCAAGACCCTCATCTGGGAGACCAACCGCATCCACAGCCAAGGTTCGGGGACCAAGATGTTCACCGACGTGACCGGCACCTACCAGGTCAGGTCGGCCGATGTGGCCCTGGGGTCCGACTCCTCGAACCTGACCTTCGCCTCCAAGCTCACTTCGGGCGCGTCCATGATGTACGTGTACGATTCCTCGACCGGGCAGCTGGTATCCAACAGCTTCCTGGATTTCGACTCGACCCAGGGCGGACTCCAGCTCTTCAACCCGCACCTGCACACCCTCTCGGACGTGGCCGGAGCCGTGAACAACACCTTCGGCAACTTTCTTACCGCCACCGTGGTCAACAACGAGCTGCAGATAAACGCCAAGGCCGGGTATACGTTCGGATTCGGCACCGATGCCACGGGGCTGTGGGCGGCGCTTGGAATAAACACCTTCTTCGCTGGCGACACCGCCCGCACCATGATCATAAACCCCAAGTGCGGAGCGGACTCCGGATTCGTCAACGCGGGTCACATAAACGGAGCGGCCGAGTCGAACCAGGGCGACAACATCACTGCGCTCAACATCGCCGCGCTTCGCACCAAGGCCGTGACCATAGGCACGTCCATAGACGCCCCCACCACCCAGTCCATCCAGGCATACTACGCCAGTCTGGTGGGCGTTGTGGGAGCGGACACCGAAAGCGCCCAGTTCAACTATTCCTATGAAAGCTCGTTGGCCAATGATCTCAAAAACCGCCAACTGGAAGTATCCGGCGTGAACCTGGATGAAGAAATGTCCAACCTGGTAAAGTTTCAGCACTCTTACCAGGCTGCCGCAAAAATGATCTCCGCGGCCGACCAGATGTGGCAGACCGTGCTGGGACTCAAACAATAAGGAGGGCGTCATGGCTATGCGCGTCGCCCAACAGATGATCTACTCATCCAGCCTGGGCTACATGAACACCTCCCTGAGCCAGCTCATGGAGTCCAATCTGCAGGCCGCCAGCCAGAAGAAGGTCAACAGGCCTTCCGACGACCCCGTGGGCATGAGCCGCATATTGAGCTACCGGGACAACCTGAACGCCATCGACCAGTACAAGACCAACATTTCCATGGCCGAAGGGTGGCTCAACCTGGCCGACAGCACCCTGATCCAGATGAATACGGTCGTCACCCGGGTCAAGGAATTGGCGGAGCAGGCCGCGACCGGCACCCTTTCAGCCGACAACAGGTCCGAAATAGCCTCCGAGGTCAGGCAGCTGTTCAGTCAGCTTGTGGGAATGGCCAATACCCAGTTTGACGGAAAGGCCATTTTCGCCGGGCACAAGACGGACACCAATCCCTTTACCGAAGCCCTCTGGCTGACCACGAACCAGCAGGGTGTGGTCTCCAACGCCGGGTTCAAGATCAATGGCTTCAACCAGACCACGACCCTGGTTCAATTCACGACTTCCGGCCTGCTCTCCAACGGTTCTCCGTTCCGCTATTCAACTGACGGCGGCTCCACCTGGACCCAGGGAACCGTGGTGGATCCGGGAGCTCCGGAGAGGCTCCAGCTGTCGCTCGGAGGAGTGAGCCTGGAACTCGACAGGAACACGAGCGTCGTTGCCACCAGCGCCACCAACACCAACGACACCAACGGAACATGGATGTGGATAAGGCCCACCGCCCAATACACGGGAGACGACGAGGACACGATCACCGTCGATCCCCTGCAGGGCATGGGGTCCACCGTGACCGGTTCGGCCATGGGGTCTTTCAACAGCAACGTCATAGTGCGCGTGGACCAGACCACCACCCTGGCATCCAGGGTGACCTACTCGTACAGTCTGGACGGAGGGGCGACCTGGAAGGTGTCCAACTCGTCCACTCCGGACAATACCGCCAGCTCGGCCAGCCTGAACCTTCCCGGCGGCGTTTTGACCCTGCATTCAAATGGCGGGAACCAACTCACGGCCGGGAGCATGTTCGTTGTCCGCCCGCGCAAGGGCATAATAAATTACGACATTTCGCCAACGGAACGCATCGCGGTAAACGGCATAGGCAAGAACATCTTCGGCGGCGTCTACCAGGACCCGGCGAGCAACTCCGCCAGGCCAGTGGTCATAGCGGGGTACTCCAACGCCACGAACCTCTTTGAAACCGTGGGCAAGCTGGTGGGCTATCTGGAGACCAACAACCAGTCGGGAGTGCAGCAGGCCCTGGCGGATCTCAGATCATCAAGCCAGACGGTTCTCAATTACGCGGCGGACGTGGGTGCGCGCGAGAACAGGCTGGTGGTGGCCACAGGCGTGCTCACCAATCTCTACGACAACCAGACCGAGCAGCTTTCGAACATCGAAGACGTGGACATCTCCGCGCTGATGACCAAACTCGCCCAGCAGCAGCTTGCATATCAGTCGGTACTTAAATCCACTTCGATGATCATGAACTTGAGCTTGATGAACTATCTCTAGAGTAAGGCATTCGTTGACAAGCATCGGTACGCGCTCTAGGGTACCCGACATCGGAAGGATACGAGGCGGGAATGCTTATACTGACACGTCGTCCTGGGGAATCCATCCACCTGGGTGACAAAATAAAAATTACCGTTCTTGGTGTGCAGGGAAAGCAGATCAAGATTGGCCTGGATGTGCCTCAGGAAATGCCTGTGTATAGAGAAGAAGTATACCTGCGTGTGCTCGAACAGAACCGCATGGCACTTGAAGCGGATCAACAAGACGTTCTCGCGGCGGCGGCATTATGGCAAAAAAGCAAGAACGAGTGATCCAGAGCCGAATAGGCAAGCTGATCATCCCTGCCGAGCGGATACTGCATTTCCCCCGGGGGATCATTGGTTTTGAGAGCGAGCGTGAATTCACCTTGGTGAAGATCAAGGAAGATTCGCCCTTTCTCATACTGCAGAGCATGAACGATCCTCGCCTGGGACTCATGGTGGTAGACCCCTACAGCTTCATCCAGGACTACGATGTGGTGGTGGGTGATGCCGAGCGCAAGCTCCTGCGCATCGAGAACATACGCCAGGTCATGGTGCTGGTCACCGTCACCATCCCTCCAGGCAGGCCAGAAGACACCACCCTCAACCTCACCGGACCTGTGGTAATCAACATGCAGGCCCGCATCGGCCTCCAGGTTCCCCAGACGGACGCCAAATACCTGACCCATTTCAAGCCTGGAGAGTTGTTGGAAAATAAATAGCGAAAGCTGTTTTGCTGCTCTGGAATGTGAAACCGGGCGCCCGATGGCGCCCGGTTTTTTTGTTCAGATCGCTCTGTACGGGAAGGGCCGAAACGTATCAGGTCCGAACCTTCAATGCTTTGACGCGCAAGAGGCGCGGCGGAGGGCCGGTCTTGCGCCGGGACTAGAACACCACGGTCTTGTTGCCGTCGATGATTATGCGGTCCTCCAGGTGGGCCTTCACCGCGCGGGCCAGCACCTGTCGCTCCAGGTCCCTGCCCAGGTCTTTCAAGTCTTCCACTCCGTGCCTGTGGGACACGTGGGCGACGTCCTGGGCGATTATCGGGCCAGCGTCGAGTTCTTCCGTGACGTAATGGGCGGTGGCCCCGATGATCTTCACCCCTCGGTCGAATGCCTGATGGTAGGGCGCAGATCCGACAAAGGCTGGCAGGAAGGAGTGGTGGATGTTTATGACAGGACCTGGTGCCTGAGATATGAAATCAGCCGAGAGTATTTGCATGTAGCGAGCCAGCACAACTGCGTCGGCATGTCCGGCCAAGTGCTCGAGGATGGCGTTTTCCGCGCCTTGTTTGCCTTCAGTATCCCGTGGCACCGGGACGTGGTGAAACGGCACCCCGAACCGCTCAACTTCATGACGAAGGTCGGGGTGATTGCTGATAACCATGGACAGCGAGCATGGGAGCTCCCCACGGGAAACACGCCAGAGAAGCTCCATCAGGCAGTGCTCGTGGCGCGACACCATGATCGCCAGTTTCTTTGGGGGCCAGGCGTAGTAGATGCCCCAGCGCATCTCGAAAGGCTTTGCCACAACCCTGTCAAAGGCGGACATGAGAGCCTCACGGCCCAGGTCAAGGTTGGGGGTCTGGAATTCAAGGCGCATGAACAGCGTTCCGCCTTCGGGGTCGGTGGAATGCTGGTCGAGCTGGGTGATGTTGGCGCCGTGGGTGAAAATGAACTGGCTCACAGCTGCAACGATGCCGGGTCGGTCCGGGCAAGTAATGAGCAGTCTGGCTGTTGTGCGAAGGGACGGGGTGGAATCGGTTCTCATCCGGAAAAACTATCGGAAAGGAGCGGGGAAATCCACTTGTGGTGCGGGGGGAGCGTGATGGGTGCGGTGCTTGGCCGGGACGGCCGGTTGAACCACCCCGGGACGGTCGTCCTGGGTGTTGAGGCGAAAAAAAACAGGCATGAAAGCTCGCCAAGCGAGGATAATTAATCCAAGCTTGGCGAGCGAGAGTGCCTTTTCATGGTTGGCCGCCTCCCGGACGGCAAATTGTTCTAGCGCAGGAAGTCGAGTTCGCCTTCGACCATTTTTTCGGCGATACGCCGTGAATCCAGGTTGTACGTGCCCGCCTGAACCTGATTCTTAAGCGCCTCGACCCTGTCAACCCGGACGTCTGGGCTCTCCGCCGCCACCTTGGCGGCTTCGGCCACCAGTTTGGAGTCGGAGGAAACAGACACCCTGTCTCCAGTGGCGGCTTGGCTCTTGGCTTTTGCCTTGGCTTTGTCAGCCTTGGCGGTCGCTTCGGAACCTTCGCCCTTGTCCACCTTGGACTGTGCGTACGGGTTTGCTCCTCCCAAAATCTTTTTGATGTCCATGATCCCCTCCCCGACGGCTTCTGCCGCCGAGATGCCTCGCAAGACTCCGTTTCCGGTAAGGGCCCTCTCCCCAGATGGCCTGACTTGCTGGCACTCTTGCGGGCTTTAGCCCGCTAAAGCATCGTTTCGTCGACCTTTTCGAGTGCGATGTGCCAGAGCTTCTCCAACACCTTCGCCCGCTCGGCGCCGGTCACTTCGACCGCGTTTTTTTCACCCGGGACCCGAAAGATCTGCAAGTCCTGTTCCTCGGGAGGGTAGGCGAAAAGGAACTTCGTGCGAAACGCGGTTTCCAACTCTCGAAGTATTTCCTCCACGACTGGATTGTCGGAACCTGTGACGATCAGACTCTCGACAATTTCAGCAGCCACTTTGTGCACCAGTTCGCGGCGCTTGGCTTCGCGGGAGATTTCGATCTGGTCCTCCGCCCCGGCCGCCCGAAGCGAACGCCTGTATCGTGCCAGCCGTCTGGCCGTCGTAACCTGCCGCCCGTAGGTGCGAAGCATGTTTCGGAGCAGGGCGGGGTTCGCAGCCATTCTCGATTCTCCTCGCTCGTCACGTACTCTATCGGTCAGTAACAGTGAAGTCTTTAGGGTGGCTTTTAAAAAAAGCCATATCCATTTTTGCCAGTAATGCCGGATACGTCTTGAAGCCAGGTCCGCTTTGCTCTAGACACGCGCTATGCAACCAGCGGTGCGCGATGTTCTCGTGGTGGTCAAGGCCGGGGACGAAAAGGCCCGGGCAATGGCTCAGCAACTTCTCTCCTGGCTTTCCGGCCTCGGGTCCTCGGGACGCGTGGTGGAAAACCGCACGGACCAGGAAGGGTGTTTCGACGCGTTCTGCCTGGTGGGAACCCTGCCCAGGCCGCAGCTCGCCGTTGTTCTGGGCGGCGATGGAACCATGATCAGCGTGGCCCGCAAGCTGGCCGGCGAGTCGGTGCCGCTTCTGGGAATCAATCAGGGCCGGCTGGGTTTTCTGACCCAGCTCACTGCCGAGGACTGGCAGGAGCCGCTGAAACAGGTGATAGTGAAGGGTTTCTCCGTTGGCCAGCTCATCATGCTCGCCTGCGAAGTGGCCCGCGACGGCAGGCAGGTTTTTTCCAGCGGCGCGGTGAACGACGTGGTTGTGCGCGGGTCCATGGCCCGGCTCATCAAGGTCGGCGTCGTATTCGGCGGAGAAAAGCTGGGCGGCTTCCGGGCCGACGGCATGGTGGTGGCCACGCCCACGGGCGCAACCGCCTATTCCATGAGCGCGGGCGGGCCGCTGGTCCACCCGGATCTTCGGGTGCTCACCCTTACCCCCATCTGTCCGTTCCTGTGCGACTTCAGGCCAATGGTTCTCCCCACCGACCGTCCGCTTGACCTTGGAGTGGAGGAGGCCACCGCGGATGTCGTGCTCACCTGCGACGGGCAGTCCACCTTCCCCCTGAAGCCAGGCGACTGGATAAGGGTGCGCCAGGCCCCGCATTCGCTCAAGCTCGTGGCCGTGGGCAGGCATACCTATTTCAACAAGCTTTTGGATAAGGGATTCATCAGGGAACGTTGATGCGCTGTGGAAGGAAAACGGAATACTTACGCTAAGCGCGGGTATAACCCTCCATATCGTTTGACTTCTTACAGGATTGACCCCATCAGAGAACGATGAGCCCGGTCAGCTTTCCCTCCATCGGTTCCCCCTCGGAACTGCGCTACGGCAAAGACCCTCTCCTCGATGCCTGGATTCTCCATTTCATGAGCGAGAACCACATCGAATACAGCATCGACCCCCTGCGCAACGCTTCACCTGAGCAGATGCGCTTCATGGTGGCTCTTGGGCCGGACCAGATCTATGTGCCCTGTTCCGACGTCATGCTGGGACACCTGCTGGAAAAGAATCAGGAACCGGCCCTCATGGACGCCTACGCCAAGGTCTGGCGCATGGTGCTGGAGCTTATAGAAAACCACTGCCCGGGCCAGTACGAAAAGATGATGATCCTCGCGCTGTGCGACCACAAATACCGCCAGGCGGTGAACGCGCCGGTGCTCATTCCGTCCAGGCTCTTAAAGCGCCTGACGTCGGTCTTTTTGGCCCAGGCCGGCCAGGACGACCCGTACCGGGCCCGCAAGCGCGTCATGAACCGCCGGGCCAGGCAGTTCATGGATACGCCGGCCATGAACGCCGCCCTGAACACCTGTCCGGGCATGTCCGCCAACTGCGCGACAATCCGGGACATGCGCTTCGAGCTGGACATGCTGGAGATTTCTCGCCTCCTGTGCCTTTCGGTCTGGAGCAAGGTCTGGAAAGACGACCAGGGGTTCCCCCAGCCCGAGGAAATCGAACGGGAGGTCTTAAACTGCGGCCCGTTCGACGCGTTCCGCTTAGCCCTGGACCCGGGCAAGCCCAAGTCCATGAAGATTCTCTACCTCCCGGACACGGCGGGAGGGATGCTCTTCGATCTTCTGGTGGTGCGTTCGCTGCTGCGCATGGGGCACAGGGTGATCATGGCGCTCAAGGAAGGCTTTTTCTTCGACTGCCCCACGGTATGGGACGCGGACGAGGACCCGATCCTGGCGCAGTATTTTTCCATGTTCGGGGCGCGCATCCTGGGCGACAACCGGGTGGGCAAGAATCAGCTCCTCCAGGCCATCAAGGAGAACCCCTTCCTGGTGATCTCCGACGGGACCAGGGAACGGCTCAACCTGTACAAGACCAGCATCACCTTTGCGCGGGCTTGGAAGGAGTCGGACCTGATCATCGCCAAGGGCGAGCTCAACCATCGCCGCCTCATGATGACCAAGACCGAGTTCACCCGGGACGTCATCAGCGTACACCGGGACCAGGAAGGAACGCTGCGCATCGAGTTCAAGCCGAAGCCCTCCAAGCTTCGCACCTTCACCGAACCCGAGATCACGGCCAAGGCCGAGGCCATCATCACCCGCATGCGTTCCGAAAAGTCGGCGGGCAAGTCCATCATGTTCTATTCGGCCATTGTGGGCTCCATTCCCCATGAAACCGAGACAGCCATCACCATCCTGCACACCTTCGTCAAACACCTGAGGGCCAAGCTCGCCGGGACCTACATCATCAATCCGGCGGAGCACTTCGAGGAAGGCATGGACGCCGACGACCTGATGTTCATGTGGGAGAAGGTGCAGCGCTCGGGGCTCATCAACGTGTGGCGATTTCAGTCCACCCAGGACATCGAGCAGGCCTTCGAGCTCATGGGGCGCAGCATCCCTCCGGTCTGGGCCGGAAAGGACGCCACTTTCTCCACAGGCTGCACCAAGGAAATGCAGATCGCCCTGGACATGCAGCGCTCCCACCCGGAAATGCAGGTCATCGGGCCAGACCCGGAGAAGTTCTTCCGCCGCCGCGAGTACGGGGTAGGGAAGTTCTTCGACGCGGCCATAGCGGCGCGGTAGAATTCTCTTCACCCGGTCTTCGTGAAACTAGGCGTGTCAGCATGAGTCTATACGCCCAAGATTCCGGGAGGTTTTTCCCGGGAGGGTTTGATACAATTTGGCCGGATTGGAAAACAAATCTCAGAAACGGTCTACGCCAGGAGATGGTCAATTGAAGGGAGCCAATGGTTCCTTTGGGGAAACCCCGCCTCCCGTTGTGCGCCTGAGGCTATGGCTGGAAACGGAGGACGGCATGTTCTTCGGTACGGGCCGGGGCATGCTCCTCGAGGCCGTGGACCGTTTCGGCTCGCTCAAGAAGGCCGCCGAGCATCTGGGCATGTCCTACCGGGCGGCCTGGGGCAAGATAAAGAGAACGGAAAAGGTGTTAGGCGTCGTGCTCATCGAGCAGGCCGGGAGCAGAAATGGAGGACACAGGCTCACGCCTGGCGGACGGCTTCTCATGGACAAGTTCCGCGAGTGGTATGAGGCGGTGGAGAACTCCGCTGTGGACAAGGCCCGGGAACTCTTCCCCTGGGCCTGCCTAAGTTTCAAAGAGGCGCGCAAGATGAAGCGTGGGTTGGCCAGGGACGCGGGCGACGCCGACGAGAGTTGATCCCTGGCAGGAGTGCGTTGTGGCGGTTCGTCGGGAGATCGCCGATACCAAGTCCATCCTTTCGTTAATTCTAATCAGCGTCCCTTGCGCACATGAAATAATCCCCGTGCCCAGGGAAATCACAATTCCAGCTTATAGAGGCTGACGCCCTCGCCATAGACCTCCATCCCGGGGCCGTAGCGGTACTCCCTGACGAGGGTAAAACCCAGGGTGGAAAAAAGCCTTTCCGCACGCGTGTTGCCCAGGTCGCAATAAAGCTCCACGGCTTTCGCGCCTGCGGCCCGCAGGTCCTGTTCCACCCTGGCCATGAGGCCTCTGGCCACGCCACCCGCCCGGTTCTCCCTGCGCACGCCGAGAAATTCCACAAGCCATGTTCCAGGCGTTGCCGGTTCGGTCACCGCTGGCAGGGCATCCACGAAGACGCGTTGCCGGCTCAAGATGTTCTCGACCTGTTCGGGATTTATCCCGATGCCGGGTGCAAGATCGCGCAGTGCCTGGGGGGAGAACGGATAATCCGGTGTGGAGATGTCTTCGCGCACCGTGACCGTGCCGGAACACACGCCGTCCACCAGGGCCACATAGGTGTTGTCTATGCGGCCCCAGGGCTGGGCCGGGTGCATGGCCAGGCCAGCCAGCAGCTTGAGCAGGGCCGCTTCAGGCAAGCCGGTGAGGTGATCCAGGAAACCTCGCTTGTGGTGGGAACGGGAGGCCAGAAGGATCATGTCCGCCAGGCATCTGGCGTATCCTGGCCCGGCCCGGTACACGGAGAGGGGTTCGGTATTGTCTACGGGCATGAAGAAAGTCTACCACGCTGGGTGGATAGGGGCAATCGCTTGGACACCGGGCGCTCGCGCCTCCCTTCCAGACGGTCTGGAAGGGAGGTCGCCTGCTGGCTGCTAGCGGCTTTTACACTGGTTCAATGCGTTGTTGCAGTTGGCGATGCACACAGCGCGCTGGTTGGCGTCGCGCATGGTGTTGCAGACGCCCGCGCAGTTCTGCCAGTTCATGTTGCAGTTGGCTTCGACGCGTCTGCGCTGTTGGTCGTAATTCTGCTGGTTAGGGCCGTAATACGTTCCGCCGTGGCGTTGTTGGTAGGTGGGATGGTAATAGCCTTGGCCGGTGTCGTAATAGCCGTCGTCGTAATAGCCGCCCCGTCCGCTCTCCACGCATCCGGCCAGCAGCGAGAGGCTAAGCAGAAGAAATATGGTTGCTCGCATGGTGTCCTCCTGGGATATGCCAAGTAACAAACACCATGAACTTGCGGTCAAGTCAATGCCGCGTTCCCATTGACCCTGTAAGCCCTGGGCTGTAAGACCAAGGCCCGCAAGCACACATCTCCCAGGAGCCTCCCGATATGGCGCAGTATGAGGCGGTGATAGGCCTTGAGGTCCACGCCCAACTTCTGACCAAAAGCAAGATTTTCTGCAGCTGTTCCACCGAGTTCGGCGCGGACCCCAACGAGAACGTCTGCCCCGTGTGTTCAGGCATGCCCGGCGTGTTGCCGGTGCTGAACGCCAGGGCCGTGGAATATGCGGCCAAGATGGGCATGGCCGTGGACTGCGTGGTGAATCCGGTTTCGGTGTTCGCCCGCAAGAACTATTTCTATCCCGATCTGCCCAAGGGCTACCAGATCTCCCAGTACGAGCTCCCCATCTGCGAGCATGGCCGCGTGGACATCCTGGTGGACGGCCAGGCCAAGACCATCGGCGTCACGCGCATCCACATGGAGGAGGACGCTGGCAAGAACATCCACTCCGCCACGGACAACGTGAGCTACGTGGACCTAAACCGCGCCTGCGTCCCGCTTATCGAAATCGTGTCCGAGCCGGACATGCGTTCCTCCGACGAGGCCGTGGCCTATCTTAAGGAGCTACGCTCCATCCTGGTGTATCTGGGCATCTGCGACGGCAACATGGAGGAAGGGTCGTTCCGCTGCGACGCCAACGTCTCCATCAGGCCCGTGGGGCAGGAAGCATTCGGCACCCGCACCGAGATAAAAAACGTCAACTCCTTCCGCCACGTGCGCCAGGCCATCGAATACGAAATCCAGCGCCAGAAGGACTGCCTGGAGGACGGCGAGGCCATTGTCCAGGAAACCAGGCTCTACAATCCGGACAAGAACATCACGGCCAGCATGCGCGGCAAGGAAGAGGCCCACGACTACCGCTACTTCCCGGACCCGGATCTGGTGCCCATAAAGCTCGATCCCGCACAGATAGCGGACTGGCGCTCCGTCCTGCCTGAGCTGCCCCGCGCCAAGCGCGAGCGCTTCATGAAGGATTTCGGCCTCTCCGTGCAGGACGCCGATGTCCTTACCGCCGAGCGCGACGTGGCCGAGTACTTCGAGGCCGCAGTGGCCGCTGGCGGCGATGCGAAAAAGTGCGCCAACTGGATCATGAGCGAGCTCATGCGTGAGATGGCCGAGGCCAAGCTTTCGGCCACCCAGGTGAAGCTTACGCCTTCGGATCTGGCCAAGCTGGTGGCCATCATCGATTCCGGGCTCATTTCCGGCAAAATCGCCAAGCAGATTTTCCCTGAACTCTTCGCCCAGGGCGGCGACCCCGAAGCCCTGGTGAAGGCCAAGGGGCTGGTGCAGATTTCGGATACTTCGGCCCTGGAGGCCGCCATCGACCAGGTGCTGGCCGCCAACCCCGCCGAGGTTGAAGCCTTCAAGGGCGGAAAGACCAAGCTCATGGGCTTTTTTGTGGGCCAGATAATGAAGGCGACCAAGGGCCAGGCCAACCCGGGCCTGGTCAACGAACTTTTAGTGAAAAAACTCAGCTAGGACACACCATGACCGACCATATTCAGTTCTCCCAAGACCAAAATGCCCTGATGCTTCTCGACCAGCGCATCCTTCCCGGACGCGAGGAGTACTTCCTCTGCAAGAACACCTTGGACACCATCTACGCCCTCCAGACCATGGTGGTGCGCGGAGCGCCGGCCATCGGCGTCACCGCCGCCTACGGCTGCTACCTGGCATCGCGCGAAGTTGAACCTTCCGACGCCCAGTGGAAGGCCCGTCTGGAAAAGCTCTTAAAGGAGCTGGAGGAAGCCCGTCCCACGGCGGTCAACCTGCGTTGGGCCGTGGAGCTCATGCGCAGCGCCTGGCAGGCCGAGCAGGGCTTGAGCCTGGAAGGCCTTCAGGCCAAGTGGCTGGCCATGGCCAAGGAGATCCACGCCCAGGACATCGAGATCAACAAGGCCATGGGCCGCTTCGGCGCGGAACTCATCGCCGACGGCGACACGGTGATGACCCACTGCAACGCCGGGGCCCTGGCCACGGCCGGGCACGGCACGGCCCTTGGCGTTATCCGCGGGGCCTGGGAGCAGGGCAAGAAGATCCAGGTAATCGCCAACGAGACCAGGCCCTTTCTCCAGGGTGCCCGCCTGACGGCCTACGAGCTGCACAAGGACGGCATCCCGGTGAAGGTGGCCTGCGACAATGCCTGCGCGCTTCTCATGCAGCGCGGCATGGTGCAGAAGGTGGTCGTGGGCGCGGACCGCATCGCGGCCAACGGCGACGCCGCCAACAAGATCGGCACCTTCGGCGTGGCCATCCTGGCCAAGCATTTCGGCGTGCCGTTCTACGTGGCCGCCCCGGCCAGCACCTTCGACCTGAACACCCCCACGGGCGCGGGCATCCCCATCGAGGACCGCACCCCGCGCGAAGTGACCCACGTGGGCGAACACCAGATCACTCCCGAGGGCGTTGGCGTGTTCAACTACGCCTTCGACGTCACCCCTTCCGAGCTCATCGCCGGGATAGTTACCGAGCGCGGTGTCATCCGCGCCCCGTACGTGGAGAACATCGCCAAGATCATCGGCGGCAAATAGGCGAGGCGTGCGGGCTTTGGGATTTTGAGGCCTCTGGCGGCCAAAAGGCTTGCGCCCTTTGGAATCCCGTTCGGCTTCGCATCATGCAGCCATAAGTAGCTTACAGGGAGTGAGGTTTTGCAGCCGAGGGCGACGGATCGTCTTCAGATCGATCCGAGCCCTCGGGGGCAGGGCCTCACTCCCTGATAACCATACTCAATATCTTTCCCCACTCTTTACGCCGCTGCCAGCAGTGGTACACTCTTCCCCACCGGGAGAATCCAAACATGAAAGTGGTCATAAACGGCAAGGACGCGCAGCTTGAAGACGGTGAAAGCCTGGAAGGCTGCCTCGCCTCCAAGGGCTTCGACGCAAAGGCCGTGGTCGTTGAACTCAATGAATCCATCGTCCCCAAGGACATCTGGCCAACCATCGCCTTGAAGGAAGGCGACCGGCTTGAGGTGGTGTCCTTTGTGGGAGGGGGCTGATATGACTCACGCGTCAGACACGCTTCTCATCGGCGGCCGCATGCTTTCGAGCCGCCTGTTTCTTGGCTCCGGCAAGTACTCGTCCAATTCCCTCATCCCGCCCATCGTGAACGCCAGCGGCGCGCAGGTGATCACCGTGGCCGTGCGCCGGGTGGACCCTGAGGCAGGCCAGGAGAACATCCTCACCCACATCCCCAAGTCCTGCATTCTCATGCCCAACACTTCCGGGGCCAGAAACGCCCAGGAAGCGGTGCGCATCGCACGCCTGGCCAGGGCGGCCGGCTGCGGCGACTGGATAAAGATCGAGGTGATAAGCGACAACCGCTACCTGCTGCCCGACAACCAGGAGACCATAGAAGCCACCCGCATACTGGCCGCAGAAGGGTTCACCGTTCTGCCCTATATGAGCCCGGACCTCATGGCAGCCAAGCGCATGGCCGAGGCGGGCGCGGCGGCAATAATGCCGCTTGGCGCGCCCATCGGGACTAATCGCGGCTTTCGCACCAAGGAACTCGTTCGCATCATGATCGAGGAAATAAGCCTCCCCGTTATCGTCGATGCCGGCATCGGCAGGCCTTCCGAGGCCTGCGAGTGCATGGAGATGGGCGCGGCGGCCGTGCTGGTGAACACCGCGGTGGCCTCGGCCGCGGACCCGGTGGCCATGGCCAGGGCCTTCGGCCAGGCTGTGGCCGCTGGCCGGACAGCGTTTTTGGCCGGGCCCGGAGCGGTGGAGGAGACGGCCAAGGCGTCGTCGCCGCTGACGGGCTTTCTGCACGAGTAAGAGAAGAGTAAAGAGGCTTCCGGCGGCCAAAGGGACTGCGTCCCTTTGGAATCCCGTTTCGCTTCGCAGGAAGCGCGGCGCCGTGTGGCCCTAGCGCTACAGAGCTTTGACCCGGTAACTTAACCGCGAAGCATAATGCCGGGTCCAGGGGGAGGCACTCCCCCTGGCGGGAGAGTCCAGAGAGGGCGGCGCCCTCTCTGGCCAAAAGAGCACCATATCATGACGTTTCACGACGAACTGCGCCGCTACGACGGCCTCGATTTCGACAGGTTCTTCTCGCAGGTGGCCGATGCGGACATAGCCCGCATCATCGCCAAGAACAGGCTTTCCCCCATGGACTACCTGGCGCTTCTTTCCCCCCGCGCCGCGTCCCACCTGGAAGCAATCGCCACGCGCGCCCACGAATTGACCGTCCGGCACTTCGGACGGGCGGTTGTGCTTTTCACGCCGCTTTATCTGGCGAACTTCTGCACCAACCAGTGCGTCTACTGCGGGTTCAACACCAAGAACGAGTTGGAGCGCCGCAAGCTCACCGTGGAGGAGGTGGAGGCCGAAGCGCAGGAGATCGCCAAGAGCGGGCTCAAGCACATCCTCATTCTCACCGGCGAGGACCGCAAGGTCACCCCGGTCAGCTACATGGTGGAGTGCGTGCAGGCGCTCAAGAAGTACTTCACCAGCATTTCCATCGAGGTCTATCCCCTCACCAGGGAAGAGTACGGCGAGCTTGCCGAGGCGGGCGTGGACGGCATGACCATGTTCCAGGAAGTCTACGACGAGCCTGCCTACCTGGAGCTGCACCCCAAGGGGCCCAAGCGCAACTATCTCAGGCGCCTGGAAGCTCCGGAAAGGGCAGCGGCGGCCGGAATCCGTCAGATAACCACCGGGGCGCTCCTGGGCCTGCACGACTGGCGCCGGGAGGCCTTCTTCACCGGCGTGCACACGGACTTTTTGCAGCGCACCTATCCCGACATCGAAGTGGCCATCTCCCCGCCGCGCATGCGGCCGCACCTGGGCGGGTTCCCCCCCAAGGAGATCGTCTCGGACGCGGATCTGGTGCAGTACATTCTGGCTTTCAGGTTGTTCATGCCCCGGGCCGGGGTGACGGTCTCCACCCGGGAGAACGCCAAATTGCGCGAGAATCTGCTCAGTCTTGGTGTGACAAAGATGAGCGCAGGCGTGTGCACCCAGGTTGGCGGCCGGGCTTCGGGCCAGGACGATCCGGGCCAGTTCGAGATTTCCGACGGCCGCAGCGTGGCCGAGATGGCCGAGATGCTCTATTCCAAGGGGTATCAGCCAGTGTACAAGGATTGGCAGTACCTGTAGACTGAGAACCATGAATCCGTTTGAAACCGGGCTGTGCCGCTATCTGGGGCCGGAAGAGCTTGAACGAATCCGCGCAACCCGCGTGGGCATCGCCGGAGCCGGGGGCCTGGGCTCCAACTGCGCCTGGATGCTTGTGCGTTCGGGCTTCACGGACTTCATCATCGTGGACAACGATGTCGTTGAGCCGAGCAACTTAAACCGCCAGTTCTTCTTCGCCCGCCAGGCGGGCATGCCCAAAGTTAAGGCCCTTGCCGAGAACTTGCTCGCCATCAATCCCGACGTTACAGTAAATTCCATAGACGGCCTGGTCTCCCAGGAAAGCGTAGGCAGCCTGTTCGCGGACCGCGACGTGGTGATCGAGGCCTTCGACCAACCCCAGGCCAAACGCATGATAGTGGAGGCCTACCTGGGCACGGGAAAATTCCTGGTGGCCGCCTCCGGCCTGGCCGGCTGCGGCGATGCGGACCGCATCAAGACGCATAAGATGAAGGACAATTTCTACGTCGTGGGCGATCTGGTCACCCAGGTGTCGCCCGAGTGCCCGCCCCTGTCGCCGTGCGTCACTGTGGCCGCGGCCAAGCAGGCCGATCTGGTGCTTGAATTCGCGCTGCGGAGGCAACCGTGAAGCAGGTCATGAAGAATTTCCTGGCAGGCGGCATCTACGCCATCCTCTCCGAGGAACACTCCCTGGGCCGCTCCAACCTGGACGTGGCGGAAGAGCTTCTGCTGGCCGGGGTGAAGGTGGTCCAGTACCGGGAGAAGGACAAAAAAGCCGGGGCCATGTACGACGAGTGCCTTGTTCTTCGGGACATGACCCGCCAGGCCGGGGCCACGTTCATCATAAACGACCATATTGACCTGGCCCTCCTGACGGAGGCCGACGGCGTGCACATCGGCCAGGAGGACCTGCCTCCGGCGGCTGTGCGCAAGCTCATAGGCCCAGGCAGAATCATCGGGCTCTCCACCCACGGCCCGGGCCAGGCCCGCGCGGCCCAGACCTCCGGGCTGGTGGACTACATCGGTGTGGGGCCCATCTTCGCCACCAAGACCAAGAAGGACGTGTGCGACCCGGTGGGCTTCGAATACCTGGACTACGTGGTGGAGCACGTTCCCATGCCGTTCGTGGCCATCGGGGGCATCAAGGAAGGCAATCTGGCCGAGGTGCGAGGGCGCGGGGCCAGGATGGCGTGTCTGGTTACGGAAATAGTCGGAGCCGGGGACATAGCGGGCAAGGTCCGCTCGCTCCAGGCCATCATGAAAGGCTAGCTGCCTGCCCAAAAACTCCCGCTGGCGGCGTTGCCGCGACTGCGACGGTCGGCTTTAGAGCGGGCTGCTAATTCGGCTCGAGAGGTATCAACGCAACAAACGCCGGACACCTGCCCGGCAGTCACCTGGAGGAAGTCGTGGAGCTCAAGCAGTATTCATCCATAGAAGCGACGCATTTCAACAACGAGGTGGCCAAGGGCGTGGCCGGGCGCGTGCTCATCGGCAAGGCCGACGGCGCGCCGAACTTCTGCATGCGCCTTTTCGAGATCGCCCCGGGCGGTCACACCCCCAAACATACCCACGCCTGGGAGCACGAGATGTTCTACCATTCGGGCCAGGGCGAGGTGTACGGCAACGGGAAATGGAACCCGGTCGGCCCCGGCAGCGTGGTGTACGTGAAGTCGGGTGAGGAGCACCAGATCAAGAATACCGGCAACGTTCCCCTGGTGGTGGTGTGCCTGGTGCCTTCTGGCGCACCCGAACTGTAAGCGGATCATCACATGAACACGGCACTTATCGTTATCGACATCCAGAAGGACTATTTCCCGGGCGGGGCCATGGAACTCTCCGGTTCCGAGGCAGCCGCGGCCAAGGCCGGCCGGGCCCTGGGCTGGTTTCGGGAAAAGGGCTGGCCCGTTATTCACGTGCAGCATCTGTCCGTACGCCAGGGGGCGGGCTTCTTCATCCCCGGCACCCCCGGAGTGGAGTTCCACCCCTTCGTGGCCCCGCTTGAGGGCGAAACCGTTATCCAGAAGCATTTCCCCAATTCCTTCCGGGGTACCGGGCTGCAGGACAAGCTGGACGAGGCCAACGTGAAGCGGCTGGTGATAGCCGGCATGATGAGCCACATGTGCGTGGACGCCACCACCCGGGCCGCCTTCGACCTGGGCTACCAGTGCGTGGTCCTGGCCGACGCCTGCGCCACCCGCGAGCTTGAGTTCGGGCACGTCAAGGTGCCTGCCGCGCACGTGCACGCCTCGTTCATGGCAGCCTTGGGGGCCGTGTACGCCGAGGTAACCGGAGTGAAGGACATGGCGGGATCTTTGGTGTAAGACCCCAGTTGGTTGACCCGCACAGGCAATTGATGCAAAGAACCCGTCCCCGGCGGACGCCCCTCTCAAGGGGATTCAAAAGGCGATCCCTTTTGCCGCCGGAGGCCTAACCCGGGACACACTCCACCATGCCAGCCACCGTAGCCATCATCGGGCGCCCCAATGTGGGCAAGTCCACCCTGTTCAACCGGCTCCTGCACAAGCGCAAAGCCATCACCCACGACCTTCCCGGCGTCACCCGGGACAGGTTGGAAGGCCATGCCGTGCTGGCCGGTGTACCCGTCGTCCTGATCGACACTGGCGGCATGACCCTGGACGATCCGCAGGGTCTGGAGCTCGATGTTCTCGAACAGGCGCGGCGCGCCGTGGAGGCCGCCCATCTGGTCCTTTTTGTGGTGGATGGCCGCGAAGGCCTGACCAGCGAGGACGAGCGCGTGGCCAAGCTTTTGCGCCAGTCCGGGAAGCCGGTGCTGGTGGCGGTGAACAAGGTGGACGGAGGCGAAAAGGAAGGGCTCTACACGGCGGACTTCCACTCCCTGGGCCTCGACCAGACCCCGGTCTCGGCCGAGCACGGCTTCGGCATGCGCACCATGGTGGACGAGATCGTATCCCGCCTGCCGGAGGTGGACGAACCCGAGGTCAAGCTGGCCACGGAGCTGACCTTCTCCATGCTGGGCCGCCCCAACGCGGGCAAGAGCTCCATAATTAACGCCCTGGTGGGAGACGAGCGCCTGATCGTCAGCGAACAGGCCGGGACCACCCGCGACGCCATTGACGTGCATTTCGAGAAGGACGGCAAGCACTACATCTTCGTGGACACTGCCGGAGTCCGGCGCAAGACCAGGATCGAGGACCAGCTCGAGCGCATATCAAGCCTTACCGCCCTGGGCAGCGGCAAGCGCTCCGACGTGACCATCCTGGTGATCGACGGTCCGGGCGGCCTGGCCATGCAGGACAAGCGCCTCATCGCCTACCTGGACAAGGAGAAGGTTCCCTTCCTCATCGCCATCAACAAGACGGACCTGGTGGATGCCAAGGGGCTTGCCGCACTCAAGCAGGAGATGAGCCAGGAACTTCGCATCTGCCCGCACGTGCCGGTGCTCTTCGTCTCGGCAGCCACCCGCAAGGGGTTGCGGGACGTGCTGCCCACGGCCCAGGTTATCCGCAACGAATGCCATATCCGGGTGGGCACCGGCGAATTGAACAGGCTCCTGCGCGAGGCCCTGGAGCGCCACCAGCCGCCGCTGGTGAAGGGCAAGCGGCCCAAGTTCTACTATCTCACCCAGACCGCCACGGTCCCGGCCACCTTCGTTTTCTTCGTCAACGACCCAGAGCGCATCAAGGCCAGTTACGCCAGATTCCTGGAGAACCAACTGCGCAAGCTTTTCGGCATACGCCATGCGCCCGTGAAGCTTCTGTTCAGGGGAAGCCGCCAGAAGGCCGAGGACGGCTCGCTCATCACCAGGGCCAAGCCGCCCACGCCCAGGCCTGGGAAAGGGAAGTCGTATCAGGAGAAGGCCAGGGAATCGAAGGAGAGTCAGTTCAGGTCGGGTTCGCCCAAGGCGAGTGGTACGAAGCGGAAACCGTCGAAATCGAGCCCGTCGAAGTCGAGCCGGAAAGGCTAGAGCACGTTTTACGTGCGGTGAAGATTGAAGGCCCGGCGTGATGTCATGTCACTGCCGGGCCGTTCGCATTGATACCACGGCTCCGGCCAGCGAAACCACCCCGAAAAGCAGGAAGCACGCTCCCAGGGCGCTTACGATCTCCGGTCCGGCCTGGGCGGCTTGCGCCCCCACTCCGTAGACCGCCAGCACCACCCCGGTAAGCGACAGCGATAGGCACATGCCAAGCCCCCGCATGGTGGCCAAAAGCCCCGAGGCCAGCCCCATGTGCGGGGGGTCGATGCTTCGCATGATGGCATTGATGTTGGGGGAGACGAACAGAGCGAACCCGAACCCGACTACGGCCAGCAGACCGGCCACCCAGGCCGGGCCGACCGCAAGCCCGTGCAGCGAAAAGGCGATCAGGCCACCCCCCAGAAGAACCAGACCGACAGCGCTCACCTTTTCCGGCATGAACCTGTCGGACAGCCGACCGGCCAGGGGGGACACCAGGGTGAGAACAGCGGGCTGCACCAGCAGCAGCGCCCCCGCATCCTTTGCCGGCAACCCCATCACGTTCTGCAAGAGAAGGCTCGCCAGAAAGCCCATGGAAAAACCGGCAGTGAAGCCCAGTGTCGAAGTGAGGTTGGCCAGGGTGAATGCCCTGTTGCCCCGAAGATAAGCCAGATCCACCAGCGGGTGCTCCTGGCGCAGTTCCACCCGGCGAAACCAGGCGAACAGGGCCAGGGAGAGAAGAATCAGAACGGCTCCGGACCAGGAAGGGACCTGGGAAATGCCCAGTATGAGAGCCAGGATCGCCGGGAGGTAGAGCGCTATACCGCGCACATCCACTGGGGTGGATGTGCGGGTTTCCCGCTGCGAAAACCCCTTGTGAATAAGAATCATGGCCGCGATTCCGGCTACCGCTGAAGCGAAGAAGATCACCCGCCAGGACAGCCAGGAGGTGAGCGCCCCGCCCGCCAGCGGCCCAAGGGCAAGCCCCGCGTAGATGAAGGTGACGTTCACGCCCAGGGCGCGGCCAGTGCGTTCAGGCGGCACGATGGAGACCAGGATGGCCGCGCTGACACCGAAGGTCATGGCGTCTCCCACGCCCTGTAAGGCCCGAGCGGCCAGCAGGAACCACTTGCCTTGGGCGAGCGCGGCCATAAGCGAGCTTGCAGCGAACAGCAGGCTCCCGGCCATGAACACGTTCTTGCGGCCGACCTTGTCCGAGAGGCGGCTGAAGGGCAGGTTGCAGCCCGTGGAAAAAAGCAGGTGGGCCATCATCACCAGCACCATGTCCTGGGCCGTGAAGCTGAACTCGTGGCCGATGGTGGGGATAGCCACGGAAAGGGCGCCATAGAGAAACGGGGTCAGAAAGGATGCCAGCCCCACGGCTGCCTGCGCGGCAAAGGATCGGCGTGCGGCATCCATGAGGTGTCTCCTGCTGGAGGTGAGGAGCTGTTTCGTGTTCGTGGGTGGAGTTAGCAAGGGCTCAGCCCTTGACCCGGCAGGGCTCCGCCCTGCACCCGCCAGGGGGATGATCCCCCTGGACCCTCAGTGGGGTCTACGAGGGCCGGGCGTTGCTGCTGCGCTGGGCGGCAGTACGAATGCCGCGAGAATCGCGCAAAGCCGCGATCCTCGCGGCGCACGCCACGGCACTTCGTGCCGTAATTTAACAATACTCCAGTACATGCATCGATCGACGCGAAGCCGCTGGGGATTCCAAAGGGACGAAGTCCCTTTGGCCGCCGGAGGCATATTCTCTTGTCTTCTCTACGAGACGGCGCTCCCGGGCTTCACCTGCGCAGACGGGGCCAGCAGTTCCAGGCCGCCTTCGCGCTTCACGGCCAGGATCATGCCTTGCGACTCCACGCCGCGCAGCTTGCGGGGCTTCAAGTTGGCCACGACCACCACCTGCCTGCCCACCAGATCCTCGGGCTTCCAGAACTCGGCGATGCCCGCCACCACCTGGCGCGGCTCGGCGTCGCCCGAGTCGAGCTTCACCAAGAGGAGCTTGTCGGCCTTGGGCACGGGCTCGGCGGAGATAACCGTTGCTACCCGCAGTTCGATCTTCTGGAAATCCTCGAAGTCGATGGGGTCCTTGGGGCCTTGGGGCGCGGCCTGGGCGGGTGTAGCCTTGGCTTTGGCGTCCTGCTTGGCCTTGGGTGCGGCTTCGGCCTGTACAGGTGGCTCGGCGCGGGGGAACAGGTTGGAGGCCTTGGCCACTTCGGTGCCTGCGGAGAGCTGTCCCCAGCATTCGGCTTCCATGGGGAGGTTGAGCGAAGCCGGGGCGTCGGTCACGCCGAGCTGGGCCAGCATGGCCGAGGCCGCCTCGGGCATCACCGGCCAGAGATGCACGGCCACTTTGCGCATGCATTCGAGCACGCTGTACATGACTGTGGCCAGCCGGGACCCGTTGTTCTCCTTGTGGAGGCTCCAGGGGGCCTGGGTGTCTATGTACTTATTGAGCCCGCGCACCAGCTCCCACAGTGCTTCCAGTGCCTTGGCGGTCTGGAAGCGTTCGAAGAGGCGCTGGTAGTTCAGGCAGGCGTCCTTGGCCATGAGCATGAGTTCCTCTTCGTCGGGGCCGCCAAGGCCTGCCTGGGGGATGCTCCCGCCGAAATACTTGTGGGTCATGGCCAGGGTGCGGCTGAAGAGGTTGCCCAGGTCGTTGGCCAGGTCGGAGTTGAAACGGCCGCACAGGGCCTCCTCGGAGAAGGAGGAGTCGTAGCCGAAGGTCATCTCCCGCATCAGGAAGTAGCGGAAGCCCGACAGGCCGTATTTCTCCACCAGGGAGAGCGGCTCCACCACGTTGCCCAGGGACTTGGACATCTTGGTGTCCTTCACCAGCCAGTAGCCGTGGACGTTCAGGTGCTGGAAAGGCTCCAACCCCATGGCCTTGAGCATGGTGGGCCAGAACACCGCGTGGGGCTTTAAAATGTCCTTGGCGATGAGGTGGTTGGCCGCGGGCCAGAATTTGGCCATCATGTCGCCTGCTGGCCAGTCCAGGGCGCTTAAGTAGTTGAGTAGGGCGTCGAACCAGACATAGGCCACGTAGTCGGTGTCGAAGGGCAGCTCCACGCCCCAGTCCAGGCGGGTCTTCGGCCGGGAGATGCACAGGTCCTCGAGCGCTCCCGATTCGAGCAGGGCAACCACCTCGTTGCGGTACTGCTCGGGGCGGATGAAGTCGGGATTGGCCTTGATGTGGTCCAGGAGCCAGTCCTGGTATTTGTTCATCCTGAAGAAGTAGTTCTTCTCGGCGATGTATTCGGGCTTTGTTTTGTGGTCCGGGCACAGGCCGTCCACCAGCTCCTTTTCAGTGTAGAACCGCTCGCACCCGAAGCAGTAGTGCCCGCCGTATTCGCCGAAGTAGATGTCCCCGGAGTCGTAGACCTGCTGCAGGGCTTTCTGCACCAGGCGTTTGTGCTCCGGGTTCGTGGTGCGGATAAACTGCGAGTATTCCACCCCGAGGTGCGGCCAGAGGTCCTTGAAGATGCCGCTTATTTCGTCGCAGTAGAGCTGGGGGGACTTGCCTGCCGCCTGGGCCGCCTTGACGATCTTGTCGCCGTGCTCGTCCGTGCCGGTGAGAAAGTGGACCTGGCGTCCCATGAGCCGGTTGAACCGGGCCATGCAGTCCGCAAGGATGGTTGTATGGGCATGCCCCAGGTGCGGGCGCGCGTTGACGTAATAGATCGGCGTGGTGATGTAGAAGCGTTCCACGGCTATTCTCCGGAATCGTTCGTTGGTGCCGGGCCGCCCTCGGGACGCCTTGGCTTGGGCTTGCGTTTGCGTTTGCGCTTTGTGCGGGCCTGCTGCGCGTTTTCTGGCTGGCCTTCGGCCACAACCTCTCCATCATCGCCATCAGTGGACAGCGCCTCTTCGGGTGAAGCGGCTTGGGGCGATTCCTGCGCAGGCGCGGGCTGCTGTGTGGGGGCTTGCCTGTGCTGCTGGGGCGGGCGCTGCATGGGCGGCTGTTGCGGCGTGATGTAGGGGGTCCAGGTTTCCCCGGCGATGGCGCGCCACTCGTCCAGGGTCATTTCCTTTTCCTCACCGTGTTCGGTGTAGACGGAAAGGGCCTCCCGGAAGAGGTTGGAACGCAGTATCTTCATGGGCCCCTGGCTGGTCTGGTACTTCTTGCCGATCTTGGGGCAGCGCCGCTGGAACTCCTCGTAGGTGCCCTGCTCATAGGCCAGGCAGCAGAGCAGCCTGCCGCACATTCCGGAAATCTTCGAAGGGTTCAAAAAGAGGTTCTGTTCCTTGGCCATCTTGATGGTCACAGGCTGGAACTTGCGGATGAACCTGGCGCAGCAGCACATCTGCCCGCAGTTGCCGATGGCGCCGATCATCTGGGTTTCGTGGCGCACGCCTATCTGGCGCAGCTCGATGCGGGTGCGGTACGCCTTGACCAGGTCCTTCACCAGCTCCCTGAAGTCGATGCGCCCCGGGGCCGTGAAGAAGAAGATCATCTTGGAGCGGTCCTGGAGAATCTCCACATCCACGAGCTTCATGTCCAGGTTGCGCTCGCCTATGCACTGGCGGCAGTGGCGGATGGCTTCGCGGGCCAGGTCGCGGTTTTCGGAATGCTGGACCATGTCTTCGTCGTCCGCGGTGCGGAATATGGGCTTTAGTTCGCCATGCTCGCTGTCCGCGGGTAAAGAATCCTGGACGCTGGCCACGCGGGCCATGGCCGTGCCTTGTTCGGTCTTGACCAGCACGTACTCACCGACCTGCACATCAAACGATGCTGAGTCGTAGTAGTAGATTTGGCCGTTATCCCGGAACCTCAGTCCCAGAGTGGTGCTCATGGTCGTATCCAGATCGCCGCATTGGGGCGGTTGAAGATGTGATGAACAAGTTACAATAGCGTAAGCGGGCGCGAACTTCAAATACCCGCTTCGTAAGCGGGATGCTTGCCGAGCCGGATGTGGCTCCAGGCATGCCTGGGGAGTGTTCCCAGGCGAGGAGCCGGGAATCTGGCGCAGTTATCAAGGCAGAGGCATCTCTAAACCCTGAAAACAGCGGGGACCAAAGATAAATCAACGGTGTTTCAAGGTGTTGGGAATGAAATGACCAGAATTGTGGCAGTGCATGGAAAAAATCGACGTCATTTGTTGACAACCCCCATTCGAAGGCGTAAATCCCGCTTCCGCGCTGACGGGAAACCCGGAAGCGAAGAGTGGGTCATTAGCTCAATTGGTAGAGCAGTTGACTCTTAATCAATTGGTTGTAGGTTCGAGTCCTACATGGCCCACCAGCGATTTCAAGGGGTTACGGTTTGAACCGTAACCCCTTTGTCGTTTCTTTCGTTCATTTGTCTCTCTGCACCGTGCGCTATGCAGGGTGCAGAGAGACAAGCTTGGCAATAGTATACTCTTTCAGAAATCCCCCGTGTGATCCGGAAGAAGGAATAAAACCATTGGAAATAGAGCGGTCTATTTTATTTCGCTTTTGCATGTATCTGTCTGTGTTATATGGTGTCTAAAGTGTGAAATTATGATGTTTTATGCAAATAAACGTTTTTCCCAGTCTACAGCGTGAAGTATTGTATATAATAACTCACATTGTATGTGCAGAGTGTATAGTGGGCCTGCTAGTTGGTATTGTTCAAAAAGTGGGGTTTCCCTCCCTTGTTGCTTTTTACAAAATCAAAGATTCATAGTAAATTCTGAAAAAGTATAAAGCCAGAGATATGCATATAAGAGAAATACCAGCAGGGCATAGTCACTTGTTTATCTCCATTCCATTAACAAAGTGCTGGATGTTGCGGGAAACTGAGCGGTTGCCGTTTGGAAGTCCGAATCAGTCCACGGTGCGCCGTGAAAAAAGCGTATGCCCTGTGGTCGCTTCGTCAACATGGAGGTCTTGAGGCAGTGAAGAATCAAAAAATTGCTGTAAAGATTGTTGGAAGCGTCTGTATTCTTTTGACTCTGGTTTGTTCAGGAATTGGAGTGATGTCCTACCTGACAGCATATTCTGCCATAGAGAAGCGTGTGCAAGACGCTCTGCCGACAATGGCTGAAGATGCGGCAAAGTATATCAGGGCGACTCTTGATCTCTATGTTTTGGGGATTGAAGGAGTAGCCGGGCGTGCTATGGTGAGAAGCATGGAGTGGGACAAGCAGGAAGCCGCTTTGAAGGAAGAGATAAAACGGCAGGGCTTTCTCGACATGGGGATTGCCACGCCGGATGGTAAAACAAAGTATACTGATGGGTCCAGCGCTGACCTGGGTGATCGCGATTATTTCAAAGCTGCGGCATCCGGAAAGACAATGATGTCGGATGTGATCATTAGCCGCGTGACGAACAAACCCGTGATGATCCTCGCCACGCCCATAAAGGATGGAGCAAAGGTCATAGGAGTTGTCATTGGGAGACTGGACGGTGCATTGCTTTCAAGCATTACGGATAAAGTGAGATATGGAAAAAGTGGATATTCATATATAATTAATGAAAAAGGGGCGCTGATCGCTCATGATAAACGTGAGTTTGTCTACGAGGCGCGCAATTTCCTTGAAGAAGGGAAAACAAAACCTGAGTTCAAGCTGCTTTCGGAAATGATGCAGCGAATGGTGAAGGGTGAGAAAGGCTTTGATGACTATACATTCATGGGGTCCGAGAGATATTTCGGATTCGCGCCAGTTCCAGGGACACGTTGGTCAATCGCAGTCGGGGCAATAAAGAACGATGTTCTTTCCGACGTTCTTGAGATGCGAATGAAATTTATCACGGTGTCATTATGCTTCTTACTCTTTGGCGCTATAGTATCTTATCTTTTAGCCCGGTCTATAGCAAATCCTGTAAAGAAACTGATGGCGGCTGCGATAGCGGTTTCCCAAGGTGATCTGTCCGCAAGCTCCGGTCTTGATCAAAAAGATGAGATCGGTATCCTGGACGGAGCATTGAAGACCATGGTGTCCACTCTTGTGGCTAAAATGAGCGAAGCAGAAGAGCAGACCGCTCTTGCGCAGCAGGAATCTGAGAAAGCGCATCAAGCTACTCTGGAAGCTCAAGACGCAAAAGAAAAGGCTGAGCGTGCCAAGGCAGAAGGAATGCTCCATGCCGCGCATCAGCTCGAAAGTGTCGTTGAGATCGTCACGTCCGCTTCTGAAGAACTGTCGGCGCAGATTGACGAATCGAGCAGAGGCTCTGAGGCCCAGGCACATCGTGTCGATGAAACCGCCACTGCCATGGAGGAGATGAACGCCACTGTTCTCGAGGTGGCCAAGAGCGCATCTCATGCCGCCCAAACAGCGGACCAGGCCAAAGCCAAGGCTGAAGAAGGTTCGAAAATCGTCGATCTGGTTGTGAAAGGAATCGGCGACGTGCAGCGTCAGGCACAGGGAATGAAGACAGACATGGATTCTCTGGGAAAACAGGCCGAAGGCATTGGCCAGATCATGAATGTCATCACCGATATTGCCGACCAAACCAACCTGCTGGCTTTAAACGCGGCTATCGAGGCGGCCCGTGCTGGCGAGGCCGGGCGGGGGTTTGCGGTTGTTGCCGACGAGGTGCGCAAGCTTGCTGAGAAGACAATGACCGCTACCAAGGAAGTCGGGGACGCCATCAGGGGCATTCAAGAGGGAACGAGGAAAAACAGTGAGAACGTGGATCGCTCCGGCCGGACAATTGAGGAGGCCACGTCCCTCGCCAACAGGTCCGGAGATGCCCTGAAAGAGATTGTCTCTCTGGTGGAAACAACTTCGGACCAGGTCCGCTCCATTGCCACCGCTTCGGAACAGCAGTCCTCGGCGAGTGAAGAGATCAACCACAGCATCGAGGACGTAAGCCGGATCTCTTCGGAAACCTCCGATGCCATGCGCCAGTCAGCCCAGGCAGTCGGGGAATTGGCCAGCCAGGCGCAGGTGTTGAAGAATTTGATCGATCAGATGAAAGACGAAGGTGGTGCGGGCTCTGGATCGACGTCCGCCAACGCCAGGAAAGCTCTTGCGGGCGCGAGGACGTAAAGGGTCAAAGCTTAAGCCCCGGCACGGGAGAATCCACACCGGTGGTCTCCTGGGAGGCAGCCGAAGATATACCGAGGCAGTATTGCCCTCACCCGGCTGCTCCCCATGATAGGAGAGGGCAGCTCCGTTTCAATGGAAGCGGAAACAGGCCATCAACCGGGCGGTGTGCTGTTGAAATCGCGTTGGCCGTATTATTCCGCAGCGGCTCCAAGGAATATCCCGGCCACCTTGCCGTCTTTTATCTCAAAAATCAGTCCATCGAAAATTGATCCGGCCACGAATCGTTTCCCCTTGCTTGTAGCGCCGTCGCGGTCCCTGTAGCGCCCATAGGCGTCAAGAACCTCTTTCTCAGCGCTCCCTATGCGAACCCCCTTGCTGGTCTGAAGCGTGCTCGGGGATGTGATTGTGATGTCGGCAACCTGTTTCGCGCCCCCACGCTTGTTTGCACTCATCTTGAGAACGATTCCGCACCCGGGATATTTCCACGTCTGGACATAGTCTCCGGTGGCGCCCTCGTATTGCTCTTTGAGCTTGTTTGGAGCGCAGGAGACGAGTTTCTGAAGTTCATTTTCAGGCAGGCCCAGCCGTAACTCCCCGATACGCTCTTTGCCTGTGTCGAACTGATCGGCGATGTTGGCCTTCTGGGCATGGGCGGCATGTGACCAGAGAAGGGGACAGAAGGTGAGGGCCACAAGGATCAATAGAGGTGGGAAAACGTTTCGAATCATCTGTTTCCTCCAGTCATGTCGCTTATTCGAATAGCCAATCCGGCCGGTCCTGTGAAGCGCAATGGGGAAAGCATAGCCGTTTGAACGCAGTGCAAAGACAAACCAATGGATGCTTCGAAAAAGCATAGAGGAAGCCCCGGGCGGATTAACCGCCCGGGGCACACGTGAGGATCCCCCGGCGAGGATAGGTGGGGGGGGCAGTCCTCGCCGGAGGCTTGGACAGCAGTGATGGGCTCTTAGTCCTTGTCCTTATACCCTCGGGAAGCGTTTACGCCGCCGCTTTTTCCCAGTTGCGCAACGCGATTTTCAATGCGCCAACAGTGAAATAGTCGCAGTCGAGCTTGGGGATCACCCTGGGAAGGTGCTTGTGCAGATCCTCGTTGGTGAGGGGGTAGCACTCGTACACGGATTTCCCGGTGATCATGGCCGCGAGTGTGGCCAGGCATTCCTTGCTGTAGTCGCAGCCTTCGGCGATGCCGCCGGCTTCCGCGATCACGTCGTCCACGATGCGCAGTTCGACGCGAATGGAATTCTTGCAGACCGAGCAGCTGTGCAGGCCCACGGCGTTGGCTCCCTCGATCCTGTTGATGTAGGGCTCTCTGCTGGTGACGCACGGCGGAGCGGCTGCCGATTCGACGACTGAGGCCACTGCGGGAGCTTTCGCAGGCGCGGGCTTCTGGGGCTCTTGGCGCGTTTTGGGTTTGGCCGTGGCAGCGATTTCGATACCGAGTTCCCGGCGCACTTCTTCAAGGTCGATGACCCTGGGGTCGATGAGGCTGAACCCGCAACTGCCGCCCCAGTCCTGTTCGTCGGCAAAGGCGCCGTCGTAGCGGACGTCGTCTAGGATGAGAAAGTCCTGGGTGCCAAGGATGCGGTCCCAGCGGTGGACGAAGAAGTCGAACTTCTCCGGCTCGAAACGCTCGATGTTGGTCCACTTCCAGGTCATGTTGCAGAATTCGTCGTCGTAACCCAGAAGGGCCAGATACCGGGCCTTGCTCTCGAGAAAATGGCGGCGGCGCAGAAAAACGGCGGATTCTGGAATGACCGAGGTGTCGAACGGAATTCTATTGTCGTCCAGGCTCACCTGGATCATGCAGTCGTCGTCGAACTTCATGCCGCAGGTGCTGGTGTTGCCGTTGCGCCACCAGTGGATGTACTTCTGGGCGTAGAACTTGCGCCCCAGCGCCTGAATGCGCTGCACTGTCTTTTGCGACACGGGGTGCAGGGCCAGGTCGCAACGTTGTCCTGATATTTTTAATGTAAGGTCCATTGGTGTTCCTCCTCGACAAAGGGACTCGGGAGTGCCAGCTCGTTTTCTGAACGAGGGGCGGCTGGTTCCCGGGTTAGGCGACAAAGGCAGCCTGAGTTGTACCGCGCCGTTTTCAGCTTGCGGCCGGAACGTCGCCGTCGGTATCGTTTATGACCAGGGTCTCGTTTATTATCACGCTCACCTGGGCCAGTTGGGCCACGCTGGCCTTGGCCATGGCCTGGCGGTAGGAGCCGAGCTCCACGTACTGCAGGGCCTGCTTGGGACAGGCTTCCACGCACGCGCAGACTTCCTTGCCGGTATCGGCCCGCCATGCCTGGCACATGTCGCACTTCTTGGCCGAACCGCTGTTGGTCCTGCCGGTGAAGGCTGTCTCGCCCTCAACGCCGACCTCGATGGCACCGAAGGGACAGGCCATCACGCACATCTTGCAGCCGACGCACAGGGTTTCGCTCACGCTCACCAGCCCGTCGAGTTGTTGGATGGCGCCGAATGGGCAGGCGTGGGCGCAGGGGGCGTCTTCGCAGTGGCGGCATTGAATGGGGTAGCGAACGTTATCCACCTTCACCACTTTGATGCGGGAAATGGTGGGCAGGCCGCGCTTCTTGGCCTCCTTGAAGGGGAGGTTGATGTGAGCGCTCACGCAGGCGATTTCGCACTTCTTGCAACCGATGCACTTCTCAGGATTGGCGAGAACAATCGGATTTTCATACGCACTGGGCATGATCGTAACTCCGAGTTGGTTGTTCGACTTCAATGCTTTTAACGTAGAGCTCGCGACCGGTTGCGAGCGTCACAGACGATTTCTGGCAGCTCGGGCAGCGCAGGAACCGCCCGTCCTTCAAGGCTGGTTCGCCGCACATGTCGCAATTGCCTGTTGCTGCGATTTTCTCGATCACCAGCTTGGCTCCGTCAGCCACGGTGCCCAGGGCGATCATTTCGAAGCAGGCCTCCAGGGTGGAGTGTTCCACCCCGCAGTATTCCCCGATGCACAAGTCCACCCTGCGAACAGCTCCGGTATGCGCTTCGCGGGCTTTGTCCCGCACGATGCCGATAATGCTCATGGCGAGGGAAGATTCGTGCATGGTGATTGCCTCGAGTACCTTCGTCGTTGCGTACAACGTGAAGGCACTCAACCATTCCTCGCGGCTTCTGACTGTCAGCAAGGCGACAAAAGTTAAAAAAATCACAAAAAAGAAAGCCGCCCCTGGGGCGGCTTTCAGCGGGATTGAGTTCAAAAAAGATGCTTAGCGTTCAGTACAAGAGATGCACGGGTCGATGCTGTTGACGATAAGCGGTATGTCCGCCACCTGGCATCCGGCCATCATCACCTGCAGGGCCTCCCAGTTCATGTAGGTGGGCACCCGCCACTTCAGGCGCTGGGGGGTGTCCGAACCGTCGGAACGCAGATAATAGATCAGTTCGCCGCGCGGCGCCTCGGTGCGGGCAACGGATTCTCCGGCAGGTACGGCCACGAAGCCTTCGGACTTCACGGGACCCTCGGGCATCTGGTCCAGGCACTGCTCGACGATGCTTATTGACTCAACCGCTTCGCGGAGCCTGAGAAGCGCTCTGGAGTGGACGTCTCCAGCCGTGTCCGACTGCACCTCGAAGCGCAGTTCGTCGTAGGCGGCGTAGGGAGCCTTGCGGCGCAGATCGTAGGCCACGCCTGAAGCCCGGGCCACCGGACCCACAACGGCGTGGAGCTTAGCCTCCTGCTCGGAAAGCAGGCCAATGCCCCGGGTGCGGGTGCGGATCAGCGGGTCGCGCTCGAACACTCCGTAGAGTTCGGCCAGTTGGGGCTTCAAGGCTTCAAGCTGGCCGCGCAGGAACCGGGCGATGTCCGCGTCTATGTCCGTGCGCGTGCCGCCGATGGTGCACTGGCCCAGGTTCATGCGGTTTCCGTACACGCCTTCCTTGGCGTCCTGCATGAGTTCGCGGACTTCCATGGCATGCATGAACAGGGAGTCGAATCCCGTTAGATGAGCCATGATGCCCACGTTGAACAGATGGGAGGCGATGCGTTTTACCTCGTCGGCAATCACGCGCAGGTACTGGGCGCGCATGGGCACTTCGATCCCGGCCAGGTTCTCAACGGCCATGCAGAAGGTGGCCGGGTGGCTGTTGGAACACAGCGAGCAGACACGCTCGGTGAGAGTGATGTTTTGGAAGTAGTTGCGGTGCATGGCCAGGGCTTCCATGCCACGGTGGACATGGCCCGCGGCGAGCTCCACGCCTTGAACCGTTTCGCCCTCGACCTTGATGTCGAAGTACATGGGCTCTTCCAGGGCCACATGCAGCGGGCCGATCGGCAGGGTATATGTCTCGGACATCAGTTTTTCGCTCCCTTGGTCCACTCGGGCATCTGTTTGCCGGCGAAGACCTTTTCCCAGAGGGTGCTGGTGGAGGCGCCGTTCATCATGGTGGAGAGCGGCACCATCCTGTCCAGGATGTCGCCGTCGAGTGTCGCGTCGATGAACAGGCGTTTGGGGTTGGGGTGGCCTTCCACCTGGATGCCGTAGAGTTCCGTGAATTCGCGCTCGTTCCAATCCGCGTTCTTGAACCACGGAGTGATGGAAGGAACCATGGGCGGTTCGTTGTCCACACAGGTGGTAACGGTGAGCACCACGCCGTCCAGGTCGAAGTGGTAGGCGATCTCGCGGCCCTCGATGCGGGCGAATTTGTCGTTGCGATAGGCGGTGACGGTCATGAGCCGCGCTCCGGCCGATGCCAAGAGCGGGGCCAAGCGGGCCAGACTCTGCGGTTCGCAGAGCTTGACCCAGCCGAACGCGTTTTTATTGGAATCGGACGACCAGTAGACCGATCCGGCCCCCAGGATCTTGCCCACGGCATTGTCCAGGGCCTGTTTGGCAAGTTCGTTCATTGCTTCTCCCTAAACTGAGACAAGTTGGTGTCGCTGGCGTGCTTGACCAGGCTTTCGCGCTTGCACTTGGGGCAGAGCAGGAACTGGTCGGGCGCGCGCCCACCAAGCTTCTCGACGATGACGTTCGGCCTGGGCTGGATGCGGGCCCCGCACTGGGCGCACTCGCCGAAGGGCACGAAGCTATCCTCGCTGAAGGTATATTTGTCCTCGCCCAGGTGGGAGAGGTGCCAGTTGTCGCTCATGGTAAGAGCCCCGGTGGGGCAATAGTGGGCGCACATGCCGCAATACACGCAGGAGTTGTGCCACAGCATGAACTGCATGCCGGACCCGTCCTCTGCGGCGCGCAGCTGAATGGCCCCGGCCGCGCACACGTGCCGGCAGATGCCGCACAGGATGCACTTCTCGGAATCGTGGACAGCTGCACCACGGAACCGCGCCGGGGTCTTGGCCGGAGCGAAGGGGAAGGGGTCGGTGGAGGGCCCCTGCAGCAGGTTGCGAACCATGATTTTTAGAAACGGCAGCATGTGTCTTCCTCCAATCTTTTCCGCCACACGTCCAAGGCCTTGACCACGCCTTCGATGATGGCCTGGGGCCTGGGCGGACAGCCGGGAACGATGACGTCCAGCGGGATGTACTGGTCCACGGGCTCCTCCAGGGAGTACCCTTCGCGGAAACAGCCTCCGGAGGCGGGGCAAGCCCCCACGCCGATGGTGACCTTGGGATGGGGGATCTCGTTGAAGACGCGCAACACCTTCTCGCGCACCCGCAGGTTCAGCGGCCCGGAAATCAGCACCAGGTCGGCATGCCTGGGGCTGCCGCAGTATTTGCACCCGATGCGCTCCACGTCGTAGCGCGGAATGAGTGCCGTGGTGGCCATCTCAACGTCGCATCCGTTGCAGGACCCGGCGTTGAGCCTGTAAATCCAGGGGGATCGCGGAACAAGCTTCTGAATCAGTTTGAGCATTGTGTCCTCATTAGCGAAGGATGGTGGCCAACCCGAGGCTCACGAGGGCCATGGGCGTGGTGTACTTGAAGAAGAAGGCGAAGCCCTGGTCCAGGCGCAGGCGTCCGGTGGCGGCCCTGAAGCAGGTGACGGAGACCAGGAGCAGGACCAGGCATTTGAACACGTGCCAGGCCAGGTTCACCAGGACGCTGCCGCCCAGAGGATTGGGCCACAGAAGGGCCACGGCCAGTTCCAGCACCACCACCAGCTTCACGGCGCTCATGAGGTGGAAGGTGGCCAGAAGCGGTCCCGAGTATTCGAGCAGGGGGCCTTCGATGACTTCCGGCTCGGCCTCGGGGATGTCGAACAGGCCGCTGCCCATGGTTCCGGGGATGAAGATGATGAGCGCCAGGGCGGCGGGGATCATCACCGGGTCCAAGAGCATGGGGCCATGCAGGAACTGGTAGGCCATGATGGCGTCCAACGAGAAGAGCGATCCTCCGGCGCCGCCCACCCGCACGGCCACGGCCAGGAAGGTGGCGATGAGCGGCATCTCGTAGGCGAACATGAGGGCCATTTCCCGCGAGAAGCCCAGGGCGCCGTACGGCGAGCTGGACGAGCAACCGGCCAGCATGAGGGCCATGGCCGGTATGGGCAGCAGGTAGAGAAGCACCAGGATGTCGCCAAGGCCCGTGACCCCGGACCAGACCCCGCCCACGGGCATGATCGCGGCCGTTACAAGCACTCCGGCCAGGCCGAGCACGGGGGCCATGCGGAAAGCCAGTTCGTTGGCCGTCTTGGGAATGAGCGTCTCCTTGATGGAGAGCTTCAGGATGTCGAGCAAGGGCTGAATGAGCGTTGGGCCGACGCGGCGCTGCAGACGGGCCAGAACCTTGCGGTCCACGCCCTTCAAGAAGAGCCCCAGGGCCAGGGCAAAGGCGCCGCCCGGGAAGATAAGAACCGCGAAGGTCGCTTCCAGAATATTAGACATGACGTCCTCCAAGGCGCTTGAGCGAGAAGTGGCCCTTGGACATGCGGGCCAGAAGCTTGAGCGGCGCGGCGTAGAGGTCGCCCGCCCCCACATGGGTGAAGCGGGGATCCACGCTGGTCTCTCCGCAGGTGTGGATGGCCGTGCGGCGCACCGTGCGGGTGAGGCGCGAAACCCCCATCCAGATGCCGCCCACGGTCAAAATGATCATGAAGCTCAGAAGCGTCATGTCGAGGGCTCCGTACCCGGAAACAATCCCGGAGAGCCCCACCTGGGGCGCCACGATGCCGAGGCTCTGCTCTATTCCAGCCAAGGGAATAAGCGCCAAGCCCGGGAAGATGCCCGTTACGAGGCACAGGCAGGAGAGAACCACGATGGGAACGCGCATGACGGGGCCCACTTCGGCGGCTTTTTCAGCTGCGGGCGAGAGTTGTCCGAAGAAGGCCCCGTGCATGAACTTGAGGAAGTATGCCAGGGTGATCACGCTTGAGAGAATGGCCACTATGGCCAGTATCAGCTCGCCCTGCTCGATAAGGGCGTAGTAGATGATGAGCTTGGAGTTGAACCCGTTGAACGGGGGCATGCCCGCAGCCGAGAACAGGGCGGCGCAGAAGCACAGCATGGTCACGGGCATCTTCTTGCCCAATCCGCCCAGCTCTTCCAGGTTGTGGGCATGGGTGGCGAACATCAGCGCCCCGGCGCAGAGGAAGGCAAGGTTTTTGAAGAGCATGTGGTTGAAAAGGTGCAGGAGGCCGCCGGTGACGCCAAGCGAAGTGCCCAGGCACACGCCCAGCACGATGTACCCCAGCTGGCTTACCGTGGAGTAGATGAGCATCTCCTTGATGCCGGTCTGCACCAATGCCTGAATGCCGGCGTACAGGATGGTGATGCCGCCGATCCAGGCGCCCACGTACATGGCCGCCTCAAGAGCCTGGGCGGATTCGCCGCTCACACCCTGGGCCCACACGAAGCGGGCCAGCACCAGGCCAAACGGCGCGCTTTTTAAGAGCATGGCAGAGATGTAGCCGCTCACGGGCGTGGGGGCCGTGGCCGGGTGCATCTGCCAGTCGATGCGGATGGGAAGCATGGCCGCCTTCATGAGCATGCCGATGCCCATCAGGCACATGCCGGGCATCCAGCTGGCGGCGGGCAGGGTGGTGACGGCCCTGGTCACCGCGTCGAAGCTGAACCCGCCGGCGGCGTGGCCCATGCTGAGCACTCCCAGGAACAGGAGCGAGGCACCGGCGATGTTGAAGAGGAAGTACTTTGTTCCTTCCTTGAGCGCGGCCGGGTTTTCCTCGTGGATGATGGCAAAAAACAGCGGCCAGCTGCTCATGATCTCCCAGTAGCAGAAGAAGGGGATGAGCGAGCTGACCGACGCCATGCCCACAAGGCCGGCGATCATGGTCAAGAATACCGCGAAGAAGCGCCATGCGGTGTGGCTGTGGGACATGTAGCCCGTGGAGTAGGCCACGTTGCACGTGCCCAGGGCCAGCACCAGCAGGGCGAAGGTCCACTGCAGGCTGCCCCAGCTTCCTGCGGAGAAGAGCAGGGCCAGCAAAGCCAGAACGAGGCTCGCGGTGGCCGCTGTCCCGGCCTTCTTAAGGTCGGCCCGGAACCAGATGGCGGCCCCGGCGCCCAAAAGCGGCAGGAGCACCGGCAAGGGCCAGTTGATGGAGATGTCCGGCAGGGTTGCGGCACCGGCCGGGATGAGGGCCGTGGCGGCCGGGATGACCAAGGCTGTCCACTGGGCCGGAAACAGGCCGCTCACCACGGCCACGGCGGCCAGTAAGCCGATGCCCAGGCGCATGGTCAGCGGCAGTTCGGCAACCTCAGCGCCCTCGTATTTGGAGAAGAACAGAACCTTGATGAGACGCCCGTAGTAGACGCATCCCACCAGGCTGCCGATCAGGATGAGCGCCGCCACCCATGTCTGGCCGGCATCCACGGCCGCCTGGAGCATGAGGAACTTGCTGAAGAACCCGCCCATAGGGGGCAGGCCCATGATGGAAACCAGGCCGATGGCCATGCACGCGCCGGTGAAGGGCATTGCCTTGCCGATGCCGTTAAGGCCCGTGATCCGCTGGGTCCCGGCGCGAAGGATGAACCCTCCGGCGGCCAGGAACAACAGGTCCTTCATTACCGCATGGTTCACCACATGGGAGAGCGAACCAACCGTGGCCGCCCAGGTGCCGATGGAGAGAACCAGGCCGATCTCGCCGATCTGGGCCAGGGTGGAATAGGCCAGCATGCGCTTGATGTCCTGCTGGGACAGGGCCATCAGCTCGCCCAGCACGAACGTGACGGCGGCCATGACGGTCAGAAGCGTGAGCACCCACTGGCCGTAGCCGTTGGTGGATGTCTGGCTCATGAGGACGGGGACCACGAGGGCCACGCCCAGGACGCCCGATTTGGTCAGAAGACCGGACAGGGGGGCGGAGATGGAGGACGGAGCAACAGGGTGGGCTGCGGGCAGCCACGAGTGCAGGGGGAAGAAACCGGCTTTGACTGTGAAGCCGGCCAGAAGCAGGAGCATAGTTCCGGCGGCAGCGGCCGGGCCGAAGGTCTGGAGCGCCGTGGAAAGCTGGGCGATCCCGGCGTGCGGGGCCGCTGCCTGCAGGGTCAAGAGGCCCAGCTGCATGGCGTAGGCGCCGCCAGCGCACATGATGAAGTACTTGGCGCCGGCCTTGAGGGCTTCCTGGGAGCGCTTGTGCACCACCAGCATGTAGGAGCTAAAGGTCATGATCTCCCAGGAGGAGTAGAAGCCACCGAGGTCCTTGGCCGAAGCCAGGCCGATCAGGGTGGCGACCATGATGAACAGGAAAAAGAAGTAGTGGTCCGAACCGGCTTTGCGCCCCATGTAGCCGATGGAGTAGACGACGATCACGCCGCCCGCCAGGGCGTAGAGCATGGTGAAGAGGTCCTGCACCGGGGCGAGTCCGGGAGCGGCCCAGGCAGCGGCAACAGTGGCCGCCGCTATGAGGATGGTCAGGATGTCGCGGCAGGCCGGGGCGTACCGTCCGGCCACGTACAGGACGAAGGCGCCCATGTAGGGGATGAGCGCTGCCAGGGACCAGCTTCCCTCAAGATCGGGAAGGGAGGCGCTGGCGCCCGAAGCGGACTTCTGCCAGGCCATGGACTGGCAGAGGTGCAGGATCGGCTCGGGGAAGAGGCAGAACAGAGCCAGAACGCCCGCGAGAATGGCCAGTCCGTATCCGGAAGAGGCCGGGCCGGGTTTAATAACGGTGAGTGCGGAGGACTTCTCCATGCACACGGCGTGCACCAGGCGTATGGTGTACACGGCGGCCGCGATGCTGGCCGCGGCCAGGGCCAGGGCCACGAGGAAATGGCCGCCTTCCACTGTGGCGAAGAGGATGAGCGCCTTGCCGGGGGGGGCTTTGAAGGGGGTGAGCCCGATGGCTGTGAAAAGGGAGAATCCCAGCAATATGGCTGTTACGGGGTTGCGGCTTCCCGCCCCACGCAGCGCGTCAAGGCTGTAGCCGCCGGCCTGGGTGGCCAGGTTGCGCAGGCAGAGGTACCAGATGGTCCGGGCCGCGCCTTGATAGAGCAGGTTGAGGAGGGCGCCGGTGGTTCCAGCCAGAGCGCCGGTGCTTATGCCAACGAGAATATATCCTGCTTGGGCAAGAGCCGAGTAGGCCATCAGGCGTCTGAGCTCGCCCAGGGACTTCAGTGCCCGGAATTCGCCCAGCAGCACAAGGGCCGCTCCGGCGACGAGTCCGAGTTGGGTGGACAGTTCCATGCAAGCCTCCTTTCGATAACCCGTAAGTTACCCGGAGGCCGGTTTCTGTCCGGCAGGCGACGTTTCTAGAAATATTTACTCGGGGCAGGAATTGGCGATGACTTGTAAGTCTTCCATATCTTTAATTAAATATTCACCGCGCGCGAGTTTTTTCAAAATTCCGTCTTTTTCAAGATTCGAGATGAGCGTGGACACTGTTTGTCTGGATGATCCGACGATCTTGGCGATGTTGTCCACTGTCAGGCCGACGTCGAGATAGGTTCCGGCTGCCGTTCTTTCTCCATTGAGTACCGCTTGCTCGTAGAAAAATGCGGCAACGCGTTTGTCCGTGCAGTTGAAATACAGGTTCTCGATGATGGTGATGGCCCCGGACATCATTGTTCCGAGCGATGTAACCAGCGCGAAATTCAAGGATTGCAGTTCAGCGGCGAGCTTGAAAAATTTAAAGGACGGGCAGGTGAGGATGGAAGCATCCTCCAGGGCTTCCACATAGGCCCTGGTGTGGGTGCTGTAGACGTCGCCGGGACCCAGGATGGCCATGGAGAGCTCTTTTCCGTCAAGCCCGAGGTAAACCCGGAGCTTCCCTTCCTTCACGATAAAGATCAGGTCTTCCTTGTGGTAGGGCATGAAGATCAGGTGACGCTTGCGGAAACTGCGCTCGTTGAGCTGGGAGAGAAGCTCTTTGTTCTCTTCCTTCAAGAGTATTTCAAGCAGGCTCGTTCTTGCCTTCTGGTGTCGGCCGGACATGCTGTCTCCTGTCTACGGCGCCAAGACGCAAGTAAATGGGGTGGTCAGAAGGCGCATGCAAAGAAACGCCCGGTGCTTTCCGAGGGAAAGAGGTCTGGGGAAGAGGGCTTTGAGGAAGGCCCTGATGGGTCCGCTACGCGGGCTCACCTGAAGGTCGCACGATAAGCGCAGTTCATACATCAGAATAAGATGCTGAAACTTGCAGTCAAAAAGAAAGCAAGCCCGGGTTTCTGGCCCCCCCAAAAACACGTGCCTTGAATGTCTAGAAGATCAGGTAAAGCATCTTAGAGTAATGGTCAATTCAGGAAAGATTCCGATTATATTTCAGGTGTATCTAGAACAGCCATGGCCGCCAGGGTGCCCGGCCTGGTCAGCCCGTCCGCTCGCGGCGCCGTTCCTCCTTGCGGACCGCGCGCCTCTGCTCGGCTTCATCGAACCTGCGCCGGTCTTCAGGGGTTTCAAGAATAAGCGGCGGCAGTTTTCCTGGCTTTCCGGACTCGTCCATGGCCACGAAGGTCATGTAGGCGGTGGCCGCATGCCGGGTTTCCCCGGTGAGCATATCCTCGGCCTCGACGCGTATCCCCACTTCCATGGACGTGGAACCAACGAAGTTCACGCAGGACTTGAGCACCATCACCTCGCCCACCTTTACCGGGGCCAGGAAGTCCACCCGGTCCACGGACGCTGTGACCACCCGGGATCTGGCGTAGCGGGTGGCAACGATGCCGCCCACAAGGTCGATTTGGCGAAGTATTACCCCCCCGTGGACGTTTCCCGCGGGATTGGCGTCCTGGGGCAGCATGCGCACGGGCATGTCCGTGCGCGTGTCCGAAACCTTCACCCCGTCCATAGTTCTCTCCTCTTTGCCGCCACCTGGTCAGTGCTCAGAGCTTAACACCCGTTCCCAACGCCATGCCCAGTTCGAGCGCCTGCCGGTTCACATCCAGAAAAGCCGGCGGGATGCGCGTTTCCAAAACCTTGAGGATCGATTCGGGCCTGACTATCCTGGTGAGCCCCAGGAGCGCCCCCAGCATGCAGATATTGAGCACTATGGGCTGGGCCAGCTTCTCCAGCACGGACTCGTACAGGGGCAGCTCCACGTGCCGTGCGTCCACGCTACGCTGGGTGGTGACGTAGCGGGTGTCCGTAATGAGAAGGCCGCCGGGCCGTATTATGGGCGAATACTTGTTGTAGGCCTCCTGGGTCAGACACACCAGGACATTGGGCTGGAGGACTTTGGGATAGTGGATGGGCTCGTCGGATATGATGACGTCGGAGCGGGTTGCGCCTCCCCTGGCTTCCGGCCCGTACGACTGGGACTGTACAGCCACCAGCCCCTCGTGCAGCACGGCCGCCTCGGCCAGGATGATGGCGGCGGTGATGACGCCCTGGCCGCCCGAGCCGGAAAAAACCAATCTGCCTTTGTCCATGTCAGACTCCTCGCGTATGGGGACGCGCTAAATGCGTAAACAGCATTTCGGGCTCCCGGACGAGAACGCGCATCATGCCTTGGCCTTCTTTTTCTGAGCCTTGTCCATGATTTTGGCGTATTCCTCGCAATATTCCGGGGACTGCCGCTCCACGAAGATGCCCCGCTCGATGAGGTCCGGGTTTTCCTGTTTGGCCTTGGAACCTATGGGCGTGGTGCCTGACTTGTAGCCCTCCATCATGGACACCGCGTCGCCCTGCTTGTTCTTGCGGCCGAAATAGGTGGGGCATTGGCTTAAGACCTCCACCACGGAGAACCCCTTGTGGGAGATGGCCTTCATGAGCACCTTGGAGAGTTCCTTGACGTGGTAGCTGGTGGTGCGGGCCACGAAGGAAGCGCCGGCGGCCTGGGCCAGGGCGGCCACGTCGAACATCTGGTCGATGTTGCCCAGGGGGGCGGTGGTGGACAGGGTGCCCTCTCCGGAGAGAGGCGAGTACTGGCCGCCGGTCATACCGTAGACCCTGTTGTTCATGACGATGGCGGTGATGTCTATGTTTCGCCTGGCCGCGTGGATGAAGTGGTTGCCGCCGATGGCCAGGGCGTCGCCGTCGCCCATGGGCACGATGAGTTTGAGTTCCGGCCGGGAAAGCTTCACGCCCGTGGCAAAGGCCAAAGCCCGGCCGTGCAGGGTGTGCAGGGTGTGGAAGTCCACGTAGCCGGATATCCTGGAGGAGCAGCCGATGCCGGACACCATGACCACGCTGTTCTTGTTGATGCCAAGCCCGTCCAGGGCCCGTAACAGTCCGTTGAGCACGGTTCCGTGCCCGCATCCCGGACACCAGATGTGCGGGAAGAACCTGGAGCGGATGTATTTCTTGATGGACATGCCTACACTCCCTTGCCCTGGATGAGCCTCAGGATGTTCATGATGTCGTTTGGCGTGATGAAGACGCCGTCGTAGCGGTTCACCAGGTAAACCCGCCCAGGCTTGTCCACGGCCAGCTTCACCTGGGCCATCACCTGGCCCATGTTCATCTCCACCACCACCACGTGCTTGGCCCTGGAGCACTTCTCGCGCACCACGGCCTCGGGGAAGGGCCAGAGGGTCTGGAGTTCCAGAAGCCCCAGCTTGTCGCCCAGGGCCCGGCGCTCCTCAACCAGGTGCAGGGCGGATCTGGCCGAGGAGCCGTAGGAGATGAGCACGCACTCGGCGTCTTCCAGATGGAACTCCTTGTACTTGCAGATCTGGGCGGCGTTGTTGTCGATCTTGTCCACCAGGTGCCTCAAAAGCTCCCGGACCACGGTGGGGTTGTCCGTGGGAAAGCCCCACATGTCGTGGAAAAGGCCGGTGACGTTGTAGCGGTGCACGCCGCCGAAATCGGACATGGGCAGGCGGCCGTCTTCGCGGGGCAGGTAGGGGTGGTAGTTGACCCCGTCCTTCACGGAGGTGCGCAGCCTTCCCACCAGGGGGACCGCTCCGGGTTCGGGCATTTCGAGCTTTTCGCGCATGTGCCCGACCACCTCGTCAAACAGAAGGATCACCGGGGTGCGGTAGGTCTCGGCCAGGTTGAAGGCCTCCACGGTGGTGGCGAACACGTCCTGGTTGTTGGAGGCGGTCATGCAGATGATGGCGTGGTCCCCGTGGGTTCCCCAGCGGGCCTGGTTCACGTCGCCCTGGCTCACGTGGGTGGGCAGGCCCGTGGATGGCCCCCCGCGCATCACGCTGACCACCACGCAGGGAATCTCGGCCATCACCGCATACCCCAGGGCTTCCTGCTTGAGCGAGAAGCCCGGTCCGCTGGTGGCGGTCATCACCTTGCAGCCGGTGAGCGAGGCGCCGATGATGGCGCACATGGAGGCTATTTCGTCCTCCATCTGTATGAACTTGCCGCCCTGCCTGGGCAGACGGGCGGCCAGGTGCTCGGCGATCTCGGTGGACGGGGTGATGGGATAGCCCGCGAAGAATTCCAGGCCCGCGTAAAGGGCGCCTTCGACGCAGGCTTCGTTGCCTTGAACGAACTTGACCGTGGAACTCATAACCATCTCCAGTGGGTGAGGCGTGGGCAGGGGGCGAAAGTGTGAACCGCTACTCGGCGCATGTGGTCACCCGTTCTGCTTTTCGTCGTCCTGGGGCTCTTGTGTAACGACAGTGATGGCCAGGTCCGGGCAGCGCAGTTCGCACAGGCCGCAGGCCACGCAGTCCCAGGGCCGGGAAGCCACGGCCTTGTCCTGTGCGTCCAGGTCCAGAACCTTCTGGGGGCAGAAATGCACGCAGATGCGGCACCCCTTGCACCAGCCGCGGTCTATCACCAGTTCCTTGAGCACGGGTTTTGTCACGTGGTCCTTCCTTGGCTTGTATCCCGAAAACCTGAAATCCGTTCGCCGGACGGCCCTCAATGAAGCTTAGCGCACCAGGCCCAGCCAGTTCCAGTAGGTCATGCTCATGAGCACAATGCCCGCGTACGCGCACACCGTTATGGGAATGCCGGTGCGGATGAAGTCCTTGGCGTCAAAGGTGTCGGTACTGTAGGCCACCATGTTCTGCGGCGCGTTGACCGGCAATATGAAGCCGAAACTAACCACATACTGGAGAATCATGGTCATGCCAACGATGTTCAAACCAGGGGCCTTGAGGGCCTGCAGCACGGAGATGATGATGGGGATCATGGCCGCGGCCAGGCCGGTGGCGCTGGCGAACCCCAGATGAATGATGATGAGGAACGCGGCCAGCACAGCCAGGACTCCCACCGCGGGCATGGCCTGAAGCCCGAAGGCGGAGACGATGTACTGGGCCAGCCAGTCCGCCGCCTTGGTGGTGAGAAGCGTCTGGCCAAGGCTAATGCCCACTCCGAAGAGCACGATGGTTCCCCAGGCGACCTTGGCCTGGGCCTGCTTCCAGCACATGACCCCGATACCCGGCATGAGCATCACCGCGATGGCGGCCAGGGTGGTGGTGGACGTGTCCAGGCTGTGCAGGACTTTTTCCGTGGACCAGAAGAACAGGAGAGCAAGGGAGATGACCATGAGCTTCATCTCGCTTGGGCTCATGGGGCCCAACTTGGCCAGCTCGCGTTCGATGGTCTCATGGCCCCCGGGGATTTCCTTCACCTCCGGGGGCAGCATCTTGATGAGGATAAAATAGAGCACCACGGACATCACCACGGCGAACGGAGCGGCGGCGATGAACCATTCGAGCCAGGTGATGGAATAGCCCAGCTGCTTTTCGATGAAGTTCACCGCGATCATGTTCTGGGCGGCGGCGGTCTTGATGCCAACGTTCCAGATGGAGTCGGCCTGGGCCGTGGCGATCATGAGCACGGCCGCGAAGCGGCTCCTCAGTTCCACTCCGAAAGCAACGATGATGCCCATGACGATGGGCACCATGCAGGAAACGCGGGCCGTGGTGGACGGCACGAAGAAGCTAAGTATGAAGCCCACCAGGATGACCCCGGCCAGAATGCGGTTGGTCTTGGCGCCCACCTTGGAGAGGATCACCAGGGCCAGGCGTTTGTCCAGCCCGGTGAGCATCATGGCTGCGGAAATGAACATGGCTCCGCCCACCAGGGCGAAGGCCGTGTTGGAAAAACCGCTCAAGGCCATGCCCAGGGCCTTGGAGGTTCCCATGGCCACCTTGGGGTTGGCGAGGTCCGGGCCAAGGCCCAGGAAAAAGGCCACCAGTACCATGATAAGCGCCGAGCTTATGGAGTAGTTCACGGCCTCGGTCATCCAGATGATGACCGCAAAAACCAGGATGCCAAGCATCCTCTGACCGGCAACAGGCAGGCCAGCGGGCTGCGGCATGAACATGATGGCCGACATGGCCAGCACGGCGGCTAAAAGTCCCAGGAATTTCCCCCTGGTCATGGGTTCAAGTACGGTGGTGGACATCATACCTCCCCAGAATGCTTTCGTAAGGCTTCCCTCACGCCGGTTGGTTCCAGGCCATCCCTGGCCAAAGCCTCTAGTAACAGGCGACTGTGCCGTCTCCGCGCGGGTCCACGCCGCCTTCCAGGGTCCCGTCGGGCTTAAGAGCGATGGCCCCGGCATGGCCCATCATCGAATCAAAGGGCTTCACCACTTCCACTTCGTGTCCGGCCGCCCGAAGAGCGTCCAGCAGCTCCGGGTCGAAACGGTCTTCCATCTTCAAGGTGACGGCCTCGCCGCCCCAGGTTCGCCCCTGCACCCAGCGCGGCGCGGTGAGCGCTTCCTGAATCTGCTGGCCGAACAGGGCGTAGCGGGTGAAAAAGGCGCCTTGGGTCTGGGGCTGGCCTTCGCCGCCCATGGTGCCGTAGGCCAGGGTCCTGCCGTCCTCGAACAGGGCCATGGCCGGGTTCAAGGTGTGGTAGGGTTTTCTGCCGGGGGCAAGCAGGCGCGGGCCGTTGCCATCAAGCTCGAAGGCCACGCCCCTGTTTTGCATGGTGACTCCTGAACCCGGCAGCACCACCCCGGAGCCGTATTCGAAGAAGATGCTCTGGATGTAGCTGACGCTCATTCCCTGCGCATCCACGGCCCCCAGCCACACGGTGTCCCCGGCGTCGGGTTTGCGGCCGGGCCAGGGCAGGGCGCGCTGCATGGATATGCCTGAAGCCAGATCATCCAGGACGCTGTCTTCAAGGAAGGATTGCGGGTTCTCGGTCATCTGGTCCGGGTCGCCCATGATGCGGTCGCGGATGGCGAAGGATTTCTTGGCTGCCTCCACCAGGGCGTGAATATGGTCGAATCCCTCGGCATGCTCCACGCCCAATCTGGCGAACAGGCCAAGGATGATAAGCGAAGCCATGCCCTGAGTCGGGGCGGGCAGGTTGAAGAGTTCCACCCCGGGCAGTTTCAAGCGCAAGGGGGAACGGCGTATCGCCTGCTGCCCGGCCAGGTCTTCGGCGCGAAGCGGCGACCCGGCCAGTTCCAGCTCGTGGGCCATCTCTCTTGCCAGGCAGCCCGTGTAGAAATCGCCAAGGCCCGCCTTGCAAAGTCTGGCGAAGGTGCCGGCCAGGGCGGGGAGCTGAAGCCGCGCCCCCTGGCGCATGGCTACTGATTCAGTGAGAAATTGGCCGGAAAAACCGGGCTGGTTTTCAAGCTCGGCTTTCTTGATGGCTGTAAGCTCTGCCTGGTGGGCGGTGACGGGAATTCCGCTTTCCGCCAGAAACCGGGCCTCTTCCAAGAGCCTTTCCAGAGGGAGCGGCTTGCTGGTCTGTGCGGCGAGCTTCAAGGCCTCGATCCAGCCGGAGACCGCTCCGGGCACGGTGATGGCCGCCAGAGGGCCGCGAAAGGGGATGGAGTGGTGTCCGGCCTTGCGGAAAAGCTCGGGCGTGGCCAGGCCAGCCGAGCGCCCGCAGGCGTCGATGGCCACGGGAACTCGTCCGGGCTGGCGGATGAGCCAGAATCCGTCGCCGCCAAGCCCGGTCATGTGCGGATAGGCGACGCACAGAACCGAAACCGCGGCGATGACCGCCTCCACGGCGTTGCCGCCCTCGCGCAGAATCTCAAGCCCGGCCCGGGAAGCCTGGTGGTGCGGTGTGACGACCATGCCCCGATAGGCTCGAGGAGTATTGAGCATGCGGTAGACCCTCCTAAGGGTTCACGTTTCGGGAGTGGTAAAGGCTTTCGGCTGGAAAAGCCAGCATATTGAACTGGTTGCAACAAAGCGATACGTGTTCCCTGCGATATAGCCGCGTTGTCAGGCACTGGCGCCGCCGCGCTAGGCCGGGTCCTGGTGCGGATACCAATGGGGGCGCGCGAAGCTTAAGACGCAGGGCTCGCCCTGCTCGGGTCCCGGGGCGCGCCGGGTCTTCTGCACCCGGACCTCCTGGTCGCCCACGGTGATGGCGTAGTCCACTATTTCGCCAAGGAAGGTCCGGCGCTTCACCACGCCCCGAAGTCCTTCCCCGGACGTGAAGTCGATCTCCGAGGGCCTGCTGGCCAGCACGGCCCGTCCCATCGAAGCCAGTTCGCCTGTTGGTGCCAACCGTTCAACGCTGAACCCCTGGCCGACACCGTCCACATGCGCCATGCCCGCCTCGTAGCGGACATCCAGGAAATTGGAGAGCCCGATGAAGCCGAACACGAACTTGTTCGCGGGCTGGGTGTAGATCTCAAGCGGGCTTCCCACCTGCTGCACAACCCCGTTCTTCATAACCAGGATGCGGTCCGACAGGGCCATGGCCTCGGCCTGGTCGTGGGTGACATAGATGATGGTGAAGCCGTAGATGCGCTGGAGGTCCTTTATCTCGAAGCGCATCTCCTCGCGAAGGTGCGGGTCAAGGCTTGAGAGGGGCTCGTCCAAGAGCATCACCCCGGGGTTGATGGCCAGAGCCCGGGCCAGGGCCACCCGCTGTTTGCCTCCGCCCGAGAGATCATCCGGGCTGCCATTGGCCGCCTCCAGCAGGTTGGTGTTGGCCAGCGCCTCGCGGGTCCTGCGTTCGATCTCCCCGGCGGCGAGTTTCTTGAGCCTCAAGGGAAAGGCCACGTTCTCGTATACCGAAAGGTGCGGCCACACCGCGAAGGCCTGGAAGACCATGCCGAACCCGCGTTTTTCCGGCGGCAGGTAGAAGTTTTTGGCCTTGGAGGAAACCAGCGTCCCCCCGGTGAGGATTTCTCCCTCGTCCAGGTCTTCGAAGCCGGCGATCATGCGCAGGGTGGTTGTCTTGCCGCAGCCGGAAGGCCCCAGCATGGAGAAGCATTCGCCGCTGGCGATGTCGAGGTCTAGGGCGTCCACCGCCACCACGGACCCGAACCGCTTCGTTACGCCTTTGAGTGTTACCTGGGACATGGCTTCTCCCGCTAGGCGGCGCGCGCGAAGCGCTTGATGAGAGTCTGGCCGGTGACGATGAGCATGAGCGCGATGCCCGCCAGGGCGGCGGAGTACACGGTCTCGCCGTCCTCGTTCAGGGTGTAGATGGCCACGCCGATGGTCCTGGTGGTGGGGCCGTACAAGAGGACCGAGACGGTCAGCTCGCGCAGGGCCGGCAGGAAGATGAGGAAAAACGCCGCCAGCATGCCCGGGCGCACCAGGGGCAGAACGATGTCGCGCAGGGCCTGCCACATGGTGGCCCCGCAGGCGCGGGCCGCCTCCACCAGGGAGTCGTGCACCTGCTCCAGGGCCGCCGAGTTGGCCTTGAGCGAGAAGGCCATGTACCGGGCGATGTAGGCCACCAGGATGATCCACACCGTGTTGTAGATGTTTATGCCGAACTTGCCGCTCCAGGCCAGGATGACGCCCAGAGCGATGACCGACCCGGGCACTGAGAAGGGCAGCATGCCCAGAAACTCCAGTATGCCCTTACCCCGGACCTTCATCTTCACGATCACGTAGGAGATCATCACCCCGGCGAACATGGTGATCAGGGCGGCGGTCAGGCCCAGGGTGGCGCTGTTGAAGATGGCGTCTCGCGTCAGCTTCCAGTCGAAGAGGATGTACTTGTAGTTGGCCAGGGTGAGGTTTTCCCAGGTGAGGGGCAGGCCGTAGGTCTTGAGCCCTCCCACCAGGAAGATTGTGGCCGTGGGCAGCACGATGGTCAGCCCGATGTAGAGAAAGCATAGGATGAGAAGCGGCATGCGTAGTCCGCGCAGCTTGAGCTCCATGGGCCTGAAGCTCTTGCCGGAGATGATCTGGTAGCGCCCGCGGCTCAAGACCTTGTTCTGGAGCCACATGATGAAGGCGGCGCAGAATACGAGAACAGAGGCCAGCACGGTGCCGGTGCGTATGGATTTGAAACTCCCGGCGCTCTGGTGGATTTTTTCGTAGATGAGCGTTGGAATGTTAAAGATGCCCACCTCGATGCCCAGCACCGCCACGGTGCCGAAGTGGGCCATGGAATAGAGCATGATGAGAAGCGCCCCGGAGAGGATGCTTGGCATCACCAGCGGGATGGTGATCTTGCGGGTGATGGTGAAGAGGTCCGCCCCGGAGATTCGCGCCGCCTCTTCCAGGGTCGGGTCCATGCGCTCAAGCGAACCGCACACCTGTATGAACACGAAGGGGAAGAGGTACATGGTTTCCACGGCCATGATCCCGCCGAAGCTGTAGATGTCGAAGACCGCCCCATCCAGGCCGAAGACGTCCATGAGCATCCGGTTGATGTAGCCCGAACGCGGGGACAGGAGCATCTTCCAGGCCAGGGCTCCGATGAACGAGGGAAGCATGAACGGAACAAGGAAAAGCACCCGCATGGTGCCCTTGAATGGCAGGTCGGTCCTGGTGACCAGCCAGGCGAAGAAGGTGCCGATGATGGTGCTCATCACGGTCACGCCGGAAGCGATGTACACGGAGTTGAGCAGGGCCTTGTAGGTGTCCGGCTCGCCCAGCGTTTTGACCACGTCGGCCAGGTTGAAGGAGCCGTTCACCCAGAGGGCGTTGAAAAAGATGAGCAGCACCGGAACGGCCACCACGACCACCAAAATGGCCACGGACAGGCCCAGGATCACTTCCGCCGTGCCGATGGAACGCGAATGTGCCGGGCGCATCTATTTGCCCTCCGCGTGAAGGGCCTGGTCGAACCAGTGCAGCCCGTGGAAGCCGACAACGCACGGGTCGCCCTCGGCGAAAAGCAGTCCCTGGGACAGGGCGTGGTGCGTTTCCAGGTTGGTGCGCACCGGGTGCCCGTCCACTTCAATCAGAAAGTCGGTCACCGCGCCCAGAAAGCTTACCCGCTTCACCACCGCCTTGAGGCCCTCGCCCGTGCGTGAAAGGCGCACATCCGACGGCCTGAATCCGGCCACAAGGTCCGCTGCTGTGATGTCTGGCGGTGTTCCGGGCATGGGCTGGCCGCTTCCGGCCACCTGGCAGGCCTGGCCGTCTCGGCGAACGGGCAGGAAGTTGGCCATGCCCAGGAAGCGGAACACGTAGCTGTCCGCGGGGTGTTCGTAGACCTCGGGGGGGCTGCCCACCTGGCGTATGGCACCGTGCTCGTCCATGATGGCCAGGCGGTCCGAGATGGCCAGGGCGATCTCCTGGTCGTGGGTGACGTAGAGGATGGTGATGCCCAGGGTGCGCTGGAGCTCCTTTATCTCGAAGCGCATCTCCTCGCGCAGGTGGGCGTCCAAGTTGCACAGGGGTTCGTCCAGCAAAAGGAGCGAAGGCTTGGCCGTGAGCGCCCTGGCCAGGGCCACCCGCTGCTGCTGCCCGCCCGAGAGCTGGGAGGGAAGGCGGTCCTCCATGCCGGTCAGGTTCACGTGGGCGATGGTCTCCCGGACCCGGTCCTTAAGCACCTGGCTCGGTACCTTGGCCAGTTTGAGAGGGTAGGCGATGTTGTCGAACACGCTCATATGCGGCCAGACGGCGTAGTCCTGGAACACCACGCCAAGGCCTCGTTCGTTGGGCGGCACGTTGGCGCTGCCGGAGGCGTCCGACACCACCTGGCCGTCAATGGCCACCTGGCCGTGGTCTGGTGTTTCGAATCCGGCGATGAGCCGCAAAAGCACGGTTTTCCCGCACCCGGAGGGGCCAAGCAGGGTGAAGCATTCCCCATGGTTCACCGTGAGCGAAAGGTCCTTCAGTACGGAATTTTGCCCGTAGCTCTTGCCGATGCCCGTCAATGAAATGGTGGCCATTGGTCCCGCCTGAATGCCCTGGTCCGGACCGTTGTCCGGACCAGAGCGGTTGCGGCTTGAGAAGGGCTATTTGCCCTGCATGATGTCCGTGAACTTCTTGACCGTGGCTTCCTTCTCCGAAATCATTTTCGGATAGTCCACTTTTATGGCGCGCTTGATTGCGTCCTCGGCGGAAGGGAGCTTGAACTTTTCCGGCACCTTCACGTCGGAGCGCACCGGCAGGGTTCCTTCCTCGGCGATGATGGCCTGACCCTCCTTGGAGAGCAGGAAGTCGAGGAACTTCTTGGCGGCCTCGATGTTGGGGGAATTCTTGAAAATGGCCACGGGGCTTGGGATCACGAGCATCTCGGGCGGATACACCAGGGAGATGGTGGCCCCTTTCTCGATCTTGTCGTTTGTTATGTAGTCCACCGCCAGGCTGGCGGACAGGTCGCCCGAGGCGGTGTCGTCCACCACCTGGCCCGAGCCTTTGCCCATCTTGGCGCCGTTGCTTTTAAGCTTCTGCATGTATTCCCAGCCGAAGTGGGAAACCAGGAGGGCCACACTCATGTACGAGGTGCCGGAAAGCGCCGGGTTGGCTATGCCGTAGGTCCCCTTGAATGTGGCCGGGTCGGTCAGGTCCTGCCAGGAGGCCGGAGCCTGCTTCACCAGGCGGGTGTTGTAGGCTATGCCCAGAGTCCCCAGCCTGGCCGGGGTGAATGAGCCGTCGAAATCGGCCAGGGGATTTAGGATGTTCTTGGTTTCAGGCGACACATAGCTGACCAGGAGCCCCTGGTTCTTGAGCTCGTAGAAATCGGGCACTTCGCTGGTCCAGAGCATGTCCACCATGAGCTTGCCGGACTCCCGCTCCGCGGCGATCTTGGCCATGAGCTTGCCGGCACCGGCGGACTGGTAATCCATGTCGATGCCTGGATGCTTTTTGACGAAGGCTTTTTTGAGTTCTCCGATGAGGGATTCCTTCATCGAAGTGTAGATGATGAGTTTTTCCCCTGCCAGGCTGGTACCGGCCAGGGAAGGAATAAGGAGCGTGGCAATGATCAGGGCGAGAAAGCGTTTTTTCATCCGAGGCTCTCCTATGTAGCCGTTTTACCGGTCGAAACAAACAGCTGTCGGCCGTCTAGCACGGTTGTAACAATGCCCTGCGCATGTCGGATGCGTCAAGCGCCTGATGAAAAACGGCTCTGCCAAGGTCTATTTGCGCGAATACAAGTTGTGCGGGGCTTAGCCTCAAGGTAAAGATGGACAGTGTCCATTTCGGGACATGGCTCGCACAGGTCGGTGATGCGACTTGGATGTCGCCTGTCGTAGGGAATGTCGGCGCATAACGGCAGGGCCGTGAAAGGTCCGCATTTTTCGTGGAAAGGAGACGCTCATGGTGGCTCGCACTTCAGGCAAGAACCAGGCCGATGTCCGGACCGACTGCACCAAGGAAGGGCTCGTCCAGGCCGTCAAAGACAATCTGTACTATATCCTCGGGCATATCCCCGAGGTGGCCGAACCCCACGACTGGTATAACGCCGTGGCCTACACGGTGCGCGACCGCATGCTCAAGGCCTGGAACGAGGGCATCCAGCAACTGACCAAACACCTGGAAATGCGCGCGGTGGCCTATCTTTCCGCCGAGTTTCTCATCGGGCCGCAGCTCGGCTCCAACATCCTGGCCCTGGGCATAGCCGGGCCTCTGCGCCAGGCCCTGGCCGAGCTTGGCCAGGACCTTGATGCCATCGTGAACCACGAGGTTGAGCCGGGGCTGGGAAACGGCGGCCTGGGCAGGCTGGCGGCCTGCTATATGGATTCCCTGGCCACGCTTGGAGTGCCGGCCATCGGCTACGGCATCCACTATGAATTCGGCATGTTCACCCAGAGGGTCAAGGACGGAAACCAGGAGGAACTGGCCGACAAATGGCTTCGGCTCGGGTTCCCCTGGGAAATAGTGCACCCGGAGCACACCCATGTGGTCGGATTCGGCGGGCGAACCGAACAGTGGACCGACGACAAGGGCAGGCAACGGGTTCGCTGGATGCCCGAAAAGTCCGTGATGGCGGTGGCCCACGATATTCCGATCATAGGTTACGGGGCCAAGAACTGTAACGTACTGAGGCTCTGGGGGGCCGAGGCCGTGGAAGCCCTGGATTTCGAAGCCTTCAATTCCGGGGCGTACTTCAAGGCCGTGCAGGACAAGATGTTCTCCGAAACCATCTCCAAGGTTCTCTACCCCAACGACGACCGCTACCAGGGCAAGCAGCTCCGCCTCGGCCAGCAGTATTTCTTCGTGTCCAGTTCGCTAAAAGACATGATCAGGATTCAGCAGCAGTTGGGCAAGCCTCTGGACACGTTCCACAAGACCTTCGCCATCCAGCTAAACGACACCCACCCGGCCGTGTCCGTAGCCGAACTGATGCGCCTTCTTGTGGACGAGCATGCCATGGACTGGGACCAGGCCTGGGACATCACCACCAAGACGTTTTCCTACACCAACCATACGCTCCTTCCAGAGGCCCTGGAAAAATGGCCGTTGTCTTTGTTCGCCGAAGTGCTCCCCCGCCACCTTGAAATCGTCTTCGAGATCAACCGCCGCTTCCTTGACGATGTCCGGGCAACGTATCCCGGGGACGAAGGCCTCGTGGCCCGGCTGTCGATAATTGACGAAACAGGCCCCCGCTACGTGCGCATGGCCCACCTGGCGGCTGTTGGTTCCTTGGCAGTGAACGGCGTGGCCGCCCTGCACAGCGAACTCTTAAAGAGCGACGTCATGCGCGACTTCGCAACCATCACCCCCGGCAAGTTCCACAACGTGACCAACGGAGTTACCCCACGGCGCTGGCTGGCCCTGTGCAACCCCAAGCTTGCGGAGCTTATCTCCTCGCGCATCGGCACGGATTGGATAAACCGTTTCGAGGACCAGATAGTCCGGATCGAACAATTCGCGAAGGACAAGGATTTCTGCAAGCAGTGGCGAACCGTGAAAGCCGACAACAAAAAACGTCTGGCCAAGCTGATAAAGAAACACTACGGCCTCATCCTCGACCCGGAGGCCATGTTCGACGTGCAGGTCAAGCGCATCCACGAGTACAAGCGCCAGCACCTGAACATCCTGCGGGTGATCGCCCTGTACAACCGGATAAAGCGCGACCCAGGCGCGAAGTTCTCCAAGCGTGCCTTCATCTTCGGCGGCAAGGCCGCTCCCGGCTATTTCGCTGCCAAGCGCATAATAAAGCTCATCAACTCCGTTGCGGCCGTGGTCAACCAGGACAAGGACGTGGCCGGGCGCATGGCCGTGGCCTTCGTCCCCAACTTCAACGTGCGCACGGGCCAGGTAATCTACCCCGCGGCCGACCTCTCCCAGCAGATATCCCTGGCCGGCAAGGAGGCCTCGGGCACGGGCAACATGAAGTTCGGCATAAACGGGGCGGTGACCATCGGCACCCTGGACGGCGCCAACGTGGAGATGCGCGAATGCGTGGGCCAGGAGAACTTTTTCCTCTTCGGGCTCACCACCCCAGAGGTTCAGGAGACGATACGCTCTGGCTACAATCCCAGGCAGTACGCGGATGCCAACCCAGAGCTGCGCGAAGCCCTGGACCAGGTGGCTTCCGGGGTGTTTTCACAGGGCGACAGGGACATCTTCGCGCCCCTGGTGGAGGATCTCTTTGGCCGGGACGAATATCTGGTCCTGGCCGACTTCGCGTCCTACATGGACTGCCAGGACCAGGCCGTGGCCGCCTACGAGGACCGCGACCGCTGGACCCGCCTGTCCATTTTAAACGTTGCCAGGCTTGGCATGTTCTCCTCGGACCGGGCCATCAGGGAGTATTGCAGCAAGATCTGGGACATCAAGGTGAAATAGGGCCGTGGGGACTCTTTGGGATGGCCAGGCCGAGGATTTCCCTCGGTCCAAACTGAGACAAACGCCGCACAAAACGAGCAGGATTCGTTTTGTGCGGCTTATCTTTTCTAAGTTTGGTAATATCGGTGGAATTTGGGATGGTTTTCCAGCGCCTTGGGGCGATAGCCCAAGCCCGGTGCGTCAAATCGCTGAAAAACACTTCCGTGGAACTGGGCTTCAGCCGGGATAGCCCTGGGCCCAACCGGGCGGCCGTTCCATTTTCCGTTCACCACCTCGTCATGCTGCTCGCCCAGCGGATCAGGATTCAGATTCAGTTGGGACGGGATGAACTCCAACCCTAAATCCAGCTGCTCCATTTCCTGGAGCATCCATTCGACGGTCAGGTCCGCCAGGGTCTTGTCGGCATACCCGCCGCCAATGTCGCTGTGCACCCCGCAAAACCAGAGCTGCTTGATGCCGGTCCGGGCTTGCCAGAGACAGGGCGAATAATCCACCCGGGTTTCATCGATGGCCAGAGCCTGGCGGCCGAATTCCACCCGTGAACCAAGCGTTGGGCTGGCGAAGTCGAGGTTCTGGTGGTCCTGTTCATTGTCCACCGAGGAGGAGGGGATGCCAAGCGCGCCCACGGTGTCCCATACGCCAAGAAAGCGGATAGGCTTGTCGCTTGAAAGCGAAGGGGCGTTCGGGTCCAGTGGCCCTTGCCCCAGTTTGTAGCGCTTCCAGAGTTGCTCGGCAATTTTTCTGGCTCCCCACTTGCGCGTGTCCTCCGGCCGCATGAGGCCAACCGAGGAGATCATCCCCGCCAGGCTGCGGACAGTGTAGGCCCCCCGCGAAAAGCCGAAGAGGTGAATCAGGTCGCCTTGTTCGAAAAGCTCTGAGAGGAGCAGAAAGCCATCAAGAACCTTTTTGTGCACGCCGATGCCGAAGGCTGCTTCGGCAGGGTCCTTGATGTTCTCGTCGGTCCCCACGCCTTCGAGATAGAGGGCGATCTGGCTGAACCCGGTTCTGTACCGGTGATGCCCCACCTCGTGCGTCTCTTCGACATTGTTGGCCGGGCCTGCGTCGAAGGCCTCAAACAAGCGGTAGATGTTGGTTTCGCTCGAAGGGTCGTTCCAGGTGCCGTCAGCGAACAGCAGCAGTGATTTGCTCATATATCCTCCGCCAAATTACATAAGGTGAAGGTCAGTCCGTCTTGCCAATGCAAGAACGAGCTGCGGGAAAAGCGAGGCAGGTATTGAAAAGCCGGTCAGGGCAAGGCCTTGAAGGCCAGGGCGGCGGCGTCCAGCACGGGCATGGGCGCCAGGCCAAGGCCAAGCATGAAGAGCGCCGACAGGGCCACAGCCAGCCACCCCGTTGCCCCCGGGCCAGGCAGTGGCCCGGATGTTTCGCCTGGCTTGGCGTACATCGCTGCCAACACCCGCAGGATATAGAACACTGAGACAATGGCCGTGGCGATGCCCAACACGGCCAGCCAGAGGTAGCCCGCGCTCAGGGCGGCCTTGAACACCACCAGCTTGCTCATGAAGCCCACCGTGGGCGGCAGCCCTCCCAGAGTAAGAAGGCTCAAGGCCAGAACAGCGGCCACGCCCTGGTTGGCGCGCCCCGCCCCGTGCAGGCTTTCAAGCAGGTCGGCGTCTTCGTCCAACGGCGAGAGAAGCCCCAGGCAGCCGAACACGGCCACGTCCATGATGCCAAGCGCCGCAGCGGCGAACATGGCCGGGCCAGGGCCCGCGATGCTCACGGCCAGAAGTGCCAGCACAAGGTACCCCACGTGCGAGACGGACGAGTAGGCCAGCATGCGCTTGGCCCTGGGCTGGGTGAGCGCGCCCAATGTTCCGCCAAGCATGGAAAGAGCCGCCAGAACCCACAGGGCCGGTTCCAGAGCTTTCCAGGCCGGGGCCTCGGTCATGGCTAGGCGAAGAAGCGCGGCGAACACGGCCACCTTGGCCCCGCCGGAGAGGAACGCGGCAACCGGCGCGGGCGCGCCCTGGTACACGTCCGGGGTCCACAGATGCAGGGGGGCCAGGGAGAGCTTGAAGCCAAGCCCGACAAGAATGAACGCCATGCCCAGAAGGGCCGATCCCTGAGAGCCTGCTGCCGTAAGACTCGCGGATATCCCCATTTTTCCCGACGCGGCATAGACAAGGGCGATGCCGAAAAAGACCATGGCGGAAGCCACCGCGCCCAGCACGAAATACTTGATGGCCGCTTCCAGAGGCTGGTCCTTGTCCCTGCGCGCGGCAATGAGCACGTAGAGCGAGAGAGAGAGGATCTCCAGGGCTATGGCGAACATCACCCAGTCAGTGGATACGGCCAGCATCACCATGCCCAGCGCGGCTAAAAGCACCAGGGCGTGGAACTCGTCTCGCTCGAACCCCCGGCGCCTTGAGTATTCGCCCGCGAAAAGCTGGCAGAGAAACGTCAACCCGCACAAAAGCATGGTGAAGAAGCGGGCGTAAGGGCCGGCATCAACCAGGGTCTGTGTTGCATCAGGGACCATGAGCAGGGCGGACAGGCAGGCCAGGCCAGAGGAGGCCAGGGAAACCGATCTGAACAGCACGCTTTTTTGGGGTGCGAGCGCGCCGCACACGAAGACCAGAAGGGCCCCGGCACAGAGGATGAGCATGGGGAGATAGCTGGTAAGCAGTGCGTTCATTATCGTTTCCTTACACCAGCAGGGCCCTAAGTGGCAGCTTGATCAGTTCGAGCACCGCCCACGGCGCCACGCCCAGAAACACCACGCATGCCGCCAGAGGCGCCAGGATAAGTGCTTCACGCGTGGTGATGTCCTGGTAGACGCTGCCGGTGGCGCTTTGGCCAAACAGAACGCTCTGGAGAAGCCGCAACACGTAGGCCAGGGTCAACACCAACCCTCCGAAGGCCAGGGATGCCGCCAGGGGGGCAGTTTTGTACGAACCCAGTAATATGAGCATCTCGCTTGCGAAGTTGCCAAGTCCGGGCAGTCCGGCCGAGGCCATGGCGAAAAGCAGGAAAAAACCGCTGAAGGTGGGCATGGTTTTCCAAAGCCCCCCGAATTTTGCCATTTCGCGGGTTCCGGCCCTCTCCCCTAGCATGCCCACCATAACGAACAGCGCGCCCGTGGTCAGGGCGTGGTTCACCATGAGAAGCACCGAGCCTTCAAGCGTGGCTGTTTTCCACACGGCCAGGCCAAGCACCACCAGGCCCATGTGCCCCACGGATGAATAGGCCACCAGGCGCTTGGCATCGGTCTGGGCGAAGGCCACCCAGGACGCGTAGACCAGCCCGCCAGCGCCCAGGGCCGCCAGTATCCACCAGTATTCGGCCGAGGCCTGGGGGAACAGCGGGATGGCCCAGCGGGCCAGGGCGTAGGAGCCGGTTTTCAGGAGCACTCCGGCCAGGAGCAGGCTGCCCGCCGTGGGGGCCTGGGTGTGGGCGTCGGGAAGCCAGGTGTGGAAGGGGACGATGGGGGTTTTTATGGCAAAGGCCAGAAGGAAAGCCGCCAGCAGCCAGGCCTGTGCCCCCGGTGCCACGGGCGATGCCAGGAGCGCGTCAAGGGCGAAGGTGTAGGTGCCGGTCAAGGCGCCGTGGGCCAGATAGAGCCAGATGGCCGCCAGCAGCATGAAAAGTCCGCCCGCTATGGAGAAGAGGAAGAACTTGAAGGCCGCGCGGCGTTTGTCCTCATGGCCCCAGATGCCTATGATGAAGAACATTGGGACCAGCTGGGCCTCCCAGAAAATAAGAAACAGAAGCAGGTCCCGGGCCAGGAACACGCCCAGGGCAGTGGTGGACACGCCGAACACCAGGGCGTGGTAGGCGCCGACCTTCTCATTGATCTCCTTCCAGGAAACCAGCACGGCGATGACGGTCAGGAAGGAGGTCATCAGGGCCAGAATGCCGCTTAAGCCGTCCATCTCCAGGGTGTAACGGGCCCCAAGTCCCGCGATCCAGGTGAAGTCTTCGCGCAGAGGCAGGGGCAGGCTCATGGCCCAGGCCGTGAGGACAAGATGAACAAGCGCGGCGGCCAGGCTGAATTTTCGGCAGGCTTCGGGACGCTTGCCAAGGAGCAAGGCACCCACGGCGAAGGCCAGGGGCAGAAAGGTTATGGCCGTGAGCAGGAGGCAGACGTTCATGCGTTCACTCTCCTTGTCGCGGACAGACGGGCGCTCATCTGATCCCTCCGGCCAACACGGCCAGCAGCAGGGCCAGGCCGGTTACCAGCATGGTCAGGTACAGGGTCACCTTACCAGTGGCCCAGGGCCTGACCGCGTCCGAGGCCCAGGCGAAAAGCCTGCCAGATCCCATGACAGCGCCGTCCACCACGCCTTGGTCCACCCCCTTCCAGATGACGGTGCTGAGCGCTTGGTAGGGCTTGACGAACACGGCACGGTACAGGGCGTCCAGGCCGAGACCTCCCCTGAACACACCGAGCGGGCCGTCCTCGCGGGCGATCAGGGCCTGGGCCCCAGGCCTGCGGGCGGGCGAGTAGAGCAGCCAGGCCAGGCCAAGTCCCAGGAGCCCGGCGCCAAGATCGATGAGTTCCGCGGTGGAACCGTGGGAACTGTGCGCCTCGTGCACCTGGGGCGCTGCCCCGGGCACGGACGCGAGGACGTGCTCCAGCCAGCCCCCCCCGGCCCAGTTGCCGGGAAGATTGATCACCCCGGCCACCAGGGCCAACACGGCCAGGGGCCAGAGAACCCGAGCCATGCCCGTGGGCAGCACGGCGGGCTTGTGGGTGAAGGGTTTGGCCGGTTCGCCCGTGAAGGCCAAAAATACCAGACGGAAGGTGTAGAAGGAGGTGATCACCGCTCCGGCAGCCGCCAAAACGAACAGGGCCTGATAGATTGGGCTTGGCTGTCCGAGCACGGATTCCAGCACCCGGCCCTTGCTGAAGAACCCGGCCGTGGGCGGAAGCGATGCCAGGTCCAAAGCGCCGATAAGAAACAGCCAGAAGATTTCCGGGCGGGCCTTGCGCAGAAAGCCACCCATATTGAGTACGTCCTGCTCCTCGTGCAGCACCTGGATCACGCATCCGGCGGCCAGGAAGAGCAGGGACTTGAAAAAAGCGTGGCAGAGCAGGTGAAACATGGAGCCGGTGATGTCGCCGGCGCCCAGGGCCAGGAGCATGTACCCCACCTGGCTTATGGTGGACCAGGCCAGAATGCGCTTGATGTCCCGCTGGCTCATGGCGGCCAGGCAACCCCAGAAGGCGGTGAGCCCTCCCACGCAGGCCACGGTCAGCATGACGTCCGGGGAAATGGCCAGAAGCGGGAACAGGCGCATGAGCAGGTACACCCCGGCCGTGACCATGGTGGCCGCGTGGATGAGCGCCGAGACCGGTGTGGGACCGGCCATGGCGTCCGGCAGCCAGACCAGAAGCGGCAGCTGGGCGGACTTGCCCGTGGCCGCGAACAGGAACAAAAGCCCCAGGGCCAGGGCCGCGCGCGTAGACAGGGTGATGACCCGCTCGTCGATCACGCTTATGGAAAGCGTTCCCATGTTCGTGACCAGCACGGCCATGGCGGCCACGAAGGCCACGTCCCCTATGCGCGTCAGTATGAAGGCCTTCTGCCCGGCTACCCCCCGGAAACTCTCCTGGTACCAGTGGCCGATGAGGGCGTAGGAGCAAAAGCCCACTCCCTCCCAGCCCAGGAACAAAAAGAGCAGGTTGTCCGCCAGCACGATCACCAGCATGCTGAACACGAACAGGTTCAGATAGCAGAAGTAGCGGACATAGCCCTCCTCGCCGCGCATGTACCAGACGGAATGCACGTGGATGATGAACGACACGAAGGTGACCATCACGGCCATGATAAGAGACAGCGGGTCGATGAGCACGTCGATGGATGCCGTAACCGGCCCGGCCGAGAACCACGGGGCCAGGGTGAGCACCTCGCGCCCGCCGGGGAAGGTGAACCATGCGGTGACGGCCGCGATGCAGGAGGCCAGAATGGCGGAGCAGGCCAGGACCTCGCAGGTCCGCCTGGGGAGGTTTCTGCCAGTGATGATGAGGATCAGGCCGCCAATGAGCGGGGGGGCGAGGGTGAGAAAGGCGAGCGTCTTCACGTTATCAACCTTTCATGCTGGAGTAGCTGCCAGAATCCAGCGTGCCGATTCGTTTGCGGGCATGGACGAAAAGCGCCAGGCCCACCGAGGCCTCGGCCGCGGTGAGCGCCATGAGAAAGAGGGTGAAGGCCTGGCCCTCCATGGCCTGCCAGTGGAGCGACGCACCCACCAGGGCCACGGAGCAGGCGTTGAGCATCACCTCGACGCCAAGGAGGATCATGATCAGGTTGCGCCTGGCCAGGGCGCAGAAGGCACCCATGGCAAAGAGGATGAGCGCCAGGGCCAGAACGTGGTCAAGCGGCGCGATCACGGTTTGGTCTCCTCGCCAGGCTGTTTGGACTTGAAGTCGCGCACCAAAAACATGGCCCCGGCCAGGGCCACGAAAAAGAGCACCGAGATGGCCTCCACCGCCGGCCAGTAGTTCTGGTACACGTAATGGCCCAGTTCGCGAGCGGTGGCCTTGGCCATGGCCATGGGAGCGGTCTCGTGCGGCGGCGACCAGATGAGAACCAGCCCGGCGGCAGCGGCCACGGCACCGAGCACACCAGGCCCGATCCAGCTCATGACGCCCCAGTCCCTGGGCTTGGGCTCCTCGCGCCCAAGAAGCATGATGATGAAAAGAAACAGCACCATGACTGCTCCGGCCGGAATCATGATCTGCAACACAGCGGGCAGCGGCGCGCCGAAGAGGCCAAAGAGCACCGCCGTGGCGAAAAAGGACACCACCAGATAGATGACGGCATGCACGGGCTGCTTCCTGGTAACGGCCAGGCCCGTGGCCAGGGCGATCACCCCGGCCAGGGCGTAGAATATTGTCTGGGGAACGTTCATGCGGCTTCTCCCCTCGCGTGTGCTTTACGGCCATTCATGCAGCGTATCATGTTCTGTCCCATGAGGTTTCCTTAGGGGAAGTTGGTCTTGGGGTTCGCCGCAGGATGTTCGTTGTCATGGGTTCCTGGCTCGCGGCCCACGGCCACGCCGGCATGCTTGTAGAAGTCGTAGTCCGGGTCCTTGCCTCCATGGTCCACCAGAAGCTGGTGTTTCTCGTAGATAAGCTTCAGCGGGTCGTCTTCGCTCATCTCGAAGTCGGGAGTAAGCTGGATGGCCAGGGTGGGGCAGGCTTCCTCGCACAGGCCGCAGAAAATGCAGCGCCCGAAATTGATCCTGAACCACTCGGCGTAACGGCGTCCGTCCTGGCGAACGGCGGACTGCATGGAAATGCAGCTCACCGGGCAGGCGGCGGAGCAGAGCTGGCAGGCCACGCAGCGCTCCTCCTTGTCGGGGCTGCGGGTAAGCACGATGCGCCCCCTGGCCCTGGGGGGAAGCTCGCGCTTGTACTCCGGGTACTGCTCCGTAATGGGCTTTCGGAACAGGTGCTTGAGCGTCACCCAGAAGGGTTCCATCAGGCCGGTGGTGCCCTGGACCATGTTTTTTAAAAAGCCGTTTCGTTCGTCCATGGCTCTATCCCGCAAGGAGCATCACCGCTCCGGTGGCCAGAATGTTCACAAGGGCCAGGGGGGCCAGCCACACCCAGCACAGGCGCATGAGCTGGTCAGGCCGCAGCCTGGGAAGGGTGGCCCGAATCCAGATGAGCAGGATGGGCATGATGGAGGTCTTAATGAGCATCCACACTATGGGCGGCAGCACGGGCCCGCTCCAGCCGCCCATGAAGAACACGGCGGCCAAAGCGCCCAGAAAGATCATGTTCACGTACTCGCCCAAGAAGAACAGGGCGAAGCGCATGCCGCTGTATTCCATGTGGTAGCCGGCCTGGAGCTCGTTCTCGGCCTCGGCCAGGTCGAACGGGGTCCTTTTTATCTCGGCCAGGGCGCTTACAAAAAACAGAATGAAGGCCACAGGCTGATACACGATGAAAGGCATGCTCGCCTGGGCGTTCACTATGTCCACAAGGCTCATGGATTTGGCCATCATCACCACGGGCACCAGGGTAAGCCCCAGGGGAAGCTCGTAGCTGATCATCTGGCCAACGCCGCGCACCGCGCCCAAGAGGCTGTACTTGCTGTTGGAGGCCCAGCCGCCGAGCGCCAGGGAATAAACCCCGACAGAAGACAGGGCCAGAACGAACAGCACGCCCACGTCCAGGTCGGAGATGACCATGGGCACCTTCTGGCCCATGATGGTAAGCTCGGTGCCGAAGGGGACCACGGCAAAGGCCAGGAGCGTGGTCATGGGCAGCACGGCCGGGATGATGAAGAAGAGGAATTTGTCCGCACCGGCAGGGACCAGATCCTCCTTGAGGAGCATCTTGGCGCCGTCTGCCAGGGGCTGCAGAAGCCCGAAGGGCCCCACCCGGTTTGGCCCGTAGCGCAGCTGGAAGCGCCCCAGGAGCTTTCGTTCCACAAGCACCAGATAGGCGGCTCCGGCCATGACCACGGCCAGCACCAGCACAAGCTTGACCAGAAGAACGGCGAATCCGGCGAGCCACAGGGTCATGAGGGCGTCTCCCCGGATTTGTCCGCCTGTTTGCTCAAAAGCGCCAACTCGATGGTGTACCCGTTGGCCACGGCGTGCCTCCAGCCGCTGTCCGGGCGCCTGGGCAGGACCACGGTTTCCCGGGCCATGTTGTCCACCATGCGCAGGTAGCAGCTGGCTGGCCCGGAGCCGCAGGACAAAAGGACCGCATCCTCGTCGCGAAGCGCGATGGTGCTGGCGTCCTTGGTGTGGAGAACCATTTGTGGAGATGGTGCCAGGCTTTTGAGGATAGTGCCGTAGCTCGAGAGCTCTTCGGTTCCGAAAGCCTGCTCGGTGATGATGAGATCCGCCCCGAGGTCCGGCGGAACGGGCGAGGGGCGGGCACCTAGCGTAGCGCCGGGAGCCGCGTCCGGGATGACCAGGACGTTGTCGTGCGGCCAACGGTCGGGAGAAAGGCCAGTGAGGGCCGGACATGCGGCAACCACCCCGTTCCAGGGGCGATACCCCTCCCCAAAACCGCAGCCGAGCGCGCCGGCCAACCCGGCCAGGATCGCCCAGCATGGTTCGGGCTGGGAACCGGGAATCCCGGGGGAGTACGTCCTCGGGGGATGGCCGCTCTGGAGGGTCTGGCCCATGGGCGTGCCGCCAGAAAAAGCGGGACTGGCGTGTTGGAGGCGTCCCTCCTGGTTTAAGAAGCTGCCCCCCGCCTCGAAAACGGTCTGGCTGGGCAGGAAAATGTGGGATTGCCAGCGTGTGGCCGAGGCCAGGTAGTCCACGCAGACCAGGAGATCGAGCTTGTGGATGGCCGCCTGGATGCGGGCGTGATCCGCGAAGCGGGCAACAGGGTCGGACTCCACGCACAGAAGGGCCTTGATCCGCCCGGAGTCGATTCCGGCCAGCACGTCGTCGAAGCTCGCCGTGGGGTCCCCATTCATAAGGGCTGCGCCGTAGGCGTTGGCTCCGGCCAGCACCGGGAAGAACCCGGCCCGTCCCCTGCGCCCGTCCAAAAATTTCGCCGCACCCGCGGCCAGGGCCGGAGTGGAGAGCCTCACGATGTCTGATCCGCATACGATTACCGGGAAGGCGCTTTCAGCAAGACGTACGGCAAACTCTTCCCACCCGGGAACAGCTGCCGGGTCGGGCATATGCTGGCTAAGCGAATCAAGGAAACCGGCGTCCCCGGCTGCGGGTTCGGGGAAGGCCCGGCGCAGGATGGCCCCGAAAGCGGCTTCCATGTGGTGCTTGCGGGCCGGGATGTGCAGAAACTCAAGCGGCATCTCCACCGGCCTGGGGTCTATCACGGCCACGGCCGCGCCGTTTCGCGCCGCCTGGCGGATGGCCAGGGCCAGCATGGGCGCTTCCGAGAGCGGGGCTGCGCCCACCACCAGGATGCAGTCCGACCCGGCAATGCCTCCCATGGAGACGTGCAGGTCCTTGCCCAGACCGGCCACGGCCGAGAGCATGTTCTGTTTGCGGTGGCTTCCGGTGGTGAACTCGGGCGCGGTCCAGCCGGCCTTGGCGGCCAAAAGCTTCAGCGCGCCCTGGCTCTCCAGGGACTGCCTGGAGGAACCGAGGCAGGCCACGGTGCCGGGGCCGTGCTGGGCAACCAGCTTCTGGATGCGCGCGGCGGCTTCCGCGAGAGCTTTCTCCAGCGGAGCGTTCGCTCCGTCGATCTGGGCTTGGCGGGGGCGGTCCGGCAGGTTGGCGTACTCGTAGCCGTGGCGTCCCCGGTCGCACAGGAAATATCCGTTCACATCAGGATGCGGCCTGGCCTCGATCTTTATCACCGCGCGGTAGCGGGCGGAAATCTCGTTGTTGCAGCCCAGGCTGCAGCTCAGGCACACTGAGGGGCTTCGCTCCAGGTCCCAGTGGCGGGCCTTGTGGCGCGAGGGCTTGTCCGTGAACACCCCGGTGGGGCAGACCTCCACCAGGTTGCCCGCGAACGGGCTCTGGAGCGGGCCCTCGGCATACCGGCCGTAGGTCACGTCACCGGCGATGCGCATGGGGCCGAAGTCGCGGTATCCAGCGAAGTCCTGGTAGTAGCGGGCGCAGCGGTAGCAGTGGATGCAGCGGTTCATCTCCTGCACCACCAGTGGGCCGAGCTCCTGGTTGCGGTAGGTGCGCTTTTTGCCCTTGAACGCGCGCAGGCCGTGGCCGCAGGAGATGGTGGTGTCCTGGAGCAGGCAGTGTCCGCCTTCGTCGCACACCGGGCAGTCGTGCGGGTGGTGCAGCATGAGGAGCTCGGCAATGTGCCTGCGAAACTCCAGGGCCTCGGGGTGGCCCGTGTCCACCACCATTTTGTCCTTGGCCTTCACCATGCAGCTCATCTGCAAACCCTTCACCGGGCCGTCCGTGAACATCACCGCGCACATGCGACACGATCCGGCCGGGCCCAGGGCCGGGTGGAAACAGAAGCGCGGGATCATGATGCCCACCTGCTGCGCGGCCTCGATGACCGTGGTCCCTTCCGGAACCGAGAGTCGAAGTCCGTCTATGATCAGATCGGGCATGACACGATCCGCCTGGGTTTGGGTCTGGGGCGCGCGCCGGGGCAGCTGCCCTCGGGCGCTCCGGGCCAGGTGGTGATGATGGCGTGGCGGTCGCCCTGCCAGGGCAGGGCCGGCTGGGAGCTGAAGGGGCATCCCTTGCCATCCAGGTGGGCCATGATCTCGTCCATGAAGTAGTCCAGCAGCCCCAGCACCGGCGCGGCCGCGCCAGGAGCGAAGGCGCAGTTGGCGTGTTCGGCGTGTTCGGCGGTACGGCGCAGGGTGGCCACGTCCTCCTGGGTGGCCGTGCCGGCCTCGATGCGCTCCAGCACGTCCAGTATCAGGGGCAGGCCGTCCCGGCAGGGCGTGCACCAGCCGCAGGACTCGCGGGCGAAGTAGTGCATCATGTTGAGCGTGGCCGCCACCAGGCAGGTGTCCTGGTCGAAGACGATCACCGCGCCCGTGCCCAGGCGGAAGCCGTTGTCGCGAAGCGTCTGGAAGTCCAGGGGGAGGTCCAGGTACTTCTCGGACATGAACGTGGTGGAGGTGCCTCCGGGCAGGGCGGCCTTGAACTTCTTGCCGGGCGGCATGCCCCCGGCGTGGTCGAAGACCACCTGGCGCAGCGTGGTGCCCGAAGGCAGCTCGAAGCAGTCGGGCTTGGCCACCATGCCGCTCACCGCATAGAGCTTGGCCCCGTCCCCGCCGGGGGTGGCCGCGAGGTCCTTGAACCACTGGGAGCCGTTGCGGATGATGCCCGGCACGCTGGCCAGAGTCTCCACGTTGTTGACGATGGTGGGCTTGTCCCACAGGCCCCGCACCGAGGAGCGGTACCCGGTCTCGATGGGGTTTGGGCGCACGCCCATGACGGCGCGCTGCTGGGCTCCCGATTCGCCGCAGATGTAGCGGCCGCCGCTTCGGTGCACGATGATGTCGAAGCTGAAATCCGTTCCCAGGATGTTCTTGCCCAATAGATTGGCGGCGCGAGCCTCCTCGATCTCGATGGTCAGCAGTTCCGCCTCGATCTCGTAGGAAGGGCGGATGAAAATAACGCCCTTGTCGCCGCCCACGGCGTAGGCGGCCAGGGTCATGCCTTCGATGATGAGATGGGGGTCGGCGTTTATGATGATCCGGTCCTTGAAGGTGCCGGGCTCCATCTCGTCGGCGTTGCACAGGATGTACCTGGGGTGGGGGCTGTCCGCAGGCACGCCGCCCCACTTGCGTCCGGCCGGGAAACCCGCGCCGCCGCGCCCGCGAAGGCCGGAATCCAGCACTTCCTTGACCACCTCTCCCGGAGTCATGGAGGTGAGGGCCTTGGAAAGACCCTCGTAGCCGCCGATGGCGCGGTATTCGTCCAGATGGACGTGGTGGCGCTTGCCGCGGTTTTTAAAAAGAACCAGTTCGTCCATGGCCTACCTGCACACCACGATTTCTTCGCCGTGTTCGCGCAGCCTGGCGAGGATCGAGTCGATTTTTTCGTTGGTGAGCCTGCCGTAGTATTTGCCGTTGACCAGCATGCCCGGGGCGTTCTGGCAGTCGCCGATGCAGGCCGTGGGCAGGATGGAGAACATGCCGTCCGGCGTGGTCTGCCCCACCTCGATTCCCAGCACGTTCTGGAGATGGCGGAACACGCCGTCCACCCGGTGCATCCAGCACACCACGCCGTCGCACACGTGGATGACGTAGCGCCCCACAGGCTCCCGGTAGAAGAAGTCATAGAAGGTGACCAGCTCGTCCACCTCCAGCGGGGTCATGCCCAGGCGGCTGGCCGCCTCCTCGATGGCCTCGTCGCAGAGGTACCCGTAGTGGTTCTGCAGCGCGTAGAGAACGTCCACGGCCATCTCGCGGGCGTGGTCCGCGTGGGCGATCATCTCGCGCAGACTTTGGTCCAGTTCCTCGGGCAGCATGCGGGACGCGTCTCCTTCACCTGTCGATATCGGGCAGAATGTAGTCGATGGAGGCCAGGGTGGCCACCAGGTCCGGGATGGTATGCCCCGGCACGAAATGTTTGAGCACCTGCACGTTGGCGTAGCCTGGCGAGCGGATGTGCAGCCGGTAGGGCGAGGAAAGTCCGTCGCTCACCACGTAGTAGCCCTGTTCGCCTCGCGGCGACTCCGTGACATGGTATGCTTCGCCCCGGGGCACGTTGGGCCCCCTGGACACGTTGACGAAATGATGGATCAGGCTCTCGATGTCTTTGAGCGTATCCTTCTTTTCCGGCACGCTGTAGCGGTAGTCCTCGGTGATGTGCCGTCCCGGGGGCATGTCGCGCGCTGCCTGTTCGATGATGCGAAGGCTCTGGCGCATCTCCTCCATGCGCACCCGGTAGCGCGAGAAGCAGTCGCCGCCGTGCTCGATGGGAACGTCGAAGTCGAAGGCCTCGTAGGCGCCGTAGGGCATCTTCTTGCGCAGGTCCCACTCCAGGCCGCAGGCCCGCAGGTTGGGTCCGGTGACGCCCCATTCCATGGCGTCCTTCAAAGCAAGCGGGGTGACCCCCTTGGTGCGGGCCAGAAAGATGGGGTTTCGGTCGAAAAGAGCCTCGTATTCCTTGATGCGCGAGGGGAACACCTTGACGAAGGCGTCCACTTTCTCGCGCCATCCCTCGGGCAGGTCCTGGGCCACTCCCCCGATGCGCAGCCAGGACGGGTGCAGCCTGCCGCCGGTGACGCTCTCGATGAGGTCCAGAATCATCTCGCGTTCGCGGAAGGTGTAGAAGATGGCGCTCATCATGCCCAGGTCCTGCACGAAGGTGCCGAACCAGAGCAGGTGGTTTGAAAGGCGGAAGAACTCACAGAGCATGATCCGTATGTATTCCGCCCTGTCCGGGACATGGATGCCCGCCAGCTTCTCCACGGCCGTGACGTAGGAGAGGTTGTTGGCGAGCCCGGCCAGGTAGTCCACCCGGTCAGTGTAGGGGATGAACTGGTGCCAGGACTGGTGCTCGGCGATCTTCTCCACCCCCCGGTGGTGGTAGCCGATCTCGATGTCCATATCCCGGATCATCTCGCCGTGCAGGGCCAGGACGTAGCGGAGCACCCCGTGGGTTCCGTAGTGGTGGGGCCCGAAGTTGAGGAGCATCTCCTCCTCGTCCCCGGAGGTGCCCAAAAGCTCGGCCGCGTCCACCGGCTCCAGGGCGGGCAGGTCGGCCCGGGTGAAGGGGGGCATGGTGGTGGCCCGGCGCGGGTGGGCCTTCAACAGCGGGTGGCCTGGCCAGTTGGCGTGCAGGATCAGGGGGCGCAGGCGCTGGTGACCGGAAAAGTCGATGCCGAACATGTCGTGCACTTCGCGTTCGTACCAGTCGGCGCTGGCCCATATGCCGGTGACGCTGTCGATTTCGGGAGCCGCGCCCTGGAGAGGCACCTTGACGCGCAATCGGGAGGCCTTTCGGAAATTGAGCAGGGTGTAGACCAGGTGGAAGTCCGGATAGCCCTGGGAGGCCTGGCGGGCGGATTCGTCAATCGCTGTCAGGTCCTCCAGGCGCGCGTACGGAGAGTTTGGCCTGGTCTTCAAGTACTCCAGGACGTCCCGGGCCTTCCCGGCGGGAACGCGCAGGGTGGGCATGTCCGAAACCGGCTCGACCATCTCGATGCCTGGGCTCCCCTCGTCCTGGCCGAAACGCTCCTGAAGCTCGGCGGCCAGGCTTCTGTCCGGTTCGGAAATCTCGATGCGCGCGGCCGGCGGGGTCCACATCAGGCGGGAGCGGTTGCCCGCAAAATCCGGGGGCGTGGCCGAGGTGCCCCGTACGGCGGTGCCCGCGAAACCGGGGCCGCGCGTGTCCATGCTCTTGGTGGCGCCTTCCACGAGTTCCTCGGTGCGCCCGCCCTGGCTGCCGCCGGAAAGCCCGAATATGGGCCGGGTGGGGCGTTCCAGCTTCACGCGCTGCTGCAGGGCCATGAGCCCGTGCAGGAGGGCCTCTGGTTTGGGCGGACAGCCGGGCACGTAGATGTCCACCGGCAGAATCTGGTCCACCCCCTGCACCACGGAGTAGACGTCGTACATGCCGCCGGTGTTGGAGCACGAGCCCATTGAGATCACCCACCTGGGCTCGGCCATCTGCTCATAGAGCCTTAAGACCACCGGGGCCACCTTCTTGAAGATGGTGCCGGAAACGATGAGCACGTCTGACTGGCGCGGCGAGCCGCGAAACACTTCCGACCCGAAGCGGGCGATGTCGTAGCGGGCGGTGAAGGCGGTGGCTTCCTCAACAAAACAGCAGGAAAGGCCGAAAAAGAACGGCCACAGGCTGTTGGCGCGGCACCAGTCCACGGCAAGGTCGACGCTGGAAGGCGCCGTGAGGCCGGGCAGGTCTATTGTCTGGTGGCCGTGCCCCATTGGAGCCCTCCCTTGAGCCAAAGATACCAGAGGCTGAGCAGTAGCACGCCGATGAACACGCAGATGCCGATGAAGCTCACGGCGCTCAAGGTGTCGAAGGAAACGGCCCAGGTGTAGATGAAGGCGGTTTCCACGTCGAAGATCAAAAAGACCATGGCCACCAGGGAAAATGGCGCGGGATAGCGGAACATGGGCTCCGGGGTGGGGATGACGCCGCACTCGTAAGGCCTGTCCTTTTCCGGGCTTCTCCTTGTGGGATTCACAATCCGGGTCAGAACCAGCAGGGCCGCCAAAAGCCCTCCCACCAGGACCGCGAAAACCAAGAGGCTCAGTCCTCCGGGTTCCCACGGGGACAATGCGAAGTTCAGTGACGGGTCGACCGGTGTCATGCGCTGTACCCTTGGTTCGCTTAAAAGGCGCGGGCGCCAAAGCGTCCGCAAGAGAAGGTATCTTCCCCACCTTAGCGTATTCTGAAGCAGAGAGTAAAGAAAAAGAACGGGTTGAACCGTGCTCACGCGAATTTGGCCGCCCTCGCCCGCGGGCTCGCAGGTGCCAGTTGAGGATGCACGCATGTTGGTTTGCAGGGCGAGGGAATGAATTCATCTGCCACTTTTTTTCGCGAAAATTTCACCGGAACTCTTCCTCACTTCGGGGCTGGTCAATCGTTACCCGCAACAATTGTTTACGCCGCAACAAACGTTGCTTTCCGCATTTATCTCCGGTGCGGCCAGCATTCCCGGCGGCACCACGTTTTGTGTCAACAAATGTTGCTCGGGAAAGAGTGGGTCGTTTTAGTGGTCTATTTTGCCAATATGCTGAAATTAAACGTTTTATTTAGCTTTTAACGGCTGGCACGGCCCCTGCTTTAGAGGGGAAACGTGGAATGGGGACTCCCCAAGGACGCTTGGGGGACACTGAAAACCTAGGTTTCAAAACACGAGAGGAGCCGTTAGGACATGAAAAAGCTTCTTATTCTTGGTGCCGGCGCCGGCGGTTGCATAATCGCCAACAAAATGCGCCAGAAGCTGGACGAGAAAGAGTGGAAGATCACCATCATCGATCGCAACACTGTTAACCACTACCAGCCCGGTTGGCTCTTCGTGCCCTTCGGCATCTACGACATCAAGGACTGCATCCGTCCCCTGTCGAGCTTCATTCCCGCTGGCGTTGAATTCATCAACGAAGAGATCACCAACATCGACCCTGTCGGCAAGGTGGTCACCACCACCAACTCCAAGGTCGACTACGACTGGATCGTGGTTGCCACCGGTTGCAGCATCATGCCCGACGAGATCGAAGGCATGATGGACGGCTGGAAGAAGAACATCCACGACTTCTACACCCCCAATGGGGCGGTGGACCTCTGCCACAAGCTGGCCCGGTTCGAGAAAGGCAAGATCTGCCTGAACATTGCCGAAATGCCCATCAAGTGCCCGGTCGCCCCCCTGGAATTCCTGTTCCTGGCCGACTGGTTCTTCATGACCGAGGGCACCCGCCACAACATCGAGATCGAGCTGGTGACCCCGCTCACCGGCGCCTTTACCAAGCCCGTGGCCGCCGCCGCCCTGGGCAAGATCTGCGAAGAGAAGAACATCAAGATCGTTCCCAACTTCGAAATCGCGGCCGTTGACGCCGAGCGCGGCGTGATGGAATCCATGAAGGGCGACGAAGTGGAGTTCGACCTCCTGGTGGCCATTCCGCCCAACTTCGGCTCCCAGGTGATCATCGATTCCGACATCGGCGATCCCATGGGCTACATGAAGACCGACCACTACACCTTGAAGTCTCCCGACTACGAGAACATGTACATCCTGGGCGACGCCACCAACGTGCCCACCTCCAAGGCCGGTTCCGTGACCCACTTCGAGGCGGATGTTCTCACCGAGAATCTGCACCGCGACATCGAGGGTCTGGCCCCGCGCCCCGAGTTCGACGGCCACTCCAACTGCTTCATCGTCACCGGCTACGAGAAAGCCGCTCTCATCGACTTCAACTACAAAGTCGAGCCTCTGCCGGGCAAGTATCCGTTCCCGGGCATCGGACCCTTCGGCCTGCTGGAAGAGTCCTACATGAACTACTGGGGCAAGATGATGTTCAAGTGGGTCTACTTCAATCTCATGCTCAAAGGTAAGGACCTGCCCCTCGAACCTCAGATGTTCATGGCCGGCAAAAAACGCCCCGGCGGCTTCTAGGAGAAGTGACCATGAGCAAAGAGGACCTCATTTTAGAAAAACTCGGCAAGATAGAAGCCGAGCTGGCTGTCGCGAGGGAAGCCAGAGAGCCCATGGACGACCTGATCCGGGATCTGAACCCGATCATGAAGCAGGCTCTCTACGCCCTCATCAAGGAATTCAAGGACGTGGAGGACAGCTTCCAGCTGGAAGACCTCCTGCCTCTCGTCAAGAAGATCCTTGTGAACGTCAAAAACATCACCTGGGCTCTCGAAGCCCTCGAGACCATCATCGACATGTGGCACACCATGGAGCCGATGATGAAGTCCGCCCTGCACAACACCGTGCGCTACCTGGGAACCCTGGAGCAGAAGGGCGTGTTCAGGACCTACGAGGCAATGCTCGAAGTTCGCGGCAAAATCGCCCAGCACTACGGCCCCGAAGACATCGAGGCCATGGGCGACAGCTTCGTGGTTCTCATTGGCCTGCTCAAGAAGATGAGCGACCCCAAGATGCTCGAGCTCTTGGAAAAGCTCACGGACATGCCCGCCAACATGGAATTGGCCAACGCCAAGCCTGTGGGAATGTTCGGTGTGGTGGGCGCCCTGTCCAACCCCGAGGTGAAGGACGGCATCGGCGTGGCCATGGAAATGGTCAAGGCCCTGGGCAAGCTGAAATAACCAATAAAGCGGCCTAGCCGCAAACCGCGAGGTAACTATGGCCAAGAAGATCCTCATAATCGACGACGACCCCGAGATCATTTCGTATCTCAAGGACGTCTTTGAAGAGGCCGGCTATGAAACCGTGGGCGCCAAGAACGGCGTCGAGGGCCTGGAAATGGCCCAGGTCCACAAACCCGATCTCATCACCCTGGACATGGACATGCCCGCCCGCGGCGGCACCCTGTTCTATGTGAAGCTTCGCCAGGAACCGCAGCTGGCCGAGATCCCGGTTATCGTGATCAGCGGCGTGGGCCCCCGCCCGCCGGTTCTGACCAAGAACGTCCCGGTGATCACCAAGCCCGTGGACGTTGAGAAGACCCTGAAGATGGTCAAGGAAATGATCGCCGGCTAGTCGTCCGGAACTGACACCGGCTTGTTGTCCGGTGAGACGATATCGCAAAGGCGCGGGCTTTCCCTTACGGGGCCCGCGCCTTTGTCCTTCTCGGGGATGGCTGGTGAGGACGTGTTGCCGCATGCTGTTTAGAAGGATACAGAGAAGAAAAATCTGAACGCGATTGCGGTCTTCACGCGCTTTAAGGAGTGGCTTCATGGGCGAGAAAGTGATGCTGGTCGACGACGAGGACGCCATCCGGGAAATCCTCGGGCTCTCCATCGCCGACCTGGGCTATGATGTCCAGACAGCGGCCAACGGCGAGGAAGCCCTGGAGGCGCTCGAAGTTTTCGTTCCATCCATCGTGCTGACAGACATCAAGATGCCGGGCATGGACGGCATCGAGCTCCTAAAGCGCATCAAGGAAATAAGTCCCGACATCGAAGTGATCATGATCTCCGGTCATGGAGACATGGACCTGGCCGTGAAGAGCCTTCAGTACGAAGCCCTGGATTTCATCACCAAGCCCATCCGCGACGAGCTTCTGATAAACGCGCTCAAGCGCGCCGCCGAAAAGATCGGCATGCGCCGCCAACTGCGCGAGCACACCCAGAACCTGGAGCGCATCGTCAAGGAGAAGTCCGCAAAGCTTGTGGAACTGGAGCGCCAGCTGGCCGTGGGCCAGGTGGTGGAGGGTCTTTCCACGGCCATGCGCTGCCTGGTGGAAACCTTCGACGAGGGCATGGGCTATTTCAACCAGCTGCCCTGCTTTATATCCATCCACAACCGCTATCTGGAAGTGGTGGCCGTGAACCAGCTCTATGAGGATCGCCTGGGCAACATGACTGGAAAAAATTCCTGGGAGGTCTATTCCCAGCGACAGGGCAGCGGCAACGCCTGCCCCGTGGCCAAGACCATCGAATCCGGTAAGGCCCAGCGCAGCCCGGAAATTCTCATGGGCAAGGACGGGAGCGAAGTCCCTGTCATTGTCCATACAGCGCCGATCATGAGCAACGACGGACAAGTCGAGATGGTCATCGAACTGTCCGTGGACGTTACGGAAGTGAACAGGCTCCAGGAGGAACTGCGGGCCACCCGCGAAAAGTTCCACCGGCTTTTCGATTCCGTGCCGTGCTACATCGAGGTGGTGGACCGCGAGCACAACATAGTGGAGGCCAACCGCCGCTTCCGGCAGGATTTCGGCGAGTGCCGGGGCAGCAAGTGTTTCACTACGTTCACCCACCGTGAGGATCCCTGCCAGGAGTGCCCCATCTCGCTCACCTTCGAGGACGGGGAGTCCCACCAGTGGGAGACCGTGGTCACCACCAAGGACGGCTCGCAGCGTATCGTGCTCATCCAGACCGCTCCGGTGCATGACGACAAAGGCCAGATAGAGCAGGTGATGGAGATATCCACGGACATCACCCAGATCCGCCAGCTCCAGGACCACCTGGCCTCGCTTGGGCTCATGCTCGGCTCCATGTCCCACGGCGTGAAGGGCCTGCTCACCTCCTTGGACGGCGGAGTGTACAAGGTGGAGGCCGGATTCAAGCGTGACGACGCCGAACGCCTGCGCGACGGCTGGGCCATTGTGAAAGACAAGATCAGCCGCATCCGCCGGATGGTTCTGGACATTCTCTATTACGCCAAATCTCGTGAAACCGAGCTCGCGCAAGTGGACCTTGGCGCGTTCGCCAAGGACCTGGCCGCCATCATCGAACCCAAGGCGCAGCAGAGGAAGGTGGGGTTCAGGCTGGAGGCGGGCGAAGATCTCGGCGAGACCGGCCTGGACGAAACCGCCATGTCCGCCGCTCTGGTGAACCTTCTGGAAAACGCCGTGGACGCCTGCGCCGAGGACGACACCAAGCCGGAACACCACGTGGTGTTCAAGGTGACGGCCGATGCCGACACGGTGCGCTTCGAGGTTGCCGACGACGGCATGGGAATGGACCAGGAAACCAGGGAGAAGATGTTCACCCTGTTCTTTTCTTCCAAGGGGTCGCGCGGCACTGGGCTGGGGCTTTTCATCTCCAACCAGGTCATCGAGCGCCACGGGGGCACCATAGACGTTCAGTCGGAACTGGGCACGGGGACGTCCATAATCGTCACCATGCCCCGTACCCGGGCTTCATGAGGCAGGGAGAAGGCGGATGAAAGGGCTTCTCGAATCGTTTCGCAGCAGGCTGGTCTTAAAGATCACCTTTCCCATCGCCTTCATTTTGTTCGCGAGCATCTTTCTGTGGTCCTTCTATCACGTGCAGTACCAGAAGGAGGCCACGGTCGAGAACCTCATCATGGGCGCGGACCGCGTGGCCAGCACGGTGAAGCTGGGCCTGCACTACGCCATGATGCTCAACTCCCGCGAAGACATCCAGGCCATCGTCAACAACTACAGCAAGCTTCAGGAAATCCGCAACGTCCGCATCATCAACAAGGCCGGGGAGGTGATGTTCGCCACCTCGCCGGATCAGACCCGCGTGGTCATCACCCGCAGGGACCCCTTGTGCCAGGCCTGCCACCAGGGCCTCGAAGCCAGGCTTCAGCCGAGCCTGACCGACGCCATCTACAAGGACTCCGAGGAGAACGGAGAACGGGTTCTCAGGCTTGTGACCCCGATCTTGAACGAACAGGGATGCTCGGACCCCTCGGGCTGCCACTTCCACAAGGCCGGGGAAAAAATACTGGGAGTTTTGGACCTGGCGTTTTCCCTGTCCGGCGCGGATGAACTCATAAGCGAGAGCAGGCAGCACACGCTCTACCTGGCATTCATCCAGTTCATCGTCACCTTCGCCACCCTGGCCGTGCTGTTCCTGGCTCTGGTGAAGCGGCCGATCAACTCCATAATACACGACGCCAGGCTCATCGCCCAGGGCAAGGCCCTCAAACGCCAGAGCGTGAAAAGCGACGACGAGATCGGCCAGCTGGCCGAGGCCATCTACCAGATGGGCTCGGACCTCATGGCCAAGAACAACCAGCTCTCGCTGCAGAAGAATCTCTACCAGGACCTGTTCGAGGGAGTGCCGTGCGTTATCACGGTGCAGGACCGCGATTTCAGGCTCCTGCGCTTCAACAAGACCTTCGAGGAACGCTTCAACGCGCGTCTCGGGGAATTCTGCTTCAAGGCCTACAAGGGCCGCGACTCCAAGTGTCCGGACTGCCCGGTGGAAAAAACCTTCAATACCGGCAGGTTCCAGACCACCGAGGAGTCCGGCTGCTATCGGGACGGCTCCATGGCGCACTGGATAGTGAACACGGCCCCCATCTATGATTCCGAGGGGAATCTGGTGGCGGCCATGGAGATGTGCCTGGACATCACCGAACGCAAGGATCTGGAGCGGGAGCTCAAGCGTTCGGAAAAGAAGTACATGGCCATCTTCAACAACATACCTAACGCCGTGTTCGTGCTCGACCAGGAAGACTTCACCATCCGCGACTGCAACATGAGCGCCGTTCACCTCTACGGCTGGACCAAGTCCGAACTGTCCAGGATGAGCTTTCTGGACCTGTTCGCGGATGTCGAGAAGGCGGCCTTCGTAAAGACGCTCAAGAAGAACAAGGATATCGACCAGGTCAAGCACATCACCAAGGACGGCCGGGAGTTCTTTGTCTCCATCAATTCCTCGCCGACCGAGTACAATAAGCGCAAGGTTTTCCTGGTGACCGTGGGCGACATCTCCAACCGCCTGGAAACGGAGCAGCAGCTCATTCAGGCCAGCAAGATGGCTACCCTGGGCGAGATGGCCACGGGCGTGGCCCATGAGATCAACCAGCCCCTGGCCGTCATCCAGACCAGCGTGGACCTCATAAAGCGCAGCCTCAGCCGCGGGGAGCTTCCGGCCGAGGCTTTGCTCAGGCGCGTCACCGAGTTGGTTGTTCAACAAGTGGAGCGAGCCACCAAGATCATCAGCCACATGCGCGAATTCGGCCGCAAATCCGACATCCAGCTGGATGAGGTGGCCTTAAACGACGTGCTCAAGCGATCCTTCGACTTTTTCAGCCAGCAGCTGGCGCTGAGAAGCATCGAGGTGGTCTGGGAACTCGATGAGAAGCTTCCTTTGGTCCGCTGCGAGTCAAACCGCATGGAGCAGGTGTTCATAAACTTCTTCATCAACGCCCGGGACGCCATCGAGGAGCGCGCCGCGAAACCGGACGGCAGGCAGGTGCCGAAACGCATCACCATAAAGACCATGCACAACAACGAGTTCGTCACCGTACGCATATCGGACACCGGCACGGGCGTGCCCGAAGCCGCCATGATGCGTATTTTCGAGCCGTTTTTTACCACCAAGCAGGTGGGCAAGGGAACTGGGCTCGGGCTCTCCATCAGCTACGGCATCGTCAAGGAGTGCGGGGGGACCATAAACGTGGTGAACAACGAGGACGGCGGCGCGAGCTTCTACGTGCGCCTGCCCATCCCGGGGGAAAGACCTGGGGGCGGAGAGTAACTAGCCTGTTTTCTTGCGTTTCTTTGTCAGCAAACGCCTGTTCAGCGCCTGACGCGTAATTCCAAGCATTTTGGCGGCCACGCTCTGGTTGCCGCCCGCCCGTTCCAGGGCTTCGTTAATCACCCGCTCCTCGGCCTGCTTGAGGGTCATCACCCCGTGCTCCATCTCGCCAAGCACCGCAGGGAAAAGCTCCGGCCGGACGCTCCCGCGCACCGACCCCACCCAATCCTTGAAGGGCTCCATGGACAGGACCGCCCCTTCGCTTAGGGCCACGGCGTTGAAAATCATGGCTTCGAGTTCGCGCACGTTGCCCGGGAACCTATGCCCGGCAAGAAGCGGCGCCAGTTGCGCAGGGGCCTGGGGCGTGGGTTTTCCCAGTCGGTCCGCCGCCTTCTCCAGGAAGTGTTCCGTTAGAAGCTCCAGGTCGTCCATGCGTTCGCGAAGGGCCGGGATGGCCACATAGTGCGTGCGCAGCCGGAAGAAGAGGTCGCGCCGGAACGTGCCCTGTTCGATCATCTCTTCCAGGGCCTGGTTGGTGGCAACGATGATGCGCGCTTCCACGGGTTTTAAGGTGTCTGAACCCAGGGGGTAGTATTCGCGCTCCTGGATCAGGCGCAGGAGCTTGAGCTGGGAGGCCTTGGCCAGGTCGCCTATCTCGTCCAGAAAGAGCGTGCCCCCGGTGGCCTCCTCGATGAGTCCGCGCCGGCCGATGTTCGCCCCGGTGAAGGCTCCTTTCTTGTGCCCGAAGAGCGTGTCCGAGAACATGGCGTCATCCAAACCCGCCACGTTCACGCCCACGAATTTTCCCGAGCGGCCGCTTTGGTCGTGGATGGCCCTGGCCACGAGCTCCTTGCCCACCCCGGTTTCGCCAGTGACCAAAACCGGTTCATCCGATCCGGCCACAGCCTGTACATAGGCCAGGAGGGATTTCATGCGGGCGTTGCCCGTGACGATGCGAGCCAAGGCGTTCTCGCTGGGCTCTTGCTGTAATTGGCTGGGCGGATTCTCCGGGCGCGCGGCGGGGCTTGCCTCCAGGGCATGGCGCACCGCGGACAAGAGGTGGGCCCGGTCCACGGGTTTGACCAGGTAATCCACCGATCCCGCCCGCATGCAGCGCACGGCCGTCTCAACTTCGTTGAAACCGGTGACGATGATGACCGGAAGGCCCGGGTGCTCGTTCTTAATGTAGCTGAGCACCTCTTCCCCGCGCATCTGGGGCATGCACAGGTCGAGCATGACCAGGGACACCTGCTGGCGGCTCAGGATGTTCTTCACCTCGAGAGGATTCTGGCAGCGGATTGTGTTTGTCAGGCCGGAATAACGCAGGTTCAGGTCGTAGCTTTGCAGGGCCTGCTCTTCGTCGTCCACGAGAAGGATCGGGTGCTTGGGTATGAGTGCCGTGCCCATGTCAGGCAATCTCCTGCATTATGGCGGGAAGAACCACGGTGGCGGTGGTCCCGGCGCCCCGGACGGATTCGATCAGGAGCTGGCCGCCGTGCTCCCGGGCGATGGAGAGCGAGATCGAGAGACCAAGTCCGGTTCCGCCTTGTTCGCGTTTGGTGGAGTAGAACGGTTCGGTGATCTTGGGCAGGTCCTCCGGGCGGATGCCCTCCCCCTGGTCCCGGACCACTATGCGAACGCTGGCCGAAGGTTCGTGGAAGAGAGTTTCAATTTCGATTCCCTGGTGCGGGCCGACCAAAGCGTGGCAGGAGTTCTGCACCAGATTGACCACGATCTGTTCCAGGCGCTGCCTGCGCCCCCGCACCAAAGGAAGGCCGTTGCCGTAGCGCACGGCGAACCGGGTGGTGTGCAGCCCGATGGTTTTGCTCATGAGAAGCACCGCGGACTGCACCACATCGTTGACCGGAAGCATCTCGAAACCGCTCTCCGCGTCCTGGCGGGAAAAGTTCTTGAGTTCTCGCACGAAATCCCGAATGCGCTCGGACCCCTCGATGATGCCCGTGAGGAGCTGGGGCACGTGCCGGGAGATGTCCGAAACGGGAATCCCGCCCAGCATGCCGTCGTCCGTGTCCCTGGCGATGGTCTCCAGGCTTGGGGCCACTGTTCTCCAGAGGTCGAGCACCAGGGGGGCGTTCAACATGATGAAGTTGTTGGGGTTGCTGATCTCATGCGCCACCTCGGAAACCAGGGTGCCAAGCGAGACCAGCCTGTCGGCGTGAATGAACTGCGATTCCGTTACCTTCTGGCCGGTCACGTCGATGCCCGCCACCTGGTAGTCCTTGATGTGCCCGGTTTTGTAGAAAAAACCCTGTATGATCCAGCGCATCCAAACGGGAGGAGAATCAGGGTTCGCGCTCACTTCCTGGTGCTCCAACTCCGCCATGGGGTTCTCCGGGGTGATGGAGGACACGGCCTGGCTGAAGCGCTCGCGAAGGGCCGGTTCCAGAAGAAGAAGAAAATCCTCGCCGACCATTTCCGTCCGCGTTCTGCCAAAGGATCGGGCAATGGCCGTGTTGGCGTATGTCAGGCTCCAGTTGGGCAGGAAGCAGCAGATGAGGTCGGGGCGGGTTTCAACGATGGACTGGTAGAGGTTCTTGCGGTTCACCAGGCCTTCTATGGCCACCTTGTAGCGGGTCACGTCGTCAATTATGAGCCTTGCCCACCTTCCATGCCCCTCGAACTCCATATGGTCAACGCGCACGCGAACCCAGGCCAGGCTGCCGTCGGCCTTGGCTATGGGTTTTTCCATGTCGAACCAGATACCCTCGTTGGCCAGAAAATCCTCGATGCTGTCGTGGATGCCCACGCAAAAAACACTCAGGACGTCTGAAAACGTCATGAGCTCCAGGTCGCTCGCGGTGCATTCCGTCAAGGCGAAGAACTCGTCGTTGGCGTAGGCCACGTTCTGGTCCGGCCCGGCCAAAACCACGGCCGAAGGCAGTCCCGAGTATGAGGCCGCGAGTGCGTGCGTTTGGAGGCCTGGAAATTTGACGTACATGGCCGGGCCCGTTCCTGGTCTGTATGGCTGCGATCCGACCCGGACAAGACCTTTCCGGGCGGGTATGTGGCTCGTATCTTCTACGAGTTTTCTTTGCAAGTCGTCGTTAAAAAACACAATCGAATGGCACTCCTGCTGTGGATGCCTTGCAAAGCGGAACTTTATTCCATACGACAGTTTCTACCAGCACTCCCCGCAAACAAAGCCCAGGAGCTTCCGCATGTTTTTTACTCGATTCATGGCCAACGTGACAGGCCGAAAGCGCCTTCCGGGACTGCTTGAGCATTATGAACCGGTGGCCAAGGGTGTCATGGTGGTGGAAGCCGCCTTGAAGGAATATGCCAATAACGGGCTTGGCGTGGCTTTTCAGGCCCTTGCGGTGGAGATCGACACGCTGGAGGGCCAGGCCGACAAGATCAAGCGCCGCATCCGCCGCCTCCCAAGGGATTTCTTCATGGAGGTGGACAAGACCCTGTTTCTCAACTTCACCCGCAGCCAGGACAACATCCTGGATTCGGCGCAGGACGCCTTGAACTGGCTCGGCATGCGCCAGATGGTGTTGCCCAAGGAACTTCTGACATCGGCCCGGGCCTTGACCCGGGAAGCCTGCCGTTCGGTTGAGCTTTTGAAACCGGCCATCCAGGGGACGATGGACCTGGTTTACGGGCAAACCAAGGACAGGACCGCTGTCAAGGACAACTACCATACGGTCCGCGTGCAGCACAGCAAGGTCTCGCGATCCTCCCGGAAACTCTTGCGCGAGTGCTTGGCGGAGGAGGGGGACTTCAAGAACATCTATCAGTTCGTCAAATTCATCGAGCATGTCCACGAAATGAGCCACAACGCCGAAGGCGCCGCCGACGTTCTCCGTGCCATGATTGCCAGGTAGACCGCCTTTCCCCCGTTCTTTCAGCCGCGTTCAAGACTCTTGACACCGGCCTTTTCGAACATTAGTTAGCTATCTAACTAACGGCTACGGACGTTGAAACTCGCCTGACAAGCTGCGGTGTTCGTATTATTCCGGAGGAATTCCACATGTCTGCATACTATCAGCTGCGCCAGCGGCGCGGGATGATTTTGTCGGTCTGTCTCACAGGCCTTTTCGCCCTGTCCGCCTTGTCCGGTTGCGGCAAGGAAAGTGCCGGGCAACCTCCCGCGGGAGGCATGCCGCCCATGCCGGTGGTTGTGAAGACCATGACCAAGGCGGATATCCCCCTTGATATTGAATACATGGGCCAAGTCACTGGTTCTCGCGAGGTGGAGGTCCGGGCCCGCGTGGGCGGCATATTGCTTCGGCGCAGCTATGTGGAAGGCTCGCAGGTCCGCCAGGGAGATCTCATGTTCGAGATCGACCCCGAACCGTTCAAGGCCGCTCTCGAGCAGGCCCAGGGTGCTCTCGGCCAGTCCGAAGCGCGCCTGCAGCGGGCCACGCGCGACCTGGCCCGCATGCGCAAGCTCCGCCAGGAGGACGTCATCAGCCAGAAGGACAATGACGACGCCCAGACCGAGTTCGAAGCCGCCTCGGCCGAGGTGCGGACCTCCCAGGCCAAGGTGCGCGAGGCCCGCATCAACCTGGGTTACACCCGGGTGGAGGCCCCCATCACCGGCGTCACCAGCAAGGAAACACGCTCCGAGGGGAGCCTGGTGGGAACCGGGACCGATTCCAGCCTGCTGACCGTGGTGAATCGCATCGACCCTGTGTACGTGAATTTCTCCATTTCCAACGCCGATGCCAGCAAGTACCGCAAGGACAGGGCTTCCGGGCGCATGGCCTTCGAAAACGGCCGGGATTTCGAGGTGCGCCTGCTGCTTTCCGACGGAACCGTGTTTCCCCATTCCGGACACATCAATTTCATGGACACCCAGGTGGACACCCAGACCGGGGTGGTCAAGGTGCGGGCCGAAGTTCCCAATCCCAAAGGCGAGCTCATGCCCGGCCAGTTTGTTCGGGCCAAGCTGGCCGGTTCGGTGCTCAAGGAGGCCATGTCCATCCCTCAGGGGGCGGTGCTGCAGACACAGCAGGGCACCATGATCTGGGTGGTGAACGACAAGAACGTAGTGGAGCCGCGCATCGTCACCCTGGGGCCCACCCTGGGGAACTCCTACCTTGTCGAGGGCGGCGTTAACCCCGGGGAACGAGTGGTGGTCGAAGGCGTCATCAAGGTACAGCCCGGCGCCACCGTGAACCCCAGGGAAGCGGGCGCGCAGCCGGCCACGGCCGCACCGGCCGCACCGGCCGGGCAGGCCGGATAACAGCCTGTTGAAAAATTCCCGCTGGCGGCGTTGCCGCAAAAAAGTCAAACCTTCGCGTATGTCAAATACGCTTCAGCCTTGACTTTTTTCTGCGCCTTGCCAGCCGGTTTTTTGAACAGGCTTAAGAAGATCGACTTTTACAACAGGCTGATAAGGGTAAGGAAACAGGCATGCTGTCACGTTTTTTCCTCAGTCGTCCCATCCTCTCCACGGTCATCTCGCTGGTTATCGTCATGGCCGGTCTGGTGGCCATGAATGCGCTTCCCATCGCCCAGTACCCGAACATCATTCCACCCGAGGTCCAAGTCAGGGCCTCCTACCCCGGAGCCAGTCCCGAGGTGATAGCCCAGACCGTGGCCGCTCCTCTCGAGCAGCAGATAAACGGCGTGGACAAGATGCTCTACATGCGCTCGACCAGCGCGGGCGACGGCTCCATAACCATCTCCGTGGTCTTCGCCGTGGGCACGGATCCGGACCAGGCCACCATCAACGTGAACAACCGGGTGCAGTCCGGACTCACCTCGCTTCCGGAAGAGGTCCGCAGGCAGGGGGTGAACGTCAGCAAGAGATCCTCGAACTTCCTGCAGGTTTTGACCATAGACTCCCCGGACGGCCGGTATGACACGATCTACATGAACAACTACGCCCTGGTGAACGTCCTGGACGAGCTCAAGCGCCTCCCGGGCGTGGGCGAAGCCGTGATCTTCGGTAACCAGGATTACTCCATGCGCATCTGGCTGCGCCCGGACAAGCTGGCCCAGCTGAAGCTCACTCCCGGGGACGTGGCCAAGGCGATCACCCAGCAGAACGCCCAGTACGCGGCCGGGCGCATAGGCCAGGAACCCACCGCCCAGCGGGTGGACGTGAACTACATGGTCACCACCAAGGGCCGGCTGAACACCCCTGAGGAGTTCGAGAACATCATCCTGCTCTCCGAGCCGGATGGATCGTCCTTGCGTTTGAAGGACGTGGCCCGGGTGGAACTCGGCGCCAAGGACTACAACTTCTCCGGCAAGCACAACGGCAAGCCCACCGTGCCCATGGGTGTCTTCCTGGCTCCCGGAGCCAACGCCCTTGATACGGCGGATGCGGTGAAGGCCAAGATGGACGAGCTGTCCAAGCGTTTTCCGGCTGGCATCACCTATTCCACGGTGTACGACACCACGAAGTTCGTCCGGGTCTCCATCGTCGAGGTGGTGAAGACGCTGTGCGAGGCCATGCTTCTGGTGTTTCTGGTGGTGTATCTCTTCCTGCAGAACTTCCGGGCCACGCTCATTCCTTTCCTGGCCGTGCCGGTATCCATCATCGGCAGCTTCGCCGGGATGTACGCCCTCGGGTTCTCCATCAACACCCTGACGCTGTTCGGCATGGTGCTGGCCATCGGCATCGTGGTGGACGACGCCATCGTGGTGCTTGAGAACGTGGAGCGCATCATGCGAACAGAACACCTGCCGCCGCCCTTGGCCACGGCCAAGGCCATGGAGGAGGTTACCGGGCCCATCATCGCCATCGTGCTGGTCCTGTGCGCAGTGTTCGTTCCGGTGGCCTTCATGGGCGGCCTTACCGGAGAGCTCTACAAGCAGTTCGCCATCACCATCGCGGTGTCCGTGGTCATCTCCGGCATCGTGGCCCTGACCTTGACCCCGGCCCTGTGTTCCCTGCTGCTGCCGGATACCCACCACGACCCGCGCGGGTTCTTCAGGGTCTTCAACGGCTGGTTCGATTCCTTCACCAACAGCTATGTGGGCGGAGTGCGTTTCCTGCTGGTAAAGCCCGTAGTTGCCGTGGGGCTGTTCGCCCTGTTGTGCGCCGCCACGTTCGGCCTGTTCAAGCTTGTCCCGAGCGCCATGCTACCTGACGAGGACCAGGGCTTCGTCATCGCGGCCACCATCCTTCCGGACGGCGCCTCCCTGTCCCGCAGCCGGGATATCTGCGCCATCCTGGACGACATGACCAGCAAGGACCCCTCCGTGGCTGAAACAGCCACCTTCGCGGGCTACGACGCGCTCACCGGGGCGAACAGGTCCAACTACGGTACCTCTTTTATTACCCTCAAGCCCTGGGAGGAGCGCAAGGCGCCGGGACTAAGCTCGTTTGATTTCGTGAAACGGGCTTTTGGCCTGGGCATGGCAATTCCCAGCGGCATGGTCCTGGCCTTCAACCCGCCGCCAATCAGCGGCATGAGCACCACGGGCGGCTTCGAGGGCTACATCCAGAGCAGGGGCGAGGGCGACAGCAAGGCGCTGGCCGCCATGACCGCCAAGGTGATAGCCGCGGCGGGCAAGCGCCCGGAACTGGCCCGGGTGTCCACGACGTTCGGGGCCAACGTGCCCCAGCTGCACGTGGAGCTGGACCGCGACAAGGCCCTGGCCCAGGGCGTGAGCGTGGGCAGCGTGTTCGAGGTGATGCAGTCCACCTTCGGCGCCTACTACGTTAACGATTTCAATAAATTCGGACGCACCTTCCGGGTCACCTTGCAGTCGGAGGCCGACTATCGCGACAGGCCCGAGGCATTGCGCGACGTGTACGTGCGCACGGCCAAAGGCGATATGGTGCCGTTGCCGGCCCTGGTGAAGGTGGTTCAGTCCAGCGGCCCCGAGGTGATGGAGCGCTTCAACGTGTTCCCCGCGGCCAAGATCATGGGGTCTCCGGCCCCGGGCTTCAGCTCCGGCCAGGCCATGGACGCCATGGAGGCCGTGGCCAAAGAAGTGCTGCCCGCCGAGTACAGCCTGGCCTGGTCCGGCTCCTCGTTTCAGGAAAAAGCGGCGGGGGGCTCGTCCACCCTCGTGTTCTTGCTGGGCATCATCATGGTCTTCATGATCCTGGCGGCCCAGTACGAGAAGTGGTCCTTGCCCATCGCGGTGGTGCTGGCCGTTCCCTTCGCCATCTTCGGCGCCATCCTGGCCACCTGGGCCAGGGGGCTCACCAACGACATCTACTTCCAGGTGGCCCTGGTGACGCTTATCGGCCTGGCGGCCAAGAACGCCATCCTCATCGTCGAGTTCGCCGTGCTGCGCCACAAGGAGGGCCGTTCCCTGGCCCAGGCGGCGGAAGAGGCGGCGCGGCTTCGCTTCAGGCCCATCATCATGACCTCGCTGGCCTTCGTTCTTGGCTGCGTGCCCCTGGCGCTCAGTTCGGGCGCGGGCGCCAACAGCAGGCACGCCATCGGTACCGGAGTCATCGGCGGCATGCTCGGCGCCACGTTTCTGGCCCCGCTCTTCATTCCTGTTTTCTTCAAGCTCATCATGGGCGCGGGACAAATGCTGAAACGCAAGACCAAGGCTTCGCAGGCATGAACAGAAAACCTCCACACGTGATCCGAAGGGAGGGCACAGAAGGCTTTGCCCTCACCGTGCACGAGGTGGCCAAGGCTTTTCGCGCCCGCATAGACGAACGCTTTCGCCCTCTTGGGCTTTCAAAATCGACCTTGAGCGTGATCGGGGCTTTGGCGTGCAACCAGAAACCGATGAGCCAACGGGAACTGGCTGAGGCCATATTCGTCGAGGGGCCCAGTCTGGTCCGGCTGCTGGACCGCCTGGAGGCCACGGGGTGGGTGAAGCGGGAGGCCGTTCCTGGTGACCGGAGGATGAAACATGTCCTCCTGACGGAGAAGGCCGAGCCTTATCTGGAAGAACTGATCCGTACGGCCATCGGCCTTGAGAAAGAAATACTTGAGGACGTTCCTGAAGAGCACATCCAGCTGACCCACAGGGTGCTCTTGCATGTCCGGGACCGGCTTTCCAGGGTAACCCCTGATATGGGGTCACCCTCCGACCAGGCGGGTGAGTAGTCCCTCCCTATCTGTTCAGCCCGAGAAGCTCGAGCCCCCAGAAAAACAGCGCCGCCACCAGTCCGGAAGCCGGGATGGTGAGCACCCAGGCGACCACCAGATTCCCAGCCACACCCCAGCGCACCGCCGAGAACCGCTTCGAGGCGCCCACCCCGATGACCGTGGTGGAGATGGTGTGGGTGGTGCTTATCGGCGCGCCCATGGATGAAGCAGCCATGATGACCGCCGACGCCGCGGTCTCGGCCGCGAATCCGTGCACGGGCTCGAGCTTGAATATCTTGTGGCCCATGGTCTTCACTATCTTCCATCCGCCCATGGCCGTGCCCATGCCCATGGCCAGCGCGCACGTGACTTTCACCCATGTGGGGATGCTGACGTCCGGCTGCACCTGAAAGATCACCAGGGCCAGGGTGATGATGCCCATGGTCTTTTGGGCGTCGTTGAGCCCGTGGCTGGTGGCCATGAAGGCCGAGGACAGTATCTGGAGTTTCTTGAAGGCCGTGTTCACGGTTTTGGGATGCGCTTTCACGAACATCCAGGTGAGCAGCACCATGAGGAAGTACCCGCCTAGAAAACCGGCCACCGGGGAGAGCACGAGAGGAAGCAGGACCTTTTTGGCGATGGACGCATAGCTCGGCGCGTCCCACCCTTTGAAGGCGATGGCCGCGCCGATCAGTCCCCCAACCAGGGCGTGGGACGAGGACGACGGGATGCCCAGGTACCAGGTGAGAATGTTCCAGAAGATGGCCCCAAAAAGGGCGGCCAGCACCAGTATCTTGCAGCCCGAAACCATGTCCGGACCGACGATGCCGCTGCCCACGGTCTGGGCCACTTCCGTGCCCAGAAAAGCCCCGAAGAGGTTGAGCGCGGCGGCCATGAGCACCGCCACCTTGGGCGAAAGCACCTTGGTGGACACGATGGTGGCGATGGCGTTGGCCGAGTCGTGCGCGCCGTTGGTGAAGTCGAACACAAGGGCGATGATCACGATGAAAATGAGCAGCAGGGGGAGTTCAAGCATGTTTGAGCATGACCCCTTCGAGAACGTCGCTTAGGCGCTCGGCCCGGTCTACGGCCAGCTCGATGCGGCCGTAGATGTGGTTCCACTTGATGATGTGCAGCACGGTGTCGACGCTCTCCTCCTTTTGGGCCTTGGCTTCGTAGAGTTCGCCCAGGCCGACCAGAAGAAGCATTTCGCATTCGTACTTGTGGGCCTTGATGGTCTCGATGTGTTCGTTGGCCGGCTTGTTCTTGGAGAGCTTGTCCAGCACCTGCCCGGCCTCCTCGATCATGATTTTGAGCGAGCGCACCAGCCTGCGCGCGGGGTAGAGAATCGCTCCGCACTCCATGAAGCCGATACGGGTGGCCGTGACCTTTATGATGTTGATCAGGGCTTCCTGGGTGATGTTGATCTGGTGGATGTCTTCGCGGTCAATGGGGGTGATGAAGGTCGAGGAGAGCTCCGTGGCGATGTTTCGCGAAATGGTGTTGGCCTCCGCCTCGATGATGTTGATGCGGATGCAGCGCTCATCAATATCGTCTTGGGTGAGGCAGCGGTCGTTGGCGTCCTCCACGGAATGGAACAGCTCGTAGAGGATGGTCACCGCCTTGATGAGCTTGCGGTTCTGGTCCTTGAAAAGGTCGAAGAACTTGACGTCCTTCGGGAAGAGATTGAATCCCATGGATGCTCCTAGGGCGTATGGTTCGCTTAGTGTTTCCCCGGCGCGGCGCCGGATTGGGGTGTGGCGGTGTCTAAAAGTCCGGTGACCACTCCGCTCATGTCCTGGCTCTTCTTCAGGATGGTGGAGAGCATGGAGCGGGCCTGCGCCTCGTCCTTGGGCGGAGAATCGAGCAGGGTGGCCGCGTAGCCCTGGATGCTGGTCAGGGGCGTGCGCAACTGGTGCGAGGCGTTGATGACGAATTCACGCAGGATGTGCTCCGCGGTCTTGATGGCGGTAACGTCGTGAATAACCAGGATAAGGCGGTTTTTCCCCTTTGCGGTGGCATAGGGAACGAGGTCCACGTCGGCATCCTTGCCGCCGGCCAGCCTGGCCTGGAAGCGGCGCGGCGCTGTGGCGCGTGTTGCCAGGGCGTCCCGGGCCGCTTCATAGACTCCAAGCCCAAGGCCGGATTCCAAAACATTGCGGCCGATGCAGGAAGCGGCCGGTGTGTCCAGAAGCTGTTCCAGGGCGGCGTTGTGGGCCAGGATGACGCCGTCCTGGTCGAGCACGGCCACGGCGTCCGTCATCTTTGCGAGCACGGCCTCGAACTGGCTGCGGGTGTCGACCAGGTGGCGATGGCTCTTGCGGGCCTGCTTGGCCAAGACGTTGATGGAATCCATCAGGGGCTTGAATTCCGAACCCGGACAGACGCGGATCTTGTCAGGCGATTCTTCCCGGCCAAGTTCGTCCACCACCTGGCTGAAGGAACGCAGCATTCCCTGGGTGCGCCGGATGAGAAACACTCCCAGGGCAGTCGCGCATGCGGCCATGAGGGCGATCACCGCCAGGAAACGCGTCCGGGATTCGCTCAATATGCTCTGAACGGTTGAATAGGGCACGGCGATGCGCAGGACTCCGTCCGGAAGCCCGGCCGTGCCCTGCATCCGGGCGGCCATGTAGAGCATTTCCGTCTGCAGGGTGCTGCTGTAACGGGTGGCTTTGCCGAACCCGGATTTTACCGCGTCGATGACCTCGGGCCGGTCGGAGTGGTCCTCCATTTTTTCCGCCTCGGCCGCAGGGAGGTCCGATTCGGCGAGAACCTTGCCGCCCGAGATGTACGTGACGCGAGTGTCCAGCTTCTTGGAGATTTCGCCGAGCAGGTCGCGCAGTTGGCCTGTTCCGGAATAGGGGGCTTTGTCGGCCACGAGCCATTGGACAACGCTCAGGGTTTTCGCCTCGCGGGCCTCGAATTCCTGGAGCAGCTCCGAGCCGGCCTTGTAGCTGGTCTGGTAGAATATGAAAACCGCGGCGCAAAAGAGCAGCGCCAGAGAAAGAACCAGCAACCGGGTGAAATACGAACGGTTTTCCAAGGAGCACCTCCTGGCGGGCCTTGCCACACCAAGTACGTAACCGCTTTATGGTTCGACCGTAAAGGGCAGGGGCTTAGTAGCAGGAAGGGCAAAAGCTGAAAAGCCCCGGCGGCGTATGCCGCCGGGGCTGGGTTATTGGGTGGAGGGTTTGACCAGATAGAGCGAACAGGGAAGCTTGCCCAGGATGTCCTTGGCCGTGTCGCGCACCACGGCCAGGCCGCGCTTGAAGGGATGGGCCATGACCAGGACGGAATACTCCCCGGCCTGGGCCTCCTTGATGATTTCGTCGCGCACCCGCCCGGCCACGGTCTTGACGTTGACGTCTAAGCCGTCAGCCCTGGCGAGCAGCAGTTTGGGAATGGCCTCGGCCTCCTTGAGGTCCTCCTCCCCGGCGTACTCGATGTAGCCTCCACGGGAGTTTGACCCCGAGAGCCAGTCATGGCCGATGTAGTCGCTCCAGGTGGCGTCGAGCACGAAAAGCGCGGTGAGGCTCCCCCCGGTGTCCCGGGCGATCCTCACCGCCTCGTCCATGGCCTGCGTCGATTCGTCCAAAGCAAGAAGAACGCGCATTACGGCAGCGTGCCCTTCTCGTGTTCCACGGTCAACAGCGCGTTGCCGCGTTTGAATGAATCGCCCGGCTTCTTCTGAAGTTCCACTACCTTGCCCGGCACTTTGGATTTGAAGGTCTCCGTGGCCTTGGATTCCTGAATCTTTCCTTCCACGAATTTTTTCTTCACGGTCTCGTAGGTGTAGATGGCTTGGCCCTGTTTGACGATGTCGCCCACGGCCACCTTCATTTCCGTGAGCTTGCCGTCCACGGGAGCCTTTATGACCACCTTGTCGATAAAGTAGGCCATGTAGATCAGCACGCACGCGGTGGCCAGGGCGGCGAACACGCAGGCCCCCACGTCCTCGTGGCGGTCGCTGCGGAATACTGTGAGCTTTTTGCTCTTGTCTTCTGCGGACATTGCTCTTTCCTCCCGGTTACGGAGCGACAGCTGGTATGATGGTCAGGGCCATGATCAGGGCCAGGATGTACTTGACCGTACCGGCGGTGAGGCCGACGATGAGGGGCTTGCCCCCGGCGGCTTTTATTTCGCCGAAGTCGATGTAGGCCCCGAGACCCACCATGCCGATGCCGAAGATCCACTGCATCAGGGTGCGCAGCAGATGGGTGGTTTCTGAACCTTCCTGGCCTAAAAGCCCGAACGAGGACAGAGCGGTCATGCCCACGAAGCCCAGGACGAAGATGGGGAACTTGGACTTCAAAATCTGCCAGAGGCTCACGTTCTGGACCTCGGCATCGTCCTTGTTTCCGCTCCAATACCAGATGGTGATCACGAAAACCACGAAGGGTATGATGATCACGCGCATCACGTTCCATAACTCGCCGTAGGCCACCGCGGTGCCCGGAGCCACCACCGGATTGAAGGCCAGGCAGGAGGCCAGCACCTGGCCTGAGTTCAGGATGCCGGTGCCTACCCAGACGCCGTACTGGTAGTCGGAAAGGTGCAGCATGTTGCCCAGGTAGGGGCTTATGAACATGGTCATGACGCCGAAGCCGAGAATGGTGGCGATGGCCAGGGCCACCTCGGCGGGCTTGGCCCGTACGCCCGGGCTGGTGGCCACGGCCGCTGACACGCCGCACACGCCGCAGGCCGCGCACATCACCCCGATCAGTGAACGGTCCATCTTGAGCACCTTGCCCAGCCACATGACGAAGATCACGGTGCCGAACACGAAGGCGGAAATGAGAAAGGCCGCCATGCCTCCGAGCTTGGCCAGGCCGGACAGGGTGTAGATTGAGCCCAGCATGATAACGCCGGTTTTGATGAACAGGCGCGTGGTTCTGAAACCTTCCGCGAGAAACTCCGGTATCGTGCCTCTGAAAAGCACGTTCCTGTAGAGCACTCCCATGATGATGGAGATGATGATGTAGTTCAAGTTGAGAACGCGGCCGAAGAATTGCTTGAAGCCGAACACCTCAAGGGGCTTCAACGCTTCCTCGGCCCAGTTGGCGAACAGGAACGTGCCCACCATGAGGGCCAGCCCCGGCACGATGGCCGCAAGCTTGCCCACGATGCCTCTGTCTTCCATGATCCCCCCAATCTTAGGACTTGAAACAGCCAGTTAGAATCCGGATGCCCAAATCGGGCGCCGCAAACCCACTTCCGCCGGTTCCTACGTATACAAATGGCTGGAGGAGCACGGCGGTTACAGCTATTTTACGATGAGGACGTTCGCCTCGGCGTATTCAGCGACCTTGGAGGACACGGAGCCCAGGAACATCTTCATGGCCCCATGCTTGCCGAAGCTGCCAAGAACGATCATGTCGGCCTTCGTTTCCTTGGCCGCCTCCACGATTTTTTCCGCCGGGCGACCATTCTTGATGATGATTTCCGCCTTGATTCCCTTGGCCGCCATCGCCTCCGAGACTTTTTTCATCTGCCCCCTGGCCTCTGTGGCCAGGCTGTTGGCAACCAGGCCGCATTCCTCTTCGGAGAGCTCCTCGGTCGACAGGCACAGGTCGGGAATTACTGTGACTATCTCGAGTTTCCCCCCGAACTTTGCGGCCATCTGGCTGGCGACGTCCAAAGCCTTGGATGCCTGGGGCGAGCCATCATGCGCCACGAGTACATTCATCGATACACCCTCCACTTGAAGTTAGGCGCCGGTTCCGGGAGCAACGGAAAGCTCCGCCCTGCCGGAAACGACGAAAAGGGCATCGTGATGCAAAGGCGATTCAGTTCTGATTACAATGACGCTAGCATCAAAACGCTAGGAACGCGAGCGAATTTGTGAAGATTTCCAATGGAGGAACAAGGGCAAGCGCAAGGCGGGCCCCTCAGGCTTTCCTGGGCCGCCAGCGCCACACGAGCCAGAGGAGAGGAGCAAGAGCCAGAACCTCGGCCGCTTCACGGGGGGCCGAAAGGCCAACGCCCCACCAGATGGCGCCGGCCAGGCTCACGCATCCTGCGGCGAGCAGCAGGTTTCGGGCGTTCATGAAGCCGATTTTCAGCTGGCAGTAGCCCACGGTGCAGACCGCCACCAGACCCTTGGTGAGAACGATGGCCAGGGCTGAACCCCACAGGGGCGCGCCCGGGATAAGGACCCAGCAGAGAACAACCCCTGCCGCGAGCCCTCCCGTGTAGATGGCCAGGAGGAGGCGTTCGCGTCCCAGGGCCAGCATCATGTATGCGGCCAGATTGTGCAGAAAGGCTATCAGTATGGAAGGCGTCAGCCAGGCCGCCACCCAGGCATGGGGAGCATAGGCGGCGCCGAAGATGAGCGGCAGGATGCGGTCTGTTTCCATGGCCAGCACAGCCATGACGGGAAGGCTGACCGCAGTGAGCGTTCTGGCGGAATTTTGGGCCAGGGCCTGAAATCCCTGTTTGTCCGTGCGCCAGAGTTTCACCAGGAGCGGATAGATGACGCCTGAAAGAAGGAGCGAAGCCACCAGGTTCGAGGCCCCGTCCACCAGCTCCCAGGCCACTCCGTACGCGCCCACGGCCTCGGCGCCGCCAAAGCGTTGCAGGAAAAAGACGTTGGCCTTGTTGTAGCCGATGGCGGCCAGGGCCATGCCCACGAAAACCAGTCCGCCCACGGCGGTGCGCCAGGCGCGCGCCATTCCTCTTCGGCCCAGGGAGATGCTGACCGTTTCGCTGCCCCGCAGGGTGAACCAGGCGCTTCCGCAGAGGTTGCACAGGTTTTCCACCACCTTGAAGAGCCCGAAGCTCCAGGCGGGCCAGCCGAGAGTCAGCGCGGTCAGGGCGTACCCGTAGCCCAGGGCGGCCGATGCGGAGCGCACGTAGGCCTCCAGGTCCTGCCGATGCTGTACCCGCAGAGCCACGAAAAAGGACCCGGCCAGAGGCTCCAGGCCGCATCCGAGGCAGATGCCCAGCGACATCCACAAAAGGCCGCCGGAATAGCCCTGGATCAGGCAAAAAAACAGCACGCCCACCATCCCGGCCGCGAGAAGGGCGGCCTTGATGAGTCCGTATTGGGCCAGCACCTGCCCCTTGTCGCCCCAGGTGCGGCTTAGGGCCACCACCATGGGCTGGTTGAGCCCGAACTCGCCCAGAAAAAGAATGAACTGGGCCAGGGAAAAGGCCAGCACGAACTCGCCGTAGGTGGCGGCGCTCGCCCGGGCCAGCACGATGATGAGGACCGTGTGCAGCCCGTCCCGCACCCACTGGGCCGTGGCCAGGTGCAGGAATTTGCTGAGTATGGAGCGCTGGGTTTTCATGAATGCTTTTTCATGGCGGGCCGGGGTGATTTGCCGTAAACGGGCCCTGCCGGAGAAGGGAGTCATTTCATACAATCATGCGTCCTATCAAGACAGTCCTTTTACTCCAGGATCTCCACCTCGGGGGAACCCAGAGGCACGCCCTCGAACTGGCCAAGCGTCTTGATCCATCGCGCTTCGAAACCGAAGTATGGACGCTCATGGGCGGAGAAGCCTTTCTGCCCAAGGCCGTGGAGTACGGCCTGCGGGTCCGCCAGCTCTCCCGGGCGCCTTCGGTGGGACCCGCCGGTCTGTGGGGCCTGTGGCAAGAACTGCGAAGCTTCCGGCCGGATGCCCTGCTGGCCCTCACCGTGGTGCCGAACATCTGGGGGAGAGTGCTCGGCCGCCTGGCCCGGGTGCCTGCCGTGGTGGCCAACTGCCGGGGGGGAGACGACTTGTGGCGCCAGCACGAAGCCGTGCTCAAAAACTTGGCCCATCACCACATCTGCAACGCCAAGGCCCTCAAAACCGCTCTCGTAAACCGCTACAAGCTCAGCCAGGACCGCATCGACGTCATTCCCACCGGCGTGGACACGGCGCACTTCGCCCCCAGGCCGGAAGATCGCGATGAAGAATGCGTTCTTCTCTGCATGGCCCGGCTCTCGCCCATCAAGGACCACGAGACCCTCATCAAGGCCTTTGAAATGGTTCATCCCAAGCACCCCAAGGCCCGCCTCAGGCTGGTGGGCGACGGCGAACTGCGCGATCAGCTGGCCAGGCGCATGGCGTCAAGCCCGGCCCGGCAGGCCATGGAGCTTCTGCCCGGAACAACCGATCCCGCGAGCCAATATGCCAGGGCCAGCGCCGTGGTGTTGAGTTCCGCCAACGAGGGAATGCCAAACGTGCTCCTGGAGGCCATGGCCATGGGGCTGGCCTGCGTGGGAACAGCGGTGGGCGGCGTGCCCGAGGTCATCCGGCACGGCCGCACCGGATTCGTGGTGCAGAAGAGAGCCCCTCAGGCCTTGGCCCAAGCCCTGGACGAGCTTCTCGGAAACGAAGCCTTGCGCCAGCGCTTCGGGGAACAGGGCAGGCAGGTCGCCCTTGCGGAACATTCCCTGGAAAGCGTGGCTGAGAGACACGCGGGGATCATCGAGCGTCTGGTTCTTGGAGATTGATTTTTCAGCGGGGAGGAAGGCCTCCGGCGGCCAAAGGGCCAGTGGCCCTTTGGAATCCCAAATAGCTTTGCGCCCGCCACCGGCATACCGGTGGCGGGCGCAAAGCATATAGAGGGTCCAGGGGGATCATCCCCCTGGCGGGGTTCGGGGTGGAGCCCCGGTCTTAAGTTGGGTCGGTTCCGGAAATGAGCTTGTAGAACGTCCGTGAATTGCGGTCGGTATTGTAGAAATCAAGCACTCGGAGCTTGCCGTTTTCGGCCATGCGTACGGCATTCTCACGGTCTTCGGCCAGCTTGACGATGGCGTCGGCCAGGGCTTCGCAATTCTTCTGCTGGATGAGGTAGCCGGTCTCGCCGTCGGTGACGACTTCCTTGATGCCCCCCACGTCGGTCGCGATGACGGGCACGCGGCTGACCAGGGCTTCCATGATCACGGTGGGCAGGCCGTCCCGGTCGCCTGTGGAGCCTATGCGGCTTGGCATCACGAAGATGTCGTGCCTGCGGATGAGTTCCGGCACGTCCTTGTGGAGAATGAACCCGGGGAAGTCCACCTTGTCCTCAATGCCAAGCCGCTTGGCCTGGGCGCGCAGGGCGCTCTCAATTCTTCCCGATCCGGCCAGGGTGACACGGAAATCCACGCCGCGCTTTTTGAGAATCGCGCAGGCGTCCAGAAGCACGTCCAGTCCCTTGGTCTTCACGAAGCGGGCGATGGCCAGCAGGCGGTATGGTGGCCTCATGGGCACTTCGGCCGGTTCAGGTATGTCCCAGGAGAGCATGTTGCGCACGAGAATGACCCGGTCTTTTTTCTCCCAGGTGAACTGGCGCACGTATTCGAGATTGAAGGCGGCGTCGGTGCGCACGAAGTCCGCCGCGGCGATCTTTTCCTCAAGAGCGCCGTCCGGGGGGTAGATGTCTCCTGCCCGGCCGGTGAAGCTGAAGGGGATATTGGTAAGGAGCGAAGCGGTCCATGCGGCCGTGGCCGGTCCGTTCGCCCATCCCGCGTGGATATGGGTGATGCCTTCTTCCAGGAATTTTCGAGCGAGCAGGCACCCGGCCAGAAACGCCCAGGAATTTTCGCCGGTCTGCTCCAGATCGCGCCAGAAACGTCCGAGAACCGTTTTCGAGGTCTTTATGAAAAGCTCGGGATGGTTTTTCCACCACCAACGGACGGCGCAAAGACATTGGGCAATGCTTCGGGTTCCCAAACGCTCAACCGGGGAACATTTGGCCTCCATGTCCGCGCCGATGTGCTTGGAAAGCTTGCCGTATAGGGTGTATACCTTGACGGGCATGCCGAGGGCGCGCAGGGCCGCGACTTCCCCAACGACGAATGTTTCTGAAGGCTTAGGATACCAGAGGGTTACGTATGCAGCTTTTGTCATAGTGGATAGTAGGGAAGGTGTCCGAACGAAGTTTCGTCCGGGGAGGGTACAGGTAGCATTCCAAACGATTCACCTCAACACACTTTTGAACCAGGAATCCCATAATGAGCGACGCAAATCGCCTTTTTGGCGCTCACGAATCCGTTGCGGGCGGTCTGCACACGGCCTTTGAGCGCATTGCGAAGGTCGGCGGCACGGCCCTGCAGATTTTTACGCGCAATCAACGCCAATGGAATGCGGCGCCGGTCGGCTCCAACGAATCCCTGGCTTTTGCCGAGGCCTGGAAGCGGTGGGGGGAGTATCCCGTTGCCAGCCACGCCTCCTATCTCCTCAATCCCGCTTCTCCCAGCGAAGATCTCAGGCAACGCTCCGCCGCCGCCCTGGCCGGGGAGCTCGAGCGCTGCCGGGAACTGAACATCCCCTGGGTGGTGCTTCATCCCGGAGCTCGTCTGGAATCTTCAACCGAAGAGGCCCTGGAGAGGGCGGCACGCACCCTGGATGAAGCGTTCGGATCGAGCGGAGGAGACGGTCCCTTGGTTCTTTTGGAGAACACGGCCGGACAGGGCTCCGGCCTTGGCTCCGACTTCGGAGACTTGGCCGCGATACTGGCCCTTTCCAAGAACAGCCATCGCCTCGGCCTGTGCCTGGACACATGCCACGCCTTTGCCGCCGGGTACGATGTGAGAACCCGGGCCGGGCTCGACGCGGCGCTTTCTCAACTCGATACCGGACGGCTGAAGCTTGTGCACGTCAACGACTCCAAGGGCGACTTGGGCTCCCGGCTGGACCGGCACGAGCACATCGGCAAGGGAGCCATCGGGCTGGAGGGATTCAGCAATATTCTGAATCATCCGGTATTGGCCAAATTGCCCATGGTCCTTGAAACCCACAAGGAGAAGGACCTCAAGGAGGACATGGAGAATCTTGAAGTTCTGAGACAGCTTGCGGGTTGAGGGGAACGTGGATTAGGCTGACTTCCTCTGGAACTGCCATTTATTGTTTTACATCCCAGACCGGGGGCACGCGCGACATGACTGATAAGAACAAGGTTTTTATTTTGAAGGTGGTCCTGGTCGTTGTGGCTGTGGCTTTGGGGTTTTCGCTCAACATGCTTTCTGTTCGCTCGCCGTTTATCAGTCCAGGACCTCAGCAGGTAACTTCCCAGCAAGGCGGCAAGCAGGACGCTCAATCAGAACAGTCTGCCGGCAAACAGGAGGAGCAGGCTCCAGCTCCCGTGTCCGGAGAGAAACCGGAATCCGTTTCCAGGCCAGAGGAGAAGATTGCCGCGCCCCAGGAGCCGATGCCGGCTCCGGCCGATTCCCAGGTGGTTGCCGCCGCGCCCGCAGCTGCGCCGGCGTCCTCGGATGGCGATTTGCCAAAGGAGCGCGCCTCGGAGAAGGATGAAGCGAAGCCGGCTTCAGCCGCTGCGGAAGCGAAGCAAAAGGACCACCCAGCGTTGGCTGGAGTGTCTGACCCAGGAACGGACAAGACCGGGGGAATGGATAAAGCGGGGAAAACCGGGGCCGGGGCTGGCCAACCTGGTACGGCGGGAACCGAGGCCAAAGAAACCAAGCAGGCCAAGCCTGAGAAGAAAAAAACCGGAGCTCAGGAAAAAACTGTTTCGGAAGCTACGGACAAGCAGACGGACAAGGCCGTGCCCGCCAAGGGCGGCAAGGTAGTGGACGTCACCGCTCAGGACAACCCGGGCGAGTTCGTGCTGACCATAACCACGGATGGTCCCGTTGAACGGGTGACTTCCTTTTACGCCAAGGACCCCGCCCGTCTTGCCGTGGACATCTGGGGCGTCTGGCAGCCGGGCGTTCCAGGAGTGATCGCGGTGGGCGGCCCGATCATGGAGCGAATACGGATCGGATCGCACCCGGACAAGCTGCGGCTGGTCGTGGATTACCGCGACAAGGAGTCCTCCGGGTTTTCCGAACCGGTGGTGGAGAAGACGGACAAGGGCGTGGTGGTCCGCGTGCCCAAGAGCAAGAAACCCCAATAGCGCTTTACGAGCGCTTCGGTGCGGCGCAATTGTTTCAGGGCATGGCGGCTTGGCCATGCCCTTGTGGTAACTTGTCTAAACCTTGCCGGCTGAGGATTTACCAGTCCCGGCAAGCGAGGAGCCGCCTGCCGACCCGCTTGCCGAGGACGACTGGGCCGTCAGCTGCGCGAGTTGCTGGGTCAAGGCGGCCAGCTGGGTCTGCAAACCCTTCACCACGGCCTGCTTGGTATTGTCCGGAAGGCTGCTCTGCTCCACCTCGGCAATCTTTTTCTCCAGTTCCTCGATCTGCTTCTTGAGCTTGGTCACGGGGTCGCTGTCTTCGGATTCCGACTCGCTGGCCGTTCCGGTGTTCTTGCCCAGTATCTTGGAGAGTTCCTTGGCGGCCGCCGACAATGTGACCGTGTCGCTTGAGGCTGCTGTGGAGGAACTGGCCTGGCTGGCCGAGGCAGTGGTGCCCGCCTGGTCAGTCTTGGTCACCGCCTGCACGGCCTGGTAGCCGCTCAACGCCGCGATTGAAGAATCCATGGTGCACTCCTGGAAAGCGTGTCCCGGAAAAAAATTCCCGCTCGGGTGAGAAAGCAAGGACTGTTCCGGGGCGACTCAGGCACAGAGGAGTGAAATGGATGCTTTACGGCTGGGCAAGGCTTAAGAGGGTTAATCCGGGAACAACCGCAGCCCGGCCACTCCCGCTACGATGAGGGCGATGCAGGCCAGCCGGGGCAGGGCGGCCGATTCGCCGTATGCGATCATGCCCACCAAAACTGTCCCGAGGGTGCCGATTCCGGTCCACACCGCATAGGCCGTGCCGATGGGAAGGTGTTTCGCGGCGATCCCCAACAGTCCCATGCTGGCAATCATGCTGACCACCACGATAATGGTGGGCCAAAGCCTGGTGAAGCCCCCGGTTGACTTGAGCCCGACTGCCCAAACAATCTCGAAGAGTGCGGCAAGAATAAGCACGGCCCATTCCATGAGTGCGCTCCTTGGTTATTTGGGGTCGTCCCCTGTGAAAGCCGGAAGCGGGTAAGCCGGGTCGTCCCGGTCGCCGAGGCGGGCCAATCAGATTGAAAAACGACGGGCTGCGAATTCACCAAAGCAAAAGGCCGGAAAGACTCCGGCCTATGCTGTAAAAAAATCATCAAAGGCTTTACGTCATCCAGGCACGGGCGTGGCTCCTACTGAGCCTGTGCCGCCGCTTCGACCTTGGCACGCTTGGGAACGATGATGACCCTCTTCATCGGCCCGTCGCCCTTGCTGCGGGTCTGGATGGTCTCGTCGTTCTGCAGCGCCATGTGGATCACCCTGCGGTGGTAGGAGCTGAGCGGTTTGGTGCTCTGGGGACGGCCCAGATTCTTGGCCTTGTCAGCCAGGTAGAGGGCCATCTTGCGCAGGTTGTCGTCTTGTTTTTCGCGGTATTCGCCGGTGTTTATCTGGACGCGGACCGGAGTTTTCCAGCGCCTGGCCACGATGCGGTTGGCCAGGTACTGAAGCGCCGCCAGGGTCTGGCCTTCGCGTCCGATCAGAAGTCCCGAATGCTCTTCGTCCTGGATGAGCACGTTCACCCGGCTGGCCGTTCCGTCGATCTCCATCTTGGGCTCCTGCTCGAGGATGGGCACGAGCAGGCGGTTCATGATCTCGGTGGTCAGCGCGATCAGCTCGGCCGAAGCCGGGGACTGGTCCTGGCCCTCGGGCAGGTCGTCGTCCAGGGCGTCCATCCGGTGGTCGGAGCCGTTCTGGGGCCTTTGCTCGGCCTTGGCCTGGGCGGGGTGCTCGCGCCTCGGGCGCTCGGGCCTGGGTTCCCTGGGCTCTCGGTGGTTCTGGGGCTTGTCCCTGCGGGGAGGGCGGCTTCTCTGGCCGCGTTCCTGGGGCTGTTGGCCGTTTGGCGCGGCTGCTTCCCGTGGTTCCTCCTGGGGCGTGCTTCCAGCGGCGGGAGCGGCGCAGGCCGCGGCAGCTGCCTTTTCTTTACGCTCGTCTTCCTCGATCAGGGCGACCACCGCAGGGTCCAAACGCCGCCGGGCCCTGATCTGGGCTTTTTTCTTGCCCATCAAACCGAAGATGCCGGTGGAGCCGCCGGTAATTATTTCCACTTCCAGTTTGTCGCGTTCAGTGGCGAAGAACCGGCAGGCCTCGGTGATGGCGTCATCAACGGTCTTGCCGGTGAATGTGTTGAACTCGCTCATGGATGCTCCTTAGGCTTTCTTTGGCGCCGGGGCCGCGCTTCCCTTCATGAGCATCCCCTGCTGGGCGATGGAGAGCACGTTGTTCACCAGCCAGTAGATCACCAGCCCCGAGGGGAAATTCAGGAACATGAAGGTGAAGATCACCGGCATGAACAACATGATTTTGGCCTGGGTGGGATCGCCCGGGGGGGGAGACATCTTCTGCTGGATGAACATGGTGGCGCCCATGATGAGCGGCGTCACGTAGTAGGGGTCCTTGGAGGCCAGGTCGGCCAGCCAGGGAAGGTTGGTGAAGGGCACCGTGGCGATGAACGCAGCGTGGCGGAGCTCGATGGAGTTGAGCAGGGCCTGGTACAGGCCAAAGAATACGGGAATCTGCACCAGGATGGGTAAACACCCGCCAGCCGGATTGACCTTGTAGGTCTTGTAGAGCTGCATGAGCTCTTCGTTCATCTTGGTGCGGTCCTCACCGTGCTTCTCGCGTATGGCGGCCATCATGGGCTGAAGCTTGCGCATCTTCTCCATGGATTGGTAGCTTTTGTGGGAAAGCGGCCAGAACAGAAGCTTGATGAACACGGTAAGGAGGATGATGGCCACGCCGTAGTTGTGCACGTAGCCGTAGAGGAAGTGCAAAAGCCACAGGCAGGCTTCGGCCAGTATGTGGAACCAGCCGTAGTCCAGGGCGGCCTTCAGGTTGCCGGGCGCGTCAGCCAGGGTGACGCGCTCCTTGGGGCCCAGGTAGTAGCTGTTCTCGATTTTCACAGGCTGTCCGGCAGCCAGGGAAATGTTGTCCTTTTCGGCGGCCAGGCGGGTGATGTCGTCGGCGTGCTGGAGCTTTAACGCCGCAGCCCCGGCCGGGATGATGGCGGAGATGAAATAGTTGCTCTCCACGGCGGCCCACTTGCCCCCGGCGTCGATCACCTTTCCGTCTTTCAACTTGTCCAGGCTGGTGATCTCTTCCAGCCCCTTGTCGAAGTACGCTGCGCGGGTGGGGTTGTAGTTGTCCTCTCCGCCGGTGAGGCTGCCCGCTGCCAAGGTGAAGGCCACCCGGGAAACCTGAGGGGCCTGGGCTACCAGAGTGACGGCCTCGTCGATCTCGTATTTGTCGGCGTGGAAGGTGAGTTCGCGCTTGATGGTGAGCCCGCCCTGGGTGCCTGTGAAGGTCAAGGTGGCGGATTTGCCCGGCTCGATGGTGGTGTCCTTGGCGGTGGTGGTCCACTGGGCGTCGCGCCAGGAGGCCTTGCCGTCCACGATGAGCCCCATGGGCGCCTTGATGGCGGCCTTGCTGGAAACCAGGTCCATGTTGGGGGAGTCGGGAGCCAGGGAAAGCTTGTACTTGCTCAGGGTGAAGTGCTGCAGCACGCCGCCGGAATTGAGGAGCGTGGCCTTGTACAGGGGCGTGGTAATGGTGATGGGCGCTCCGGCCAGGGGCTCGGCTGCGGCCATGGTAGCGTCGGGCTTGGCGGACGGCTTGGCCGCGCTGATGGCGTCAGGCTGCTGGCCCTGCTGTTGGCCCTGCTGCTGTTGTTGCTGGGGCGGAGCCTTCTGAATCAAGGCGTTTTGGGGGAAGAAATATTGCCATCCGATGAGGATGCCCAGGCACAAGACGATGGCGAGCAAAACGCGCTTGTTGTTATCCATTGGAAACGTCCTATTTCGCGGCGAGCCGCGCGCGGCGTCGCGGAATGATCGCGGGCCAGCTCAGGGTTAGGGGAACGGGGTCGTAGCCGGGCTTGCAAAGGGGCTGGCAACGCAGAAGCCGCCAGACGGCGAGGAATGCGCCGCGCAGTGGGCCGAAGCGGAGAACGGCTTCGCGCGCGTACTCCGAGCAGGATGGGGTGAACCGGCAGTGCCCCGGGAAAAGCGGAGACAGGCAATACCGGTAGAAGGCGATAATGGCGAGTAAAAGCCTTTGCATAGTATCCCGAACCAGACCTCGCGGCCTGGATTGTGGGTCCATGCGGACCCGACCGGCAAACCCCTTTTACAAAGGATCGCTCAGGCGGAAGTTGGTTCCTGGCTGGCCTTCAGTTTCGCGAGGATGGGCTCGAGGTCTCTTGTGAGCGTGTCGAGCGTCAGGCCTGCAGCATCAAGGTGTTTTTTCGGAACCGCCACAATATCGATCCCGCCTGGGATCACGGGGCCGTGGAGCCGGAAGAATTCCCTCAAGAGCCTTTTCACCCGGTTGCGAACAACAGCGTTTCCGGTCTTCCGGCTTACAGCCAGCCCCAACCTCCAATGTGAAGCCGGGGCGGGCTGGTCTAGCACGAAAAGGATGAAGCCCTTGGTGTGGTGTCGCCGTCCCCGCTCGTAACATGCAAGAAATTGCGGGCGCTTGACCAGGCGAAAGGCACGGGGAAAACCTAGACGCCCAGGCGTTTGCGGCCCTTGGCGCGGCGGCGGCGAATGATCGCCCTGCCGTTCTTGGTACGGGAGCGCACCAGAAAACCGTGGGTGCGTTTGCGCCTTGTGTTCGAGGGCTGGTATGTTCTCTTGCTCATGCATGGTCTCCATGTCGAAGTGAAAAATGGAACTCGGCTTCATAGCCAGAAGACGGGACTCCGTCAAGGGGAAGCGGCAAAACCCTTGGTCTGGACTTGAATGAGCCCCGGCGTTAAAGAATGACGTGTCGTAAAACCCGCTTAACCTTCTGTCAACAAGGACTCAGCATGCATCCCAAACTGACGGAATTCTACAAGGCCCGGCTCGAAGAAACCGCCAAGGCCCTTCGCAAAAACAACTTCCTGGCCCACGTGGTGGATACGGCCCAGGACGCCAAGAAACTCGTCCTGGAAAACCTCATCCCCGCGCTGAAACCCGAATCCGTGGCTTTCGGCGGCTCCATGACCCTGGTTGACACCGGGATCTATGAGGCCGTGAAGAACAATCCCGGTCTTAAACTTTTTGACACCTACAACTATTCCCTGCCTCCGGCGGAAATGATCGAACTCCGCCGCCAGGCGCTCCTGTGCGATCTTTTCCTCACCAGCACCAACGCCGTCACCGAGCAGGGCACCCTGGTGAACCTGGACGGCACCGGAAACCGGGTGGCCGCCCTGACGTTCGGCCCCAAGAAAGTCATCGTCCTGGCCGGGCGCAACAAACTGTGCGCGGACGACTACTCGGCCATGGAACGCGTTCGCGACGTGGCCGCGCCGGTGAATGCGGCGCGCCTGAGCAAGAAGACCCCCTGCACAGCCACCCACCGCTGCGAGGATTGCCCTTCTCCGGACCGCATCTGCAACACCTGGACGATCACCTTGAAGTCCGCTCCCAAGGAGCGCACCACAGTGGTTCTCATAAACGAGGACCTGGGATTCTAGCCAACGGGCTAGGCAGCATCATCCCTAGGCCCACTCGCACGCCGGCCTGGGGATGAAGTCTTCTCCAAGGAGCCGAGCGTATGAAAGTCCTGGCAATAAACGGCAGCGCCCGCAAGGACGGCAACACGGCCATCATGGTGCGCGCCGTGTTCGCGGAGCTTGAAAAGGAAGGCATCTCCACCCACATGGAGCAGCTGCACGGCGTGAAGCTTTCCGGCTGCATAGCCTGCTACGAATGCTTCAAGCGCAAGGACAAGCGCTGCGCCGTGAAAAATGACCGCATGAATGACTACATCGAGATGATGCTCGACGCCGATGGAATCATCCTTGCCTCCCCCACCTATTTCGCGGACGTCACCGCCGGGCTGCGCGCCGTGATCGAGCGCGCCGGCATGGTGGCCAGGGCCTGCGAGGACATGTTCGCGCGCAAGGTGGGAGCCGGCGTGGTCACCATGCGCCGGGGCGGAGGCATGCAGACCTTCAATTCGCTCAACTCGTTTTTTTTCATCGGCCAGATGATAGTGCCAGGATCAAGCTACTGGAACATGGGTTTCGGACGCGACATCGGGCAGGTGGAGGGCGACCAGGAAGGCCTTAAGACCATGGCCGACCTGGGACGGAACATGGCCTGGCTCATGAAGAAGATAGACGGATAATCGGGGGCCAGCCCCCGAACCCCGGCCAGGGCTCCGCCCTGGACCCGCTGGGGGGATGATCCCCCCAGACCCCGCAATTATGCATCACGCTCTCCGCCGGCTTGCCTGCGGAGGGCGCGATGCTATTTGGGAGTCCAGAGGGCTGATAATTCCGCAGGATAGCGGAATTGGACGCTGCTTGCAGCGCCCGTAGGGTGAGGGCCAGGATGGCCCGAGTCAACCCTCTGGCCGCCGGAGGCTTCTTACCCTTAAAATAAGAACCAATCTAAGCCAGCGCCGCTTTCAAGGCCGCGCCCACCTGGACCACAACCGCGCGCGCCGCGGGCGTCTTGGCCAGGGCGTTGTTGACCGCGAACCCGTGGATGGTTCCCAGATACCTGGTCGCCGTCACCTCCACCCCTGCCTGGATGAGCTTCCTGGCAAAGGCCTCGCCCTCGTCACGCAGCACGTCGAATTCCGCCGTGATCACCAGGGCGGGCGGCAGGCCCGTGAGATCCTCCACCGAGGCGTTCAACACAGAAGCGGTGTCGTTGGCCTTTTCTTCGGGAGAAGGGGCGTACTGGTCCCAGTACCACTGCATGGCCTTGCGCGTGAGGTTCGGGCCGTTTTCGAACTGGGAGTAGGACGGCAATGAGCAGGACCCGTCCGTAACCGGATAGATGAGCGTCTGATGCCTGATGGCCGGGCCGTTTCTGCGCTTGGCCAGGATGGCCACTCCGGCGGCCAGGGCGGCGCCGGAGCTGTCTCCGGCTACGGCCAGACGCGAGCTGTTAAGACCCAGCACCTCGCCGTTTTCAGCCAGCCAGGCGGTTACGGCGTAGGCTTCCTCGAGAGCTGTGGGATAGCGGGCCTCGGGTGAACGCGAGTAGCGAACCATGACCACCGCAGCGCCGGACGCGGCGGTTATTTCCCTGGCAAGCCTGTCGTGGGTGTCCGGGCTGCCGAGCACCCAACCGCCGCCGTGCATGTAGACAACGATGGGGCGTTTGCCAGGCACGCCTGACGGCCTGAGCAGGCGGACGCTCACTTTCTTGTCCGGCTCCATGGGGATTTCGATGTCGTCGGACAGCGCGCGCGGTTTCTCCTGCACCTGGGCCTGCGCCATTTCCAGGCCGGTTCGGGCCTGTTTCAGCGGGACTTCGTAAATGGGCGGAAGGTCGGCGGCCGCCCTGGCCTTGAGCCATTGCAGGGTGTCGGCTTCGATTCCGAGATCATCGAGGGAAGTGGAAAGAGTTGTCATGGGCAAGGGGCTGTCAGAACCGGACACGCTTGTCAAATTGCACGCAGATGCGGGAGTGTTGCTGCAAATGAAAAAGGCCGCGGGATAACCCGCGGCCTATCAAGATCAGGCAGATCCGGTCTTAGTAGCTGGGCTTGAACTCGTCGCGACGGTTCTTGGACCAGGCGGCCTCGTTGTGACCGGGATCGAGGGGGCGTTCCTTTCCGTAGCTCACGATGGAGAGCTTGGCGGAGGGCACGCCCAGGTTCACCAGGTAGTCGGCGGCGGCGCGGGCGCGGCGCTCGCCAAGGGCCAGGTTGTATTCGGCAGTGCCGCGTTCGTCGCAGTTGCCTTCGACGACCAGCTTGATCTCGGGGTACTGCTTCATGATCTCAGCCTTGCGGGTCAGGACCTGACGGGCTTCGGGCTTAAGGTCGTAGCGGTCCAGATCGAAGAAGATCATGGTGCCCAGCTCACCGGCGACGCGTCCGAGCTTTTCGCGCAGCTCGCGCTCACGGGCCAGGCGTTCGCGCTCCTGCTCTTCCCAGTTGTCCTTGTCAGGGCCAGCCACTTTCTTGCTGGCGCAGCCGAAGCTCATCAGGGAGAGGCACAGAAGCGCCATAACGGCCAACAAAAGTCTGCTCTTCATAATTTTCCTCCTCTTGCGGTACATGACGCGGCCACCCATTACCGCGTTACATCATGCGGTTAAAATACATTCCGCTGACGGCCGAAATTCATACTCGCTTGAATAAAAAAGGCAAGTCTCATGCAATGCGGGTTTTGCGTTTGAATGAGACATTTCACAACCGTAATACGGACTGCATCAGTCCTTGGCTGCCACGGGGCTGAAGGCCGGCATCAGAGCCTCTCCATCTCCAGTGGGAATCTGAACAGCGCCGTCTCCATTGCGCGTGGTCAGGTACAACTTTCTGCCTCCAGCGCGGCTGGACGAAAAAGCGATGAAGTAGCTGTCCGGAGCGAAGCTCGGGTTTTCGTCCGAACCGCCTCCGAAGCTGACCTGCTTTTCCGTGTCCGTGGCCAGTTCATACACGAAGATGCGGTGGCCTCCGCCGGCCTGCTTGGAATAGGCGACGTACTTGCCGTCCGGGCTCATGGAGGGATTGGTGTTGTAGCCGGATTTGGACGCGCGGCGCACGCTGCCCGACGACAAGTCCTTGATGAACACGTTGGGGTTGCCCAGGCGGTCCGAGACAAAGGCCATCAGATTGCCGGACTGGTCGAAGGTGGGGGACACGTCGATGGACGAATCCGTCACCAGCGGGGAGGCGATGTTCTTGAACGAACTGTCCAGGGTGTAGATGTCCGTGTTCTGGCGGATGCTTAAAGCCACCGCGACCGTTCCGCTAGGCATGAAGTGCGGGCTGATCACCGTTGAGGAGGGCAGGGTGTAGACGCTGGCCTTGCCACCGCTGGAGATGCCCAGGTAGTGCGAGGTGGACCCGATGAGGGTGAAGCAGATGCGGCCGCCGTCCCAGGACCAGGCGGGCGATATGGCCATGCCCAGGTCCCCGTAGCGCGTCACCTGGGCCATGTCGCGGCCCATGGCCCCCACCGTCCAGATGTCCTTGCCCTTGCCGGAGGGCTTCACGAAGGCCAGCTTGGCCTTGAAGATCGTGCCCTGGCCTGTGAGCAGGGCCATGAGTTCCATGCAGAAGCGGTCAGCCACTTCGGGAAGCTGGTCGCGGGTAACGCCCGAATAGACTTTGCCCAAGAGAAGCTTCTGGGAATAGACCTCGAAGGCCCGGAGTTCCACGTCGCCAAGCCCCTTGCCCGGCTTCCAGACGGAAGTGACCAAGAGGTCGACCTTGGCCAGGGAAAAGGGCTTGAAATCTATCTGCTCGGCCTTGGGGCCAGGCAGTGTGGCCCCGCCAAGGATGTCGGTGTCGCTCATGACCTTCAAGAAGGGCATGAAGGCCAGGTTTTTGCGGATGAGCTCGTTCAGATATTGCGCGTCGGCGGGCATGTTGCCGTCAGCGAAAGGCTTGGATTGGACGATGTTCATCCTGGCCTGGCCAGGCCCCTGGATTTCCAGGGCCAGGGTGTCCTGGGCCGTGGCGTTTTCGGACAGAGCCATGGAGCAGAGCGCGGCGAGCGCGCAGAAGAGGACGCTGCGGAGTACCGTCATACTAGCGTTTTTCCTGTGAGTTGAAGGTCAATTCCAGCCGGCTAAGACTAGGCGACGGCGGCTGCGGCAGATTTTCCGTCTCCTGCACCGCCCGAAGCGCTGAGTTGTCGAAGTCGGACCGGCCCGACGACTGTACGAGACGGGTTGATTGGATACGCCCTTCGCGCGTGATTTGCAATTCAACCACGCACACGAGCTTCAAGTTGGCGAACTGCGGGAAGCGCCAGTTCTGCTTGATGAGCTTTTCCACGATGGCGCCGTACACGGCCTCAGAGGCCCCGGCTCCGCCGCCGCCACCTCCGCCGCCACCGCCGCCCTGGCCGGCCTGCTGGCGCAGCTTGGCCAGTTCCTGGGAAACGGCGTTGGAGCTGCTGGAGCTGCCCTGGCTCGACTTCTTGGCGTCCTTCAAAGCCTGGCTGAGCACGTCCTGGCGCTCCTTGGCGGCTCGGTCGGCGGCATCCTTGGCTGCTTTTTCCTTGGCTGCCTTGTCCGCAGCCTCTTTCGCGGCCTTGTCCTTGGCCGCTTTTTCAGCAGCTTCCTTGTCCGCTTTTTCCTTGGCTGCCTTGTCCGCGGCGTCCTTGGCGGCTTTGTCCTTCGCCGCCTTTTCCGCTTCAGCCTTCTCCCGCGCCGCCTTTTCCGCCGCAATGCGGGCGGCGTCGGCAGCGGCTTTTTCAGCAGCCGCCTTGTCCGCGGCGGCCTTCTTGGCGGCTTCCTCGGCCACGGCCTTCTTCTGGGCTTCGTCGGCAGCGGCTTTCTTGGCCGCTTCCTCGGCCGCTTTTTTGGCTGCTTCGGCCGCCGGGTCCGGCTTGGGCGGTTCGGGAACCTTCTTTGCTTCCTGTGGGCCAGGGATCTGGTCGGGCTTGGGGCCTGGAGGCTCCGGAATGTTCTGTTGACCAGGCTGGCCTGGTCCTTCCCAGCCGGGCGCCGCGTCTGGTTTGGTGTTCGGGCCGGGCATGCGCAGGTCAACCAGCTCGACCTCGTACACGGGCACGTCGAGGCGGATCCGGCGCGACTCGAGGTTGGACAGCAGAATGCCGCCCAGCACCAGGGTCAGGTGCAAAAAGAGGGAAAAGAGCCAGCTTAAATAGCGCATGGCGTTTAGCGGACGACTCCGGTCAAACTGTCGCCGGTCATTTCTTGGCGCGTCCCTGGGACTTGTCGTCTTTTACCGGCTCGGGCTCGGCCACCACGCCCAGCTTGTCCACGCCGGCGCCCTTGAGGACTCCCATCACCTGCACCACGATGCCGTAGGCCACCTCGCGGTCGGCGCGCAAAAAGAGCATCTTCTTCTGGTCCACCACGTGGGTCTTCACGTAGGAGGGGAGCTCGTCGATGCCGACCTGGTACTTGTCCAGGTGCAGGGAGCCGTCTTTTTTAATGGTCAGCACCATGTTCTCGGAATCCTGCGGCAGGCTGGTGACGGTCTTGGTCTGGGGCAGGTCCACCTCGAGGCCCTGGGTCATCATGGGCGCCGTGACCATGAAGATGATGAGCAGCACCAGCATGACGTCCACGAAGGGCGTGACGTTTATCTCGGAGAGAAAGCCGTCTCCGCCGCCGGTGGACATGCCCATGCTAGTAATCCTCCCGGACGCGGGAAGCCGGCTTGCCCGGTTCCGGGCGGGCGGGCTGCTTGTGGGACCAGCTCACCTCGCGCTGGATGCGGTTCAGGAAGGCTCCGGAAAAACCGATGAGTTCGCGTTCTATGTGGCGGATGTAGCCCAGGAAGAAGTTGTAGCCCAGGGTGGCGGGGATGGCCACGCCAAGGCCGATGGCGGTGGCCACCAGGGCCTCGGAAATGCCCGGGGCAACGGCTGCCAGGGCGGCTGACTGTTGCAGGCCGATGGAATGGAAGGAATTCATGATGCCCCACACCGTGCCGAACAGGCCGATGAACGGGGTGGCGTTGGCGCAGGTGGCCAGAAACGAGAGCGACTTGGTGAGCATGCCCAGTTCCGAGGCTACCGCCTGGCGCAGGGTGCGGCGGATGTTGTCCATGGCCACCCGGGACTTCTCTGCCGGGTCCAGGTCGGCCTCCTCCATGCGCATGAGTTCCTCGAAGGCTTGCAGACCCACGGCGTAGCAGGGGGAGTTCTTGTTCTGGCTCACCGCCCGCATGGCCATCTTCAGGTTCTCGGATTCCTGAAAGAGCTTCGAGTCGTGGGCGGCGTTCTTGCGGGCAGTGCTCAGCGTGAAGAGCTTTAAGAAGATGATGCTCCAACTGACCATGGACATGACCACCAGAACGGCCAGCACGAACTTCACGGTGGGCGTGGCCTTGAAAAGCATCTCCAGGATGCCGCCGTGAGGCGTCAGGGTATCCAGCATGTCGTCACCTTCGGATAAGATTGCCGTTTTCCAACAAAAGCCGCGCGAGCACCGGCAGGGCCTCTTCGGCCTTGGCCGAAACCTTGGCGTCGCACAGGTGCGCCATGCGGCTTGGCATCACATTGATTTCCGCCACCTTGCCGCCGTATTGCTTGGTGAGCATGGGCAGCGAGTTGGCCGGGGCCACCTCGCACGAGGTGCCGACGATGAGCGTTAGCTCGGCGCCGCTGGCCAATTGACCGCTTTTGTTCAAGGCGTCAAGTGGAATGGGTTCGCCGAAAAAAACGATGTCCGGGCGCACCACGCCGCCGCATTGGCATCGCCATGGGGCGGTGGCGGTGGTCACTTCCTCGGCCTTCTTTGCATCATGGGGTGTGGAGCAGTCGTTGCAGCGATAGCGGGCCATGGACCCGTGAAACTCCACAACGTTTACGGAGCCAGCCCGCTGATGGAGCCCGTCGATATTCTGCGTGACGATAGCCTGGGCCAACCCGGCTCCCTCCAGTTCTGCCAGCGCCACGTGGGCCGGATTGGGATCCGCCCGGGACATGACCCACACGGCGTCCAGGAGAAATTCCCACACGGCGGCCGGGTTGTTGTCCAAAGCGTCCGCGGTGGCCACACGCATGGGGTCGTATTTGGACCACAACCCGCCGGGGCTGCGGAAGTCCGGAATGCCGCTGGCCACGGAAATGCCCGCACCGGTGAGTACGACGACCTTGCCGGAAGAGGGCCATATCCGCGCTATCTGTTCTACCGCGTCCACCATGAACAGGGATACTCCGTACCTGGGCCGTGCATGAAGCAGCCATTGCATCGCCCTGCGCGGCGGTAACAGATTAGGCGTGGCCTGCAAAGGCCCAATGGCCCAGCTTGCCAGCGCGGAAAGGGGATGGCGCTCTGTATCTATCCACAACCATACGATATTGTTTTATAATCAATCTGTAACAAAGATGTATTACAAAGTGTTCATCCACCCGGGTTTTCTTGGGCTTCATTGGGCCCAGGGTCAAGTGATTGCTTGCTTGAGCGACTTGGGCGCGCACGTTGCACGGATTCCGGAGTATCAATTGAAAAACGTTCCACGAAGGCAAAACTACATTTTAAGGGGCATGCAGCGATGAAAAAAAACATACTTTTTCTCTGTACGGGAAACTCCTGCCGTTCCCAGATGGCGGAAGGGTGGGCCAAAAAGCTCAAGGAAGAACTGTACAACGTCTTTTCGGCCGGGGTCGTCCGGCACGGCATGAACGAGCATGCGGTGAAGGTGATGGCCGAGGCCGGAGTGGACATCTCGGCCCAGTATTCGAAGACAGTGGACGACCTGCCCCAGGTGGAGTTCGACTGCGTGATAACCCTGTGCGGCCATGCGGCGGAAACCTGCCCCTTTTTCAAGGGCACGGCAAAACGCATGCATGTGGGATTCGACGATCCCCCGGCCCTGGCCAGGGACGCCAAGACCGAAGAAGAGGCCCTGAACCACTACCGCAGGGTACGCGACGAGATCAGGGCCTTTGTTGAAGGAATGCCGGGCAATATCTGCTGAGCGGGTATTTATCCGCCGTCTGATTCAGACAGAATTTCGTCCGTGGCCTGGAGTTCGTCCGGTTCCTGAACGTCCTCTGGAATCTCCTCGTCGTACTTGATTCCCTTGTGCCTGGCGAAGACCAGAAAGCCGGTGTGGGCCACCATGCGGTCCTCGGGGCGAAGGCGCTCGGGCACGGTCTTGTAGCGCCTGATCATGATCTCCAGCACGTCGACATCCTCGAAATCGGAAGTCTCCAAAGCGTGAAGCAATTCGATGATCTGGTTCGCCGTGGGCAGCAGAAAGCCGATGGGCGCGCCCGGGCAGACGATGTCCGCGGCCTGGGAGAGGTATTCCCACGGGGTGCGCACGTCCAGGAACAGGGCGTCCGCGCCCCGGGCCTCTTCCGGGAAGCCGTCGGCGATATCAATGTTAAAGAAGCTTACCCGGTTGGAAAGCCCGTTGCGGGCGATGTTCTCCTTGGCAAGCTCGGAGAATTCGGCACGCTTTTCACAGGTGTAGACACGTCCGGTGTCGCCGGCCATCCAGGCCAGGGCCGTGGTCAGCCCGCCGGAGCCGCTGCCGGCCTCCACGATGCGCCTGCCTGGCCCGGCTCCGAGCTTTAGGAGAACGTAGCCGATCTCCTTGGGATACATGATGGTGGTTGAGCGGCGCACACCCTTGATGCAGTCGTACAGGGTGGGGCGCATTACCCGAAATGCCAGGCCCTTGTGGGTGCGTACCACTCCCCCGTATTCGGCCTCGGCCACGTCCGCCATTTTGAGCAGGCCTTCCTGGGTATGGAAGGTGTGGTCCGGGTTCAGGGTGCGAAGATAGCGCTTGCCCTCGGGGCTTATGAGAAGTACCAAATCTCCGGTTTGGATCATGCCGGAACAATTCCTTTTTTATGCGTGATGTAAAGCGCGATACCTTGGCCTTGCCGGCCCCACCTGTCAAGCAAAGGCCTTTCCATGTCCGCTGAAGACCATGGCCTGATCTTCGGGCCGGTCCGCTCGGGGCGCCTGGGCGCATCGCTCGGGCTCGACCTTCTGGGCGCCAAGATCTGCTCGTTCGACTGCCTCTACTGCGAGGTGGGCCCCACCAGAGCCCTCACCAAGACCAGAAAACCATACGTCCCCGCCGACAAGCTGCTGGGGGAACTGGCCTCCTGGCTGTTCAACCCGCACCCGCCGTTTGAAGTGATCACCTTGGGAGGGATGGGCGAGCCCACCTTGAACAGCGACATGGGGCGCATCATCCAGGGCGTGCGGGAGCTGGCCCCGGACGTGCCCGTGGCCGTGCTCACCAATTCGAGCCTGGTGAACGACCCAAAGGTGCGCACCGAGCTTGCCCTGGCTGACGTGGTGCTGCCTTCCATGGACACCCTGGTCCCATCGGAGTTCGCGGCCTTGAACAAGCCCTTTGCCGGATCGACCCTGGTGGACATCCGGCGCGGGCTATTGGAATTTCGCACGCTGTATCCCGGAAAGATTTTTTTGGAGATCCTGGTGCTGGCGGGCGTGAACGACTCGGACGAAAATCTGGAACGCCTCCGTAATTTCATGGACGAGCTCAGCCCTGACCGCGTCGATGTGGTGACCATGACCCGGCCTGGGGCGTATCCGCAGGCCCTGCCGGCTCCCCCCGCCACCCTGGAACGGTTCCGCAGCGCTCTGTGCCGGGGCGAAAAAAATGGAGCTGACGAGGCGGAAAAATCCAGACATTTCGGCCACACGCTGGACAATCCGAGTGAGGAGAGGCTACAGGCCTTGAGCATCAGGGTGCTCGATTCGCTCACCAGGCGTCCGCAGACCGCGCAAGGTCTTGCCTTGGCCTTGGGCGAACACGTTCACCCCGTGCAGAATTTACTGGACGATTTCGCCGCGAGGGGCCTTGTTACGCCCACTCGCCTTAGCGGGGAGACGTTCTATCTTCGTGGAGCAAAGTAGCGCGCGGCAAGCGTGCGGGCTTTCGTCGAATGTTCGAATTTTTAACGCGTGCCAGACGCCGGAGCAAAAGACTCGGGCAGACAGGCGCGCCAGCTTAAGCACCCGGCCCTCGCTTGCGAGGGAAAAAACGATTCACAGCGCCCTATCTGATCGGCGCACACGGGTGTTTTGAAAGGAGATTTTTCATGGCGGTAAAGAAGCGCAAGCGCAAGATGTTCATTTCCGTGCTTCCGGGAGAGGAAGTCGAAGTGGCGGTGGCCGAAGACGGCATGCTCCAGGAATACTATGTGGAGATGACGCACCAGGCAAAGACGCGCGGCAACATCTACAAAGGCAAGATCCACAACGTCGACCCCTCCCTGCAGGCGGCCTTCATAAACTACGGGGCCGAGCGCAACGGCTTTCTCCAGATAGACGAGGTGCACCCGGAATACTACATGGGTGAGTCCAACCCTGAGCGCAAGGGCAAGTATCCGCCCATCCAGAAGGTGCTCAAGAAGGGCCAGGAGATTCTCATCCAGGTGGTGAAGGAACCCACGGGAAGCAAGGGTGCGTTCGTCACCAGCTACCTGTCGCTTCCCGGCCGCTATTTCGTGCTCACTCCGGGCAGGGAGCAGAAGGGCATTTCCCGCAAGGTGGAGGACGACGAGGAACGCAAACGCCTGAGGGAGATCGCTTCCGGGGTCAAGCTGGACGAAGGCATCGGAGTGATCGTTCGCACGGCGTCCATCGGCCAGTCCAAGGCCGCCCTGGAGCGCGACATCAGCTACCTGAAGCGGCTGTGGAAGGAAGTGCGGGGGCGCGGCACCAGCGTGCCCACCCCGAGCATGATCTACCAGGAGCCGGACCTGGCCGCCCGGGCCGTACGCGACTACCTCACCGACGACGTGTCCGAGGTGTGGGTGGACGACAAGGAAACCGCTGACCGCGTTTCCGAGATGGCCTCCCTGGTCTTCCCGCGCCGCCAAGGCCTGGTGAAATTGCACGCCGATATCGACCACTCCGTCTGGGACCGCTTCAGCCTGCGCAAGCAGATCGATCAGCTGCACGGGCGCGAGGTCACCCTGCCCTCCGGCGGGCGCCTGGTCATCGACCACACCGAAGCCCTGACCGCCGTGGACGTGAACTCCGGCAAGATCGGCGGAGAGACGAATTTCAAGGAAATGGCCTTGAAGACCAACCTGGAGGCTGCCGTGGAGGTGGCCAACCAGCTGCGCCTGCGCGACATCGGCGGCCAGGTGGTCATCGACTTCATTGAACTGAAGGACCGCAAGCACGTGGCCGAAGTGGAAAAGGCCATGAACGGGGCCATGAAGATCGACCGGGCCCGCCACGACGTAGGCAAGATCTCCCGGTTCGGGCTCATGGAGATCGTTCGCCAGCGCATGGGCTCCTCGGCCATGTCCGTGAGCACGGAAACCTGCCCGTGCTGCCAGGGCTCCGGCACCCGGAGAAACCTGGAGTGGCAGGCCCTGCACTCCTTGCGCGAGCTCTACCGGGTGCTTCGCCGTTCGGGAGGCGCCGACACCGTGACCCACAGAGTCTCCCCTGAACTGGCCTTCTACCTGCTCAACCAGAAGCGCCAGCGCCTGCTGGCCATGGAAGAACAGCACCAGAAGACCATTCAGATCGTACCGGAGTAGTACCCGGTGCGCCTCCAACGCCTGGCCGTTGTCCCTGGGGCGCGTGGGTTGTTCCCGTGAGCGCTGGGCGCGTTCTGGTGCACGCCTGCTGCGGGCCTTGCGCCATCACCGTGTTCCAGGCTCTCGCAGCCAGGGGCGAGGACTTTCTGGGGTTCTACTACAATCCCAATATTCACCCCCTGACCGAGTACCTGCGCCGCAGGGACGCCCTGGCCCAGGTGGGAGAGCGTCTGGGCGTGCCGGTAACCTTCGCCGATTCGGAGTATGACCCGTCCCTGTTTTTGCGCCTGGCGGCCTTCAGGGAGAAGGACCGCTGCCGCACGTGCTACGGCCTGCGCCTGGACCGGGCCGCGCGTGAGGCCAGGTCTCTTGGATGCTCCGGCTTCACCAGCACTCTTCTCTACAGCAAATACCAGGACCATCAGGCCATCCGCGAGACCGGCGAAGAGGCCGCCCGGGTTCATGGTGTGGAATTCGTGTACGAAGACTTCCGCCCGGGCTGGGAAGAGGGGATACGCCTCGCCAAAGAGTGGGAACTCTATCGTCAGCCCTATTGCGGGTGCATTTTTTCCGAGTTCGACCGGTATCGCAAACGCCTGGGGCGCTAAGCGCCGCCTGTCCGATGGCGCGGGCTTTCTTGCTTCCCAGGCCGTATCCATGCCTTCGGGCATGGTAACGGGTAGTGCTCAATGCTTCTGTACGTCCATGTCCCCTTTTGCGTGAGCAAGTGTCGCTACTGCGCCTTTTCTTCCGAGGTCATGTCCATGGATGCCCTGGAAGTGTGGGAGAAGGGGCTTGCCGCAGAGGCGGCCCACTACGGAAAGCTCCTGGGCAAGCCTTGCGTCAAGACGGTCTATCTGGGGGGCGGCACCCCGAGCCTGTTGCCCTCCTGGGCCTTCGAGCGCCTGGTCAAAAGCCTCAGGCGAAATTTCACCATCCCCAAAGACATTGAATTCACTCTGGAGGCCAACCCGGACTCGGCCGTGGACATGGACCTCATGCGCGTCTGGCGCCAGTGGGGCGTGAACCGGGTGTCGCTTGGCGTGCAGTCCATGAGCGAGACGGATCTCGTGATGCTTGGGCGCCCGCACGGAGTTGCGGACGTGCTGACCGCGGTGCAGCGGCTTCGGGCCGCGGGGATAGCCAATCTGTCCGTGGACCTCATCTGGGGCCTGCCCGGGCAGCGCCTGAAAACCTGGATGGACACCCTCAAGGCGGCTGTCCGCCTGGGGCCGGAACACATCTCCGCCTACGGCCTGACCCTTGAAGAGGGCACCCCCCTGGCCGCCATCGCGGCGGACGGGGCCATAACGCTTCCGCCCGAGGACGAAGCCGCGAAGATGTACGTGAACGGCGGGGAATATCTGGAGGAAGCTGGCTATCTGCACTACGAGATCAGCAACTTCGCCCGCATGGGTTTCGCTTCGGTTCACAACCAGGGGTATTGGCAGGGCCTGGACTACCTGGGGCTTGGGCCTTCGGCCGTGTCCACCGTTGCGGGAAGACGCTGGGAGAACCCCAAAACGGTGTCCGGGTACGCCGCGCTCGCCAAGCGCAAGGCCTGGGGCGAGAACGCCCAGGAGCTTACTCCGGAGATCCGGGCCAGGGAACTTTTGATGCTCGCCCTGCGCACGTCCAAGGGAATGCGGCTCGCGGAATACAAGCGCCTCACCGGGCGCGACCTTGTGGCCACGGAAGGCAAGCTCCTGGGGGCGCTTCGCCAGAAGGACCTTATAAGAATCAAAAGCGGGAGCCTACGCCTGACCCGCCAGGGGATGCTGGTCTCCAACCTCATCATCGGGCGGTTCCTGTTTCCAGAGGCGAGCTGATGAGAATTGCAGGAACAACACGCAAGGAGTCGGTTTCATGAAGAAAAGAACACTCTTGTACGCGGTATGCGCCTTTACTGTCCTGGCCGGGCTGTGCGCGTCCGTTTTCCCGGTTCAGGCCCAGGAAGGGGCACGGGGCGACGTTTCCGGGCACGTGACCATGCGCGTTGGGCGCGGGGCCCTTCTCATCAGCGCCACCGGCGGGGACGGCGAACTGACTTTTGAGGGCCAGTCCCACAAGTTCAAGCTGGGCGGAATGGGCATAGGTCTTGTGGGCTTCACCACCGTGGACGCGGAGGGCGATGTTTTCAACCTGAAAAAGATTGAGGACTTTGCCGGAGCATATGTCCAGGGCGGTGCGGACTATGCCGCTGGAGACGGCCAGGGGGTTTTGTGGCTTAAGAACACCAAAGGTGTGGTCATGAAGCTGCGCTCCAAGACCAAAGGGGTTTCCCTGGCGGTTGGGGGCGAGGGACTTCTGGTTCAGATGGGGAACCTGAAAAAGTAGCCCCCCGGGCCGATCCGCCCGTGGCCTGCATTTGGATGCCCGCCTTTCGGGCATGGTCCGTCCTGTTTGCGAAAAGTCCTTCCTGGTGGCACATGTGGCGTACACGTCAGCCCGTACCGGGCGCGAAACAAAACAGGAGCCGATCCATGTCCGCACGTTTTTTCCTCAATCTTCTGCTTGTTGCCGCAGTCTGCGCTGTTCTCGCGCTTCCGAACGCCGCTTTCGCCCAGGATCACCCCACGGGCAAGGCCCTTCCCGTGGAGGAGAAACTCTCGGGGAACGTCACCATGGAATTCGGCCAGGGCGGTTTCATCCTGAGTGCCAGCGGAGGCAGCGGAACGCTCATCTTCAACGGCCGCAAGTATTCCTTCAAATTGGGGAGCCTCGGTGTCGGCGGGTTTGGCGTCTCCAAGATCACGGCTGTGGGCGAAGTCTACAACCTGAAAAGGATTGAGGATTTTCCCGGCGGTTATTTCCAGGCCCGTGCCGGCTATGCGGCAGTGGACGGCAAGGGGAAGCTCTGGCTGGAGAATACCCACGGCGTGGTCCTGAAGCTCAAGGCCAAGAGCAAGGGCCTTGCCTTGAATCTGGGCGCGGACGGCTTGATGATCGAGATGGGGGGGAGCAAGAAGTAATACTGCGGGGTGGTCGCCCTGACGTCTCTTTCTCTGCGGCCCGGCATTCCTCTCAGGTGTGTCGGGCCGCTGGCGTATTTTGGGGAACGGCGGATGAGTCCAGGCACACCTGCCTAGAATTTGTCCTTGGCTTTCCCCACGGCATCCTTGAGTTCGTGCATGGCCTTCTCGATCCCTTCCTTCAATTCATGCCAGGCGGACTGGCTGCCCTTATGCAGCAACGAAAGCTTGTAGCGGGCCAGGTCGTACTTCGATTCGAGCTTGGTGAGCTCATCCTCGTATTTGTTGATGAAATCCTGGCCTCTGGTTTCCGCCTTGGCCTTGGTTTTATCGATTTTGGTCTTGAAGTGGCTGAGTTGCTCTTCCATCTGGGCCTTGAATTTCTCACGGTCAGGCATGGCGGCTTCCTCTGGAATAATGCGGATTTATACGGTTTCATTGCCAAGATACGATTCCTGTATTGGTTTGGCAAGGCTCGAGAAGAACTTCGGTCACGATGTGATGATGCGGTCGCAGCTGACAGCGTGTTTGCGCATCCTGTTGAGCACGGTCAGCCTGCTGACGCCAAGAAGCCTGGCCGCTTCGCTTTTATTGCCCCCACTTTGGCGCAGGGCGTCGACTAGCGCGGCCCGTTCCTGGTCGGGTAACGTGCTCGCCGGCTGCGAAGCTGGAAGGCTCGGCCGCTCCCCGCCGATCCCGGGAGGCAGATGGGCGGGTTCGATTCGTTTCCCCTCGGCGAGCACCATGGCGTATTCCAGGGCGCTTTTGAGCTCCCGGACGTTGCCTGGCCAGCGGTACACCATGAGCGCGCGCATGGTCTCGGGAGTCAATACGGCAGGCTCCCTCCCGGATGTGGCCGAAATCTTGTGGAGGAAGTGCTCGGCCAGGAGAGGGAGATCCTCCATGCGCTCTCTGAGAGGCGGAATTTCAATGGGGATCACGTTTATCCTGAAGAAGAAATCCTCCCGGAACCGTCCCTGGGCAATGAGGGTGCGAAGATCCTGGTGCGTCGCGGTAATCAGCCGGACGTCAACCGGAATGGATTTGTTTTCCCCCACCCGTTCCATGCTCTTGGTCTCGAGAACCCGCAGAAGCTTCACCTGGATGGAGAGCGGCGCATCGCCGATTTCATCCAGGAAGATGTCCCCCCCGTGGGCTTCTTCAAAGCGCCCCCGGCGTTCCCGGTAGGCGCCGGTGAACGCGCCTTTGGCGTGCCCGAAGAGTTCGCTTTCCAGAAGAGACTCGTTTAGTGCCGCGCAGTTGAGCTGAACGAACGGCCCTTTCTTGCGTCCCCCCAATTCGTGTATCGCCTTGGCGGCAAGTTCCTTGCCCGTGCCGGATTCGCCCAGAAAGAGCACCGGCGCGCCGGACTTGGCGGCCTTTTCGAGGATGTCGTACAGCTTCGTCATGGGGGGAGAGGCCCCTATCATGCCGTGGAAAGCTCCAGGTTCGACAAGGAGCTTTGAGAGCTCCTCCACCTTGCGGTCCAGCCGGTCCAGCTCGCTCAAGTCGAGCACGCTTTCCACGGCCCCGAGAAGGCTGCCGTCCTTGTCATGCAAAAGGGATTGGTTCTTGAAAGCAGGGAGGTAGGAGCCGTCCTTCCGGCGGATGCGGCAGCGCTTGGCCTCGCTTTTTCTCTCGGCGAAAAGCTTGCACCAGGCACCTTTCACGTTCCGGCGCTGGCGGGCGCAAATGTCGCACCCCAGAACCGCGCAGGAGTGGTCGAGCAGTTCCTCCCGGGTGTATCCGGTCAGCCGGGCCATGGCTTCGTTGACCATGACGATTCGCCCGTCGGGATTGACGATGAACACGCCTTCCTGAATGGCATGGCAGATTTCCTGCCAATGTTTGCTTATGTCCATGGCCTGTCTCCGCCTTGAGGCGTGCGCTGTTTCCTTGAATGTTCGTCCGTTTTGTCCATGTGTATATATATGTGTAAATGCCGCTGGCGCAAGCTTTTATGAAAACGTAATCAATTAAGCATGATATCCCTTGGCATGCAATCTGCTTTCCTTGCCGCATGCTCACTTCTGTAGACACGAAATCCAGGTTCTCGCGCAGGACCCTGTTCAAAACACTCGGCCTGGGAGGAGCGGCGGCATTGATGCCAGCCCGCTCTCGCGCAGCCGTTCTCCCGGACACCGGCCAGGAAATGGCCACGCTCCTCGACCTTAACAAGTGTATAGGCTGTGGCGCCTGCGTGGACGCCTGCCGCGATGTGAACGCCTCGCGCTATCCCGAGCCCAAGAAGCCCTTCCCGGTGATGTATCCGTCCCGGGTGAAGGCCGAGGACTTCTCGGACAATCGCCATGTGGACAACCGGCTCACCCCCTACAACTGGCTCTTCATTCAAAGCGCCACGGCTGAGGGTCGCGAAGTATTCATCCCCAGGCGGTGCATGCATTGCCAGAATCCGCCCTGCGCCAACCTCTGCCCTTGGGGGGCGGCGGCCAGGCAGGGCAGCGGAACAGTGGCCATCAACACCGATATTTGTCTGGGCGGGGCCAAATGCCGCGACGTCTGCCCCTGGGAAATACCCCAGCGCCAGACCGGGGTCGGCCTCTATCTGGATCTGGCGCCCTCCCTGGGGGGAAACGGCGTGATGTTCAAGTGCGACCGCTGCTCGGACCGGGTTGCAAACGGAAAGCTCCCGGCCTGTATCGGGGCCTGCCCGAACGGGGTGCAGGAGATGGGGCCGCGCGATGTCATTGTGGCCAAGGCGCGCGACCTGGCCAAGGCCACAGGCGGCTTTCTCTACGGCCTGGAGGAGAACGGGGGGACAAATACCATCTACCTTTCACCAGTTTCCTTCGAAAAATTGAACGCCGCCTTGATGGAAGGCAAGCAAAGTGGCAAGACCGGAGCTAATACCTCGGAAAGGGTTGAGCAGCAGGGCCCGGGGCGCCCGCATCTGGCCAGGGTTGCAGACGTCATGGCCGGGTCCAACACCCTGGCCTGGGCCGTGCTGCTGGCCCCGCTGGCCGGAGTCGCCTCGGCCTTTCTCAAAGGGACACGCAAACTGATGAACACCTCCTCACCCCAACCGGCCGTTTCCGATGCCGCTGCCAGGAAGGAGGAGCGCAATGCCTAGCCTCACCCTCTACCGTCTGGTGGTGGCGGTACTGGCCGTATCCGGGGTCGCCCAGATGCCCATATTCAAACGTTATTACATCGCGGACATCCCGGGGCTTGGATGGACAGCCGATTTCATCTTCACCCATCGTCTGCACTATCTGGCAGCGGCGGCGCTGCTCTTCTGGCTTGCCCGCCGCATTGTTCTTTCCGGAGCTTCTTCCATTGGCGAGGGGCGGCTGGCGCTTCTGCTGGCGCTTATCGCCACTGGCGTGCCCCGTATGCTCAAGAACCTTCCGGATGTCAGCTTTTCCCCCACAGCCACCATGCTGATCGATTGGACACACCTGGGCGCTGCCATGGCGCTCGGACTAACGGCACTGGCCATGGTTTTTAAACGTCATCCGCACACAAGCAGGAGGTAGGCGTATGGTCGCTGTTCGCGCCTTGGCGGCACTTTTCATCGTGGTTTTTTCGGTCACGGCGGCGCAGGCAAAATCCAAAGCCTGCCCTCCCTTTTTTCTGCGCGCCGAGAACGGTGCGGTGATAAACCCCGTAACCGGCGAGAACAAGGACTTGCCCATCTCCACCCGCCAGACCTGCGGCGCCCAGGGGTGCCATGACTATGCGGCCATCACCAAGGGCTACCATTTCCAGCAGGGCTGGGACAACGTGAAGGACGGCTTCAGCAAGGACAAGCCCTGGGTGCTCTCGCCGGGAATGATGGGCAAGTTCTGACCCCCCTCCTTTCGCCAGTTGGCGAAAAAGCAGAACGACAATGCCGACCAGATCGACATGACCCCCTTCACCTTCGCGGCCGACGGCCCCAAGGACCCCAAGATGCTTGGCGTGCCAGGCTGCGGCGGGTGCCATCCCGGCGGCGGCGGGCTGGAGTTCGACCGCGACGGGCAGCGCTACGACGCCCGGCTCAAGGCCGACCCCACGCTCTCGTCCTCCCTGGACGGCGACTACCACAAGAGCCAGTGGGACAAGACCGGCGTGCTGGAGGCCGACTGCTTCATCTGCCATTTGCCCGGTTACAACTTCAAGGAACGCAACAAGCAGCTGAAGAAGCTCAACTTCCGTTGGTCCGCCACCGCTGCTTCGGGCATCGGACAGGTGGCCGGATTCGTTGACGAGGGCCAAACCCCGTCCGTCACCTACAATCTGCGCCTGTTCAACCAGGACGGCAAAGTGGCCTTGGACCTGACCGACAATCCGCCCAGCGAGAACTGCGTGTTCTGCCACGGCATGTCGGACATGAAAAAACGGGGCTTTTCCTGGAACGACCCGGTCAACCACGATGTGCACAACATGCGCGGCATGTCCTGCGTGAGCTGCCACCCGGGCGATATCAACCACAACTTCGCCAAGGGCCAGGAAAACGTGTCCACGGTGCGCGACGACCTGGACAACACCATGAAGAAGTGCGCCGACTGCCACACCACCGGGTACATGGGCGCGCCCCGTCCCGAGCACGCCGGGGTGCGCCCCAGCCACCTGGAGAAGATGGCCTGCGAGGCCTGCCACATCCCGGCCCTGAACCGGGCCGGCGGCGAAGGCTTCGATGTCACCACCGGGGCCATGGTCAACTATCCCAAGGTCGGGGCCAAGGCCATGGGAGCGGAGTTCAAGTGGGAACCGCGCATGCAGCTGGTGAAACGCGGTCAGATAACGCCGGTCAATCCTCTGCTGGTGGTCACCTGGACCAACAAGGACGCGGACGGCAAGTATTATCCGCTGTTCATGCGCGAACTCAAGAAGGGCTGGGAAGTCGCTTCTCCTCAGATCAAGGATCAGAAGGCTCCCGGCAAGCCCGAGCTGCACAAGCCTGAGGATATCAAAACCATGATCCTCGCGCTTACCAAGACCCTGGAGGGCAACAAGCGCTTCACCCAGATCGCGCCCGCCTACCACAAGGGCGGAGAGATCCACACCCTCGGTCCGGACGGCACGGTCGTCACCCGCAAGGACGACACCTGGGTGGGGCATGTGGAAGGCTTCAACATCAACCACAACGTCGCTCCGGCCAAGCTGGCCCTGGGCGCCAACGGCTGCCGGGACTGCCATTCGGATACGGGCAACGTTTTGGCCGGGCGCATGGTCACGGACATGTTCGGCAAGGACGGCAAGCCTGTCCGCACTACCAATGCAGCGCTTCTTGGCATCAGCGCTACCGCCCTTGGAGTCAACAACGCCTACCAGGCACTGGTTGTCCCCTACGGCAGCTGGGTCATCCTTATTTTGGGGTTTATGCTGACCCTGCACTACACCGGCCAGGGGCCCAAGGGGCTTGATATGCGCCACGAGCCAGGGGAGATCGTCCGCTTCGGCCTGGCCGAGCGCTGGTCGCACCTGATCCGCTTTGTGGCCTTCGTGGTCCTGGCCGTAACCGGCTATGTGTTCTTTACAAGCAACGCCACCCTGGCCAAGGCCCTGTTCGGGTCGTACAAGATAGCGTCCATCTGGCATTGGTGTGCCGGGCTCGTGTTTACGGCTATGGGGCTATACAGCTTCAGCCTGTGGGTAAAGGACGCGGTCTTCAAACCATACGATACCAAGTGGTTCGCCATGCGGGGCGGCTACCTGGGCCGGACGGAAAGCTCTGAGCACGCCCCGGCCGGAAGGCTCAACGCCGGGCAGAAGGTGTTCTTCTGGCTGTCGCTTATTCTGACGCTCATCCTGGCCGCAACGGGCATCCCGCTCATCTGGAAGGAGGCCCTTTCGGCCAATACGGCGCTGGTCCTCTCGACGATACATGGCCTGGGAGCGGTATTGCTGGTGGCCTGTGCTTTGGCCCACGCCTACCTGGGCACCATCGCCAATCCGGGGACGTGGAGGGTGCTGGTGGACGGCAAGGTGAGCCGTGCCTGGGCCCGGGAACACCACAGTGAGTGGTATAAGGAACTCGACGGCAAATAGTGTCCTGCGGGCCGGGTGGCGTTTCCATCCGGCCCGCACCCAAGGAGGTTGTATGAAGAATGATGCACCCGAAACCGGTAGTCAGAGGTACGCCTTCATCTGTTCCCGGGGAACCCTGGACGGAGCCTACCCCGCGCTCATTCTGGCCATCAACGCCCGCAGGCTGGGGCATGAAGCCTTCGTGTTCCATACCTTCATGGGCATAAACGCCGTGCGCAAAGGCAAGCTGGAGTCCTTCAAGTTCTATCCGCCGGGATTTCTGGGGGCCATCCCGGGCATGCCCCAGGTGGCGACCATGATGATGAAGAAGCAGATCGACGAGGCGGGAATCCCGGACCTTCCGGAGCTTCAGGAGACCGCGCAGCTGGAGGGGGTCAAGCTCATCGCCTGCCGCATGACCCTGGACATGATGAAGCTTGGCCAGAAGGACCTGATCGACGGCGTGGAGATCATGAATGCGGAGCAGTATCTGAAGCTGGCCGGAACGTGCGCCATCAATATGTTCACCTAGAACGTCCGGGAGGGTGAAGCATGGTTACGCGAAGTGGTCGAACCCAGTGGCGTCAAGGGCTTTGCCGTTTAGAGTGATCACCCCGGCGTTATCCACCACGGTGCCCACGGCCCACACCCCGGCCACGCAGGTGAAGATCTCCAGGAAGGCCGCCTGGGCGCAGGCTCCGAGCAGGGCGTAGTCTTCCCCTCCGGCGACTGCCAGTGCGGCCGGGTCCCTGCCCGTTTGCTTCGCGCGCGTAAGAACCTCCGGGTGCAGGGTGTCGGGGTCGATCTCCAGATTGGCCCCTAAACCGTTTCCCAAGAAGCGGGGTAGGTCCCTGGCCAGGCCGTCGGAGACGTCCATGAGCCCCCGGACCCTGGCCCTGCCGGCCAGGACCAGGCCTTCCGGCACCTTCACCCCGGGCCGTAGATGCGCGGCCACGGCCTCGGGCCATGCTTGGGAGGCTTGAGGACCTGATTCCTCCAGCACGTTAAGGCCCACTGACGCCAAGCCCAGATCGCCCACCACAAAGAGCACATCGCCCGCCATGGCCTGTCCGCGCTGCAGAAAGCGACCGGAGGGGCCGGGCTTGCCCCAAATGGTCACTGACAAAATGATCTTGTCGCAGGCGTTCAGGTCGCCGCCCACCAGCGCAATGTCTAAAGAGTTGGCCAGGTCGGCCATGCTGTCCAGAACGGCTTCCCAGTAGGCGGCGGGAGTGTCCGGCGGTCCGGCCAGACCAAGGCTGAAACCCAGGGGAGCTGCGCCCATGCCCGCGATGTCGCTTATGTTCACGGCCAGGGCTTTGTATCCGACGTCCTGAGGGGAGAAGTAGCTTTTGCGAAAATGCACGTCCTCCACGAAGAGGTCCGTGGTCAGGGCCACGGATTCCGGGCAGGCCAGAACAGCGCAGTCGTCGCCGCGGCCCAGCTGCATGTGCGGGTGCTGGTTGGAAAATCGGGCCGATATGGCTGCCAGGAACTGGTCTTCGCAGGTGAATGGCGCGCTGTTCATGATTTTCTCAGATAGCCCAGCCCAAGGCCAGCGGCAAGCAATGCCTCGGTAACCACTGTTGCTAGGGCGGACCCTTTGGCTCCAAGCCAGGGAATGAGCGCCAGATTGAAGAGGATGTTTGCGATGGCCGTAACGATGGTGACCCGGGCGTAAAAGCCTTCCTTGCCGATGGCGATGAGGGCCTGGGTGAGGATGCCGTTGGGCAGGATGAACAGGAGGGAAGGCAGAAGCCACAGGCACAGGCTCTCGGCCGGGGCGAACTTGTCCCCGAAGGCCAGCCGGATGACCATGGGGCCAAGCCACATTGCCAGGGCGGTTCCGAACGCGGCCAGGGCGCACATGATTGCGAGCTGGGTGCGGAAGGCCCGCCTGAACACGTCCGGCTGGTGCATGTTCATCCGCAACTTGCGGAAAAAGAGCTGGGTGAGCGGGGTGCAGAAAAGAACCGCGGCCTCGATGAGCCTGTAGGCTGCGGCGTATTGGCCTACCTCGCCGGAATCCCCGGTGAGTTGGGTGAGCAGGATGATGTCGGACTTGAAGTAGATGGTGGTCGCGGCGCTGATGAGCAAAAAAGCCCCGCAGCTCCGGTAGATGTCTCGTTTGAGCTTGAAGCTGGGTTTTAAGCGGATGCTCGCAGCCATGGGCAGGGCCAGGGCGATGCCCATGCCTGCGACCCAGCCGGAAAAAAGAAGCGCGGGACCGGTGAACGGGGCCGCCAGGGCCAGGGCCACAGCTGCGACCGTCAAGGTGCGCACGAGGATGCGCCACTTCGCTTCACGCTCGAAGAGTCCGTGGCCCTTGAGGTCCGCGGACAAAAAATTGCCGGCGCTGAACAGGGCGTAATACGCAATGGCCAGACAGAGCGCCGATTTGTTGTCTAGCGGGAGAAGCCAGACCAGAACGAGCCCGGCCGCGGTGACTAGCGTCGTGTGCCCCAGGGCAAGCCGGGCAATGGGCGCTTCCAGGGCGAGATCACCGGACGGATGGGCGGCTTCGCGGAAGATGAGAGTGGAAAAACCGCCATCCTGAAAAATGGCGAAGAGCGAGACCATGGTCAGAATGTAGGAGTATACGCCGAAGGCATCGGGGCCGAGAAACCGCCCCAGAGCGAAGGACAGAAGCGTGGAGAGGACGGCGCAGTAGAGGGTGGCCGCCCACTGGCCAGCCAGGGCGGACATGAAGCGCCGCGCCGCGCTCATCCGGAGGCCTCGCCCAGTACGAACGCCGCAGCTGCCGCGAGGTCGCGCGCCAGCACGGTGGGTTGGCCAGGAGCCGGAGCTTCGATGCGCATCCATCCGTCTTTTAACTCCGGCATACCGAGCTGTCCGGCAAAGCGCGCCCCGTGCCCGGTGAGCACCAGGATGGACTCGGCCAGACCGCAGGTAATGCCGAAGGCCACATCCGATGCGTTGTCGCCGATCATCACGGTTTCCAGGGGATTGAGACCATGCTTGGCGCAAAGCTCCACCCACATGCCGGCCTGGGGCTTGCGGCAGGCGCAGCACTCATCGGGAGTGTGCGGGCAGAAGCAAACGCCGTCGAAAGTGACCCCATGGGGAGCGAGCAACGCGGCCAGGCGTTCCTGCACGGCCAGGAAATCCTTCTCGGCGTAGATCCCACGTCCGATCCCGGACTGGTTGGTGACCACGAAGAGGCGGACCCCGGCACGCTTGAGCCGGACCAGAGCGTCAATGGCTCCAGGCACCAGCTCCACCTGCTCCGGATCATGCAGGTAGTGCTTCTCCACGATGATGGTTCCGTCGCGGTCGATGAGGGCGTTTCTAAGAGCCATCAGCGTGTTCTCCGGAGCCGGTCGGGGAAGGGCTGGGGAGACTCGAGCAGCAGCACATCCAGGGGAGTGGCGTGGCTCAAGGAGAGTCGTACCGGCCAGGAATCGATGACCGGCACCGGAACCCTGGATGCGTCCATGCGGATTTCAAAACGCATGCGGGCATCCGGGGCGGACCAGAGCTGGGCCTTCTGGCCGGTGAGAACGAAGCGGATAAGCATTTCCCTGGCCGGTTTGTCCAGGGACACCAAGGTGTACTGGGGGATCTTCAAGCCTTCCCAGCGGCCCGACCCTGAGCCGCTGTAGCTGTTTACATCCCGCCAGTTTTTTCCATCAGTGGAAACCTGGGTGCCCACGGCAAAGCGTCCCGCCGAATCGCTCAAGACGCGCGGAAAGGCCGTAATCCGCATCTTGGTTATCGGCAGGGAGGAACTGACGGCATAGGTCAGGAAACACGGTTTGTCCTCGGCGCAGCTCAAGCAGTCCTCGTCGTCGTTGCGGCGTATGTTGTCCTGTGAAACCAGGGAGTCCAACCGGAGGTCTTGCTTTGTGAAAAGTGGGGACACAACGAGCTCGGCCTGTGCCCCGGGGTTCACAGTCAACTCCGCCGGGCCAGGACAGGTGACGGGCAAAGGCAGGCCAAGAGACCCAATCCGCAATACCGGACGGTCCAGCTCTCCCCTGAGCTTGAAGGAACGCACCTGCCTTGTTCCGGCCGGGTAGGCTGAGAGAAATCGGTCATCGTCTTGGGCCACAGGCAGGAAAGGATTTGCCAGAGCCGGGTCGTAGAGGGCGATTGCCGGGGTGTCGTCCTGGTGGGTCAGCACCCGTACGGGTTTGTCGCCGGGATGGTTGCTCAGGTAGGCCTTCAGATCGGCTGGAGATCCAATGCCCGGCCCGGTGGTCCTTCCGTCCAGGCTGAAGGCGTGGACCGAGTCTGAAAGCACCACATCCTGATCGGGAACCCATGGCGCCACAGGAAGCTGGTCGAGGAGCATCTCTGGCCGTGTGCTTGGAGAAACCGGTTGGCCCGCCAGTGAGGCTTCCAGGCGGAACGAGCCTATTTCGATGGGCATGGAACGTGTGCAGTCAGCGTAGTCGAACCGCAAATCGAAGGACTCGGCGCCGGCAAGATTTTGGGTAAGGTCCGCGCTTACGGTGATGAAGCGCTTCATCTCGTGATTGGCTGGGACGAAAGAGCCGTCTGCTTGTTTGAAACTGTCCAGGTTGATCGTGGCAATGGGGGCCTGGGCCTTACCAGAGGGAGCAATGGAGATAACGACTTGAGAATCGTTGGAAATGGAGGAGAGAAGCTGGGTGGATAATTCAACAGTGAGTTTCGCCTGGCTGATCGATTGCCCTTTGAGAGCCTGATAGCGGTAGACGCACCAGCCCGAGGATCCGGCGTCATGGGCGGTGAGAGTCCTTGAAAGGGGGCTGGGAACAAGATTGTGGGCCGAATAAGCGTCCGCGATCATCTTGAAGTCCGCATAGTTCTCAGCATACACGAAGCGGCCTTCGCAGTCGGGAGCCATGGGTTGCACCGGAGTGCGGGCTATACCCATGCCCAGCACGTCGACGTCTTCGAGGCGGGTTCTCCAAATGGACAAGGGGAATTTCTCGGGGCCTTTCACGGATTCCGGTGAAAGCAGCATCGCCCGGTGGTAACCCTGGGGTGGGAGATTCTTGGCCGGTCGCAACAGTTCCGGTCCGTACCAGCCGAGAATGAGTTTCAAGTTCCGGGGGTTGTAAAAGAGTATGGAATCCTGGTTGTTTCTGTTCTCCGCCAGATATCCCACCAGCTCTTTGTAGTGCGAGGTCTCCCGGGAATAGTATTCGCTCAAGCACTCCATGTTGGGCCTGGAGACAGCAAGGCACAGAAAAAGCGCGGCTATCAGGCGGGCGATGAATACCGGGTGTCTGTTCCCGAAAAGCCTGTCCGCAATGCGTTCAGCCCCTGTGGCCAACAGGTGCCCTGCGAAAATGCCGAAAAACAGGAAGAAGGTGAAAATATAGCGCGAGGACAATTCCATACGCGCCTTGGCCAGGAAAATCCCGACCACGGGCATCAGGGACCACACGGCCATGAGCAGCACGAACCACCTGCTCTTGCCCGCAATCGCAACGGCGCAACCTGCAAGGCCCAGCCCGGCGAAGGTCCAGCCCGTGGGGAATTCTCCCCTGTAGGCAAAGGCCGCGAATTCCTTGAGCGAGGAGGTGACGAAATCCCAGCTGAAGTTTGCCTTGAAACCAGGGTCGTGCAACGCCTTGAATACATGGATCTGTCCACTGGCCCAGGGCAGGTAGACCACACCCGCGGCTGCCAGGGAGAGGCAAAGGATTATCCCCAGAGAACGGGCTTCGTTCCTGGCCCCAGTTCTGAAACGGCTGGCGAGGAGAATAACCGCGAAAACCGCCTGGGCAAAGACCAGGGTCGCGGCCATGTAGGATGTGTAGAGCATGGCCGCAGTAACAGCCCCGTATCCCCACAGCAGCCGTTTTCTGTTTTGCGTCAACCCCTCGTAGAGCAGGTGCAGTGCTAGAACGTTCTCCAGCATGAAGAGCGAGTAGGGGCGCACCTCCCTGCTGTAGTGGATGTGGTAGACGGAGAGGGTGATGAGCGTGGCCGCGCAAAGAGCACTCAAACGGCCCAGCGGCCTGCGGCACAAAAGATAGACCATCGGCACCAGGGCAACTCCGGCCAGAACGCCCGGAAGGCGCATGAGGACATCGTTTTTGCCGATAAGCGTAAGCCCGTGGGTGATGATGTGGACCAGGGGAGGAAACAGTTCCACGCCGATGTCGGATGGACCTATGTTCTTAAGTACGGACAGCATGTCCGCCAAGGGCTTGAGCGACGCTCCAACCGTAATGAACTCATCCCACCACAGAGAAGGCTGGCCAATGTTCAGAAAACGCAGCCAGGCCGCCGTAAGGGTGATGGCCACTACGATCAGGCGGTCGGAACGGTCGGGCGAAGAAAATTTCAATGGAGCGGCCTTGGGTTTAAGTGCGTTCGTGGGATACCCAAGGTTGAAGGCAAGTTCAAGCAATGATCCCACCGGCCAGAGCCCTGCAGTGTTCATCAAACACGGCGGCAACCTGGCCCGGAGTGGGTTTGGGCACGGACTCTTCGAAAGATATGGCCATGGCCTCTTCTGATACTTCCACACGAGCAGGCCTGGGCCGTTGCCTGTAGCAGGTCTGGGCCAGCACCTGGCTTGGCCACGTGTTCGGATCAACAAGATAATTAACGTCTGTGGCATGGCAGCCGCGAGATTCGAGCCCTGATTTGGGGCCGACGATCAGGGCGTTGTCGCCTTGGTGCTTGTCCAGCACGTACAAGGGCTCGCTCCAGGGGATGCCCAGGCCCTTGCGCTGGCCGATGGTATGGCGCCACAGTCCGTTATGACGGCCTATCTCCCGGCCGTCCGGCAGCCGCACCGGGCCGCTGCCGGAAAGGTGAATCCCCTGGGCTTCGAGAAAGGCCCGGTAGTCGTCGCCGGGAATGAAGCAGACCTCCTGGCTCTCCGAAGGCAGTGGAGGAGCAAGGTTGCGCTCCGCCAGGGCTGCGGGGACTGAGGCCTTGTGCCACTCGCCCAGCGGGAAAAGGGCTCGGCCCAGGGCGTGGCTGGGGGTGAGGGTCAAAAAATAGCTCTGGTCTTTGCCCGGGTCCGCTCCGCGATACAACCCCTGTCCCGGCGGAAGCTCCGTTGCACCATGTGTCTTGGGCGTTTTCCGAAGTGCTGAGACTGGCATGGAGGAAGGTCGAGTAGCGTTGCCAGGGAGCAGGCGAGCATAGTGGCCTGTGGCAATGCGGTCCGCGCCCAGGCGGGCGGCCTCCTCGTAAAGCAGGCCGAACTTCATGTCGCGGTTGCACCGGGCACAGGGGTTGGGGGTGGTTATGCCGCTGGCATAGGCCGCCGCGAAAGGATCGATCACAAGGCTTTTGAAAGCTTCCGAGAGGTCCACCGCGTGAAGGGGTACCCCCATTGATTCGCACACGCCACGCAATGCATCAGCCAGCCGGAGTTGGCGCGTGTCTGGCTTAAGAAAATGCGCGTGCAGGGCGAGCACTTCGTGACCCGCTTCGCGCACCAGGGCCAGGGCCAACAGGCTGTCCATGCCCCCGGAAACCGCAACCGCTACAACCATCGATCCATTCCCTCCACCCGTATGAAGACGTGTTCGCAACCAGGCAAGCAATGGAAGACGCCAGCCCGGACGTCAAGAAGGAACCGTGCCGCGCTCGGATGGAAATCAGGACTCCGGGATGTGGAACATCCCCTGGCCGCTCAATCCAAAAAAGAGGGCCGGGATGTTCCGGCCCTCGTGTGCGGTTATCTCCCCAGCCTCTTTTCCAGGTCGGACACGGCCAGCGTGGTCTTTATGACCGTATCCGGATTGAGCGACATGCTCTGGATGCCGCATTCCACGATGAACTCAGCGAATTCCGGGTAGTCCGACGGCGCCTGGCCGCAGATGCCGATGTACTTGCCCTTGGCGTTGCACACCTCGATCACCTGCTTGACCATCTTCTTAACAGCCGGGTTGCGCTCGTCGTAGACGTGGGCCACCAGCTCCGAGTCCCGGTCCACGCCGAGGATGAGCTGGGTCAGGTCGTTGGTGCCTATGGAGAAGCCGTCGAACACCTCCAGGAATTCCTCGGCCAGGATGACGTTGGACGGAATCTCGCACATGCCGATGACCTTCAGGCCGTTCTCGCCCTGCCGAAGCCCGTACCCGGCCATGGTGTCCACCACCTTGCGGGCCTCCTCCACGGTGCGCGGGAAGGGGATCATGACCTCCAGGTTGGTAAGTCCCATGTCGTTTCGGATCTTCAATATGGCCCGGCATTCAAGGGCGAAGGCCTCCTTATAGGCGTCCGCGTAGTAGCGGCTGGCCCCGCGCCAGCCGATCATGGGGTTTTCCTCATGGGGCTCGAACTGCGACCCGCCAATAAGGTTGGCGTACTCGTTGGTCTTGAAGTCCGAGAGGCGAACGATGACCGGTTTGGGATAAAAAGCCGCCGCTATCATGCCCACGCCCTCGGCCAGCTTGTCCACGAAGAACTGGGCCTTGTCGTCGTAGGTGGAGGTCATCTCGTAGATGGTCTTCTTGACTTCCACATCGCTCAATTCTGAAAACTTGAGCAACGCAAGGGGGTGGATGCGGATGTAGGAGTTTATGATGAACTCCTCGCGGGCCAGGCCCACCCCGTCGTTTGGTATAAAGCTCTTTTCGAAGGCCTGTTCCGGCGCGGCCAGGTTCATGGTGATCTTGGTCTTGGGGCGCGGGATCTCGGCCAGGTTGAGCTCCTCCACTGCGAAATCCAGAAGTCCCTTGTAGACAAGGCCATCAGAGCCCAGGGAACAATCCACGGTTACAGGTTCACCGGCCGCGATCTTCTCCGTACCGCTTCCCGTGCCCACCACGCAGGGGATGCCGAGCTCCCGGGACACGATGGCCGCGTGGCAGGTGCGGCCGCCCCGGTTGGTGACGATGGCCGAGGCGATCTTCATGATGGGCTCCCAGTCCGGGTCGGTCATGTCCGTGACCAGAACCTGGCCTTTCTGGAACTCTTTGATGTTGGCCGCCTCTTTTATCACGTGGGCCAAGCCGCTTCCGATCATCTCGCCCACGGCCTTGCCCTTGGCCACCACTTCGCCGGTTTGCTTCAGCACGAACTTTCGCAGGATGTTGGCGTCCTTCTGGGAATGCACGGTCTCAGGCCTGGCCTGCACGATGAAGAGCTCCCCGGTCAGGCCGTCCTTGGCCCATTCTATGTCCATGGGCTTGTGGGCGCCGGCCTTGGCCGAATAGTGGCCCTCGATGGTCACTGCCATGCGGGCCAGTTCCAGTATCTCCGGGTCGGAAACCACCAGCCTGCGTCTGTCGGCAATGGGCACGTCCACGTTCTTGGTGGGGGATTTGGCGTCGTCGGTGTAGACCATCTTAATGGCCTTCTCGCCGGCTTTCTTCATGATGATGGGCTTGAACCCCTGGGCCAGCGTGGGCTTGAACACGTAGTACTCGTCCGGGCTCACCGCGCCCTGCACAACGTTCTCCCCCAGGCCCCAGGCGCCGGTGATGTACACGGCGTCCTTGAAGCCGGACTCGGTGTCTATGGAGAACATCACTCCCGAGCAGGCCAGGTCGGAGCGGACCATCTTCTGCACGCCGATGGACAGGGCGATGGCGAAATGGTCGAAGCCCTTGTCCACCCGGTAGGAGATGGCCCGGTTGGTGAAAAGCGACGCGAAGCACCGCTGGCAGGCTTCGATGAGCTCCTCCACCCCGTGGATGTTGAGATAGGTCTCCTGCTGCCCGGCGAAGGACGCGTCCGGCAGGTCCTCCGCCGTGGCCGAAGATCGCACGGCCACGTCGCAATTGGCACCGTACTGTTTTTCCAGGTCAGCGTAGGCCGCCTCTATGGCTTGGCGCAGGTCGTCGGGGAAGCTCAGGGAGCGTATGAGGGCCCGGACCTTGCGGCCGCGCTGGGCAAGGTTCTCCATGTCGCTGGTGTTTAGGTCCGCCAGGATGTCCTTGATTTTTTGGGCCGCGTTGTTGTGGCCGAGCAGGCGTCGGTACGCCGCGGCGGTCACGGCGAATCCGTTGGGGACACGCACCCCCTTTTGCCCCAGCTCGCGGTACATTTCGCCAAGAGAGGCGTTTTTCCCTCCAACCAGAGGCACGTCTTCGATGGTGAGCTGGTCGAACCAGAGGATGAGACTGTCGCTAGTGTCCATGGAGCCTCCTTCTGTGAGCCCGGTAAGATTCGGAGTCCAGGGTGAGAGACGGGCGCCACAAACCTTTCAGGGGAGTCTGGGAAATCTTATGACACGCTGAAAGTCAGGTAAAGATTTTGCCTAAAGTTTTTTCAAGAAAACCCCGATTGGAGAAAGAGTTTTCTCCAAACAAGGCGGGATACCATGAGCATCTCCTCAGCGGCCTTGACCATAGGCGCGGCGTCGGCCACCAGCATTGGCACCCTGAAGACCGTCAATGCCTACGGAGCGGACACGTCGCAGGACGGCTCCACCAAGAGCCAGGGCGACACCATCACCATATCGGACGAAGCGAAAAAGCTGGCGAGCCAGTCCAGCGCGTCCTCTTCCAAGACCGATGCTTCCTCTTCGAGCGATTCCACCAGCACCCAGAACCAGATCGAATCGGTCAAACAGCAGATCAAGGACATCGAGAAACAGATTCAAAAACTCCAGAAAGAAGACCTGCCCGAGAAGGAAAAGCAACAGCAGATCCAGGCCCTTCAGAACGAGCTGATGCAGCTAAACGATGAGCTGGCCAAGCTGCAGAGCGGTTCTGGGGGGTCCTCCTCAGCTGGCGGAACCGCGGCCAAGGGATTCGCCAACAGCCTGACCTAGCGGACGCCGGGATCATAATAAGCAGTGTGGAGGCGCGGTTTTTTCCGCGCCTCTTCACGTTTCAGCCAGGAAGGCGATGAACACGGCCAGCGCCCCGACGCTCAGGATAAGCACAGCCCCTGCCGCGCAGTCCTTGGCGATTCCAACGGCTGGGTGCTCTTGGGGGCTCAGGTGGTCAAGGGTGTGCTCAAGAGCCGTGTTGAGAAGTTCGGCGGCAAGCACGGCAGCGCAGGTAAAAAGGAGTATGGCCCACCAGAGAGGCTCGGGCTGTTTCCATATGAGGACCAGGACCACGAAGAGGGTTGCCAGGCAGTGCGTGCGGAAGCTCGCCTCATATCGCCAGGCTTGAACGATTCCCTGGCAGGCGAAGAGGACGCGGCGGATGATGGAGAGTTGTTTCATAACAGGCTTACGTGCGTGCGGGAGTTGTGCGCTTCAGTGCTACTGGCTAGACGATATGGCCATGACGATCTTGTCCAAGGTCCCGTCCTGGCGCATGGAGGACAACGCTTCGTTGAATGCCCCGAGAAGCTCGGACTTGTTCACTTGTTTGGAAAAAGCCAGATAGGTCGGCTTTTCTGTAAGTGGAGGCTCCAATGCGATGAACGCCCGGGTTGATCCAAATCCGGACATACCGACTTCCCCGCTCTCCTTGATTGCCAGGACAGCGTCCAGGCGGTCATTTTTTAGTTTGGCCAGGTTCTGCGCATCGCTTTCCACTTCCTCCACGATAAAGAGTCCTTCAGCCTTGGCCTTGTCGAATTCATCACCGTAGGACCATCCCCTCAAGACGCCCAGACGTTTCCCTTTGAGGGATTGAATCCCCAAAAACGGAAACAATTTGTTGGCAAGAACGATCACTTGCACCTTTTCCACAAAAAGGGCCTCGCTGAAGTCGAATTTTTCTGTGCGCTCAGCGGTCTTGTATATGCCGGCCACGCCCGCCTCCCCGATTTCCAGGGTGGCCAGGGCGCGTTTCCACGGTACGGCGGACACTTTTACCGGGAGTTTCATGCGTTCAAAGGCTTCGGTTATGATAGCCGGATAGATTCCCGAGGCTTTGCCCTCGGACGTAAGGAACATGAAGGGGGGATTGGCCGTATCCACCATGACCAGGACGGGTTCGGCCGAGGTGGGGGCGGGCAGGCAGACAAGGACCAACAGGGCAAGGACAAGCAGGCGCGTTGGCATGGGGGCCTCCTGTACTCTGCCAGGCAAAGTACACCCGGGCCACGGTCAGGTAAAGCATGGTCCACAAAAAAAAGCCCCTGGAGCGGCTGCTCCAAGGGCTTTTGTCTCGAGGTTGTTCTTCTTTTTAGTACGCTTCGTCGTACTCCACGTCCTTCTCGGTCACCTTGTGGTTGAAGGTCTTGTACACCCAGGCCTGATACAGGATCACGATGGGCACGAAGGTCAGGGCCACCGTGAGCATGATCTTCAGGGTGAGCGGCGAGGATGAGCTGTTGGCGATGGTCATGGAGAAGGCCGGGTCGATGCTTGAGGGCAGAAGCACCGGGAACAGCCCGATGACCCCGAACAAGGCCACCCCGGCGATGGTCACGGCGCTGGCCACCCAGGCGGCGAACATGCGGCGCTGGCCGATGAACACCCGCTGCATGAGAAGCCCACCCACGGGCAGCAGCACGATTATAAACAGCACCGGGTTGTCCAGGTAGTTCTTAAAGAGCGTGGTGGCCACGGCGGAGTACAGGAGGAACAGCACCGCCACCAGCAGCAGGGCGGGCCAGATCTTTTCCGCAACCTTCACGGCCCTGTCGCGAAGCGCTCCTTCGGTTTTGCAGGAGAGATACAGTGCCCCGTGCATCAGGAAGGCGCACACGAACAGCACGCCGCCGCACAAACCGTAAGGATTGAGCAGAGTGAACAGGGTGCCCTGGTAGATGCCGTCCTTGGCGATGGGAATGCCCTTGAAGATGTTGGCAAAGGCCACGCCCAAGAGAAGCGCCGGGAGGAAGCTGCCCAGGAAGTGGATGTTGTCCCAGAGTTTACGCCCGGCCTCCGACTCCATCTTGGAGCGGAACTCGAAGGAGATGCCCCGGAAGATGAGCGCGAACAGAAGCAGCATGAGCGCCGAGTACAGGGCAGAGAACATCACCGCGTATGTTCCTGGAAACGCGGCGAAGGTCACGCCGCCGGCGGTGATGAGCCAGACTTCGTTGCCGTCCCAGAAGGGGCCGACCGAGTTGAGAAGAATGCGTTTTTCCGTGTCGTTTTTGGCGATCACGGGCGAGAGCATGCCCACGCCCAGATCGAAGCCGTCCAGCACGAAGTAGACGGCCCATAACACGCCCCACAGCAGAAACCATATGGTTCCGAGTTCCATGTCCGTTCCCTCCGTGTTAGTGGACCGGGCCCTTCTTGGCGTATTTCACCAGAAGGTAGATGTCGATGGCGCCCAGGAAGGCGTACACGATAATAAATGCCGCCAGCGAGATGGCCACCTGGGAGGGGTCCACCGGTGACACGGCGTCCTTGGTGCGCATGAGCCCATGCACGATCCAGGGCTGGCGTCCCACTTCGGCCACGGCCCAGCCGCAGTCTATGGCGATGTACGGCAGCGGAATGGCTAAGATCATGGCCTTTAAGTACAGCGGGTATTCCGTCAGCCTCTTGAGCTTCAACCAGCCGAAGATGGCCAGGAGCGGGAAGATGGTGCCAAGCGCCACCATGATGCGGAAGGCCCAGAAGGTGATGGTCACGGGCGGCCGGTCTTCGGGCTTGAAGTCGAGCAGGCCCTTCACCTCCGCGTTGATGTCGTTGTAGGCGATGAAGGAAAGTCCGCCCGGAATTGGCAGGGCTTCAACCGCGTTTTTCTGATTGGCTTCGTCTGGTATGAGCAGGAGGTGGATGGGGGCGCGCTTTTCGGTCTTCCACTGCGCTTCCAGGGCCGCGAGCTTCGCGGGCTGGAGCTTGGCCACCAGGTTGCCCTGGGCATGGCCGGCCAGGGCCACGGCCACGGAGAAGATAAGGCCGAACACGGCGCCGTACTTGAAGGAACGGGTGAAGAAATCCACTTCGTTCTTGCGCAGCAGGTGCCAGGCGGAAACGCCCATCACGAAAAAGCCCGACAGCATGGCCGCAGCCGTGAGCACGTGGGCGAACTCGCCCCAGGCGTAGGGGTTGGTGATAAGCGCCCAGAAGTCGTCCAGTTCGGCCCTGCCGTTTCGCATCACGTATCCCAGCGGGTTCTGCATGAAGCCGTTGGCGATGATGATCCACAGGGCGGAAAGGTTCCCGGCGATGGCCACCATCCAGATGGCTGCGGCGTGCATTTTCTTTGAGAGTTTATCCCAGCCGAAGACCCACACCCCGACCATGGTGGACTCCAAAAAGAAGGCCACGGAGGCTTCGATGGCCAGAAGCGGGCCGAAGATGTCGCCCACATAGGCCGAGTAGCGCGACCAGTTGGTGCCGAACTGGAATTCCAAGGTTATGCCCGTGACGATGCCGAGCGCGAAGTTGATGAGAAAAAGTTTGCCCCAGAATTTCGCCATCCTCTTGTAGATTTCATCTCCGCTGCGGACGTATTTGGTCTCCATGAGGGCCACGATGATGGAGAGCCCAAGGGTCAGCGGAACGAAGATGAAGTGGAAGAAGGTGGCTGCGGCAAATTGCAAACGGGAAAGCATCAAGGTGTCCATGCGCCTTCTCTCCTGTGCCTGGCCAGTTAGAGGTTAAGGCAGACGGGCCGCCGGAACTCGCCGCTTAAGAGCGGCGCGTTCCGGGCAGACGTCCGCCCGGGCGAGCTCTTCGAAGCTCGCGGAGTTAAGTGTCTCCCTGAACTGGTCCCGGGCTTTTTCCCACACCTTGTGGACCGCGCAGAAGGAGCTTCGGCCGCAGTCCTGGGGGCGGGAAAGGCACTCGTTGACCAAAATTTCACCATCGATAGCTTCCACCACCATTAGCAGAGAAATTTGGCTAGGGGGAAGCGCCAATTCGTAGCCGCCATGAGCCCCTTGCCGCACAACCAGAACACCGGATTTGGCCAGCCCCTGGGCTATCTTGCCCAAAAAAGCCATGGGTATGTCCATGGTCTGGGCCACTTCGCGGCGGCTCACAGTCTGGCCGAACGGATGTTTGGCCAGGTAGAGCACACAGCGGATGGCGTATTCAGCGGCGCGGGTCAGTCTCATGGCTACCTACAACAGGGATAATTAAGAGCTGATTTGTCCTATATGTGGACACGCCGAAGCTGTCAACACGGTCAGATAAAAAAATGAGCAACGAGGGAAAAAACTTAGTGCTTTTCGCGATCGGCCGAGGCGGGGGCGGCCACTGGCCAGGGGAAGGTGCGCCGCCAGGTGGCCATGAAGCCGCCTGCCATATGCTTGTTCACAAAGCCCTTGCACCGCTTGTGCAGGGCCACGTCGAGCTGGCCGAGAAACCAGAACGCGCCAAGGCAGAGCACGAGTGCCATAAGCCCGGCCACGAGCCCGGGAAGCTCCCCGGTGATGGGCTTCCAGCGGTCCAGCACCAGGATGATGATGGTGGAATGAACAAGATAGAGGGCGTAGGAGTAGTCGCCCAATTGGGCCAGGAGTTTGGGCGAGCGGATGCGGCTCTCAAGCTGAATAAGCCAGTAGATGAGCAGGCAGGAGATGATCCCGAGCAGGTACAGTATGCTGTAGGCCTGCCTGTAGAGCACGCTCATCACGCAGAGCGAGGCGAACATGACCTGTCCGGCCCAGGCCATGGTCACAGGTTCCTGCCGGCGCTGAATGAAGTAGAAGGTGAGGGCGCCCAGGATGAACGAGTAGTTCCAGATGGAGAGCCATATTGAGAACACGTTCGGCAGGGGCTTGGGCGCGGAGAATGCCACGGTGTCGTGGATGATGACGGCGAAGAGCCAAACCAGCAGAAAGGCCGGGAAATGCCTGTTCCATTTGGGACGGCAGAAGAGTGCGCAAATGAAATAGTACCAGATTTCGTAGACCAGGGTCCATTCTATGCCCAGCTTGTAGCTTTTGCCCATCCCGAAGGGCAGAAGAGAGAGCACCTGGGGCATGTCGTCAAAGTTGAGAGGGATAGACGTGAACGCGCGCATGACAAACGCCATGGCCACCACCACGAAGTACATGGGGTAGACGCGCACCAGGCGTTGGATCAGGAAGTTGGGGGCGTTGCGGTCCACCAAAAAAGCCATGAAATACCCGGAGATGGCGAAAAATCCGCAGGGGACTCCGCCAATAATATAGGGCGTATACTCGAATATAGATGGTGAACCGTAGTGGGTGAGGTAGATCTTGATGTGCATGAAAACCACACACACGCACAAGATTCCGCGAAGCGCCTGAATAAGGGTGTAGGTCATTGTATTGAGATGCGAAGGAGCGCGTATCCGTTACGGTTTCGCAACAGCTCGAACTTACAGAACATGTTTGTACAATTAACTGATTACCAAATAACGCGCGTCCGGTCAACGCGGCTTGTGCAATGAAAAAGGAGCGGCCGGGGCCGCTCCTCTAGATTTCTACGAGCAGAATTAGGATGCGGCGATTTTGGCCTGCAGGGCCTTGGCCACGGTCCGTCCCAGTTCAACGCAGGCTTTGAGTTGTTCGTGCGTGGGCCTGTTCTTGGCGCGCACGCCTTCCACCACCTCGAAATGCATGGCGGTCAAGAGTTCAGTGACGTGCTTGAGCGCCTCTCCGCTCCATCCGTAGGAGCCGAAGGCTGCGGCGACCTTGTTCTGGGGCTTAAGCCCCTTCATGTAGGTGAGCATACCCGAAACCAGGGGCAGGACGCCGTTGTTGTGGGTGGCTGAGCCCACGAGCACCGCTCCGGACTCGAACACCTCGGCCATCACGTCGGAATGATGGTCGGACTTGAGCGACATCACCCGCACGGGAGTACCGGCCTCAAAAAGCCCCTCGGCTATGGCATGGGCCATTTTCTCGGTGGAGCGCCACATGGTGTCGTAAAACACCACGGCGCGGTTGACGGGTTTTTGCAGGGCGAAGCGGCGGTAGTCCTCAAGCACGCGGGCCACGCCCTCGCCGCGCCATATGAGCCCGTGGTCCGGGGCGATCATGTCCACCGGCCAGCCCAGCTTGCCGAACTCATCCAGGAGTTTGAGCGTCACCGAGGAGAAGGGCAGCACGATGTTGGCGTAGTAGCGTGAGAGCTGCCTGGCCAGTTCGGCCTGGTCCACCTCGTCGGCGAAGCGGGCGGAGCTGGCGTAGTTCTGGCCGAAGGCGTCGGAAGAGATCAGGAGCTTGTCCTCTTCCACGTAGGTCATCATGGAGTCTGGCCAGTGCAGCATGCGGGTCTCTACGAAGCGCAGGGTGCGGCTGCCGATGGACAGGCTGTCGCCGGTTTTGACCACATGCAGCGGCCAGTCCGTGGTGTCGTAGTATTCCTTGAGGGCCTTTTCGCCCATGACGGAGCAGATGATCTTCTCAGGCTTGGCGGCTTTTACCAGCGCGGGCAGCGCGCCCGAGTGGTCGGGTTCCACGTGGTTGACCACGATGTAGTCGATCTCTGAAGGCGGCATCACGTGGGCGACGTTGCACAGAAGAGTGCCCGCGAAACGGTCTTCCACGGTGTCTATTATGGTGTTCTTCTGGTCCTTGATGAGAAACGCGTTATAGGTTGTACCCTGGGGAGACAGGGAGTAGCCGTGGAAGTTGCGCCTGTCCCAGTCGACGGCGCCAATCCAATAAATATCTTTTTTTATCTCGCAAGCGGTCATCGAATACCTCTGTGGGAAAAAAGGAGAGGCCCGCCGTCAGTTCCGGCGGGCCTTTGAAAAAGGGGGGCTATTCCTTGGTGAATTCGCTCTTTGGAGCGCCGCAGACCGGGCAGGTCCAGTCGTCCGGCACCTTGTCGAAAGAGGTGCCCGGGGAGATTCCGTTTTCGGAATCGCCCTCGGCTGGGTCGTAAACATAGCCGCAGACATTGCAGACGTACTTGTCCATGATGCCTCCATGAAGATGTGGCGGACGCGCTGCGCCTTCTTTTAGCCCTCAGCGCCGGTCCCGCGTGTGTCGGGGGGCCTTGCCTGAGCGGCAAAGAGGACTAAGCGTCCGGACATATCGCCAGGGCGATCTGAGCACCCGGGCGAATCGGGATATACCCGGTTTATCGGCCGTTGTGAATGGGCTTTTGAATCATCCGGTGAACAATTCCATGGCAAGCCCTGTTCATTATTGCGACATATCGATCCACGGACAGGGCGATGTCAAGAGCGAAGTGGGCCCAGGAGTCTCTCACCCGGGAAAATCTTCCAGCAAGCGCCATCGGATGTCCGCAATGGGGGAGGGACGGTTGCGGCGGCGGGGTGGTCCCCGCCGCCCTGATTCAAAAGGCTACCAGTCGAGGGTGGCCTTGAAGGCCTCGGCCAGGCTCTCCACGTCCTCCTCCAGGACCAGCTCTTTCGAGTTTCGGATGGTAAGCCTGGATTCGGGCGTTACCCGGCCGATGGGGGCCATCCATTGCCCGGCGAAGAGCTTTTCGAAACTGACCACATTACCGGAAGGGACACCCACGATGAAGCGGGAGTGGCTTTCCGAGTAGAGGATTTCCATTGCGGAAGTGCAATCCGGACTCGTTGGCACGCGGGAGAGGTCCACATCCGCTCCCAGACGTCCACCGATGCACATTTCGGCCAGGGCAACGGCCAGGCCGCCGTCGGAGCAGTCGTGGCAGGCATTCACGATCCGTCCCTTGGCCGCCTTGCGCATGCACTCGTAGCGCTTGATGGCGGACAATGCGTCCACCTGGGGGACGTTGTCGTCGCTTATGCCGAGTTCGTCGGCGAGCTCAGATCCGCCCAGTTCCTTCCGGGTTATGCCAAGCACGTAGATCACGTCACCGGCCTGCTTGAAGTCGGAGGTCATGGCCTCGGCGGCGTCGGGGATCACGGAAAGGACGGTGAAAAGAACCGTGGGCGGAATGGATATCTTTTCGCCGCCGCCGGTGTAGTCGTTCTTCATGGAGTCCTTGCCTGAAACGCAGGGAACGCCGTAGGCGTGGCAGAAGTGGGCCAGGGCCTGGTTGGCGCGGACCAGCTGGGCCAGCTTGTAGCGGCCGTCCGGCGTCTTTTCCGACTGGACCGGATCGCACCAGCAGAAGTTGTCCACACCGGCCATGTGCTCCAGGTCGCCTCCGGTGGCCACGGCGTTGCGCACGGCCTCGTCGATGGCCCCGGCCATCATCCAGTAGGCGTCCAGGTCGGAGTACTTGGGGCAGATGCCGTGGGAGACGACCAGAGCCTCCTTGCGCGAAATCACCGGGCGCATGACCGCGGCATCGGCCGGACCGTCGCGCAGGGCGCCGACCAGCGGCTTGACCACGCTGGCGCCCTTCACCTCGTGGTCGTACTGGCGGATCATGTATTCCTTGCTGCAAATGTTCAGGCGGCCCAACATGCGCTTGAGAAGTCCGGCCTGGTCGGCCACGGCAGGAATGGGGGTGGCCTTGATTGCCGGGCGCTCCCACACCGCCTCCAGGACCATGCGGGGGGTGCCCTCGTGCAGGAAGTCCATGTCCAGAAGGGCCACGGGCTTGCCCGCGAAGCTCACCTTGAATTGCCCTGAGTCCGTGAACCGCCCGAGCGCGGTGGCCTCCACGTCCATCTCGGCGGCCAGGGCCATGAACCGTTCGATCTGGTCCGGCCCGACGGCCACGGTCATGCGTTCCTGAGCTTCGGACAAGAGGATCTCCCACGGGCGGAGCCCGTCGTACTTGAGCGGGGCCTTGGCCAGATCAAGCTCCGCGCCGCCGGAATCGTTGGCCATCTCGCCTACGGAAGAGGACAGGCCGCCCGCCCCGTTGTCGGTGATGGCGTGGTAGAGGCCAAGGTCCCTGGCTCGCATGAGAAAATCATACATCTTGCGCTGGGTGATGGGGTCGCCGATCTGCACGGCCGTGGCCGGGGAACCCTCATGCAGCTCCTCTGAGGAGAAGGTGGCCCCGTGGATGCCGTCCTTGCCGATACGCCCGCCGGTCATGACGATGTAGTCCCCGGGCAGGGCCTTCTTCTGGTAGCTGGGCTTGCCGTTAAGCGTTGCCGGCATGATGCCGATGGTGCCGCAGAACACCAGGGGCTTGCCCAGGAACCGTTCGTGGAAAACCACCGAACCGTTCACTGTGGGGATGCCGGATTTGTTGCCGCCGTGCTCCACGCCTTCGCGCACGCCTTCCATCACCCGCCTGGGGTGCAAAAGCCTGGGCGGTAGCGGTTTGTCGTAAAAGGGCGAGGCGAAGCAGAACACGTCGGTGTTGCACAGAAGGTTCGCGCCCATGCCCGTGCCCATGGGGTCGCGGTTGACGCCCACGATGCCTGTGAGCGCTCCGCCGTAGGGGTCCAGGGCGGACGGGGAGTTGTGGGTCTCCACCTTGACGCAGAGGTGGCTCTCGTCGGTGAAGCGGATCACGCCGGCGTTGTCCTTGAACACGGAGAGGCAGATGTCGCCAGCGCCCATGTTCTCGCGGATTTTCGCCGTGGAGCCCTGCACGAAGGTCTTGTACAGGCTGGAAATGGCGTGGCGGTGGCCGGTCTCCGTGTTCAGGTAGTCTATGTCGGCGGAGAAGATCTTGTGCTTGCAGTGCTCGGACCAGGTCTGGGCCAGCACTTCCAGTTCCGCGTCGGTGGGGTGCTTGCCAAGCCCTGCGGACGCCCGGGCGGAGGCGACTGCCGGGTTCGCGTAGTGGTCGCGGATGACGCGCATCTCTTCGAGCGAAAGAGCCAGCACGTTGTCGCGCGAAAACGCGGTCAGTTCCTCGTCGCTCATGGCGGAAAGATTCACTTCGAGCACTTCGTCCGAGGACATACCCGTCACCTGGGCCGCCTTGGCGCTAAAGCCAGGTTCCTTGGCCCAGTCCGTTCCGGATTTGATCTCGAAACGCTGGATCAGCTCGTTGCACAGATGGTCCCGGGCGATGTGCTCGGCCTGTGAGCGGTCAAGCGCACCCTTCAGGGCGTACTGGGTGGAGGTGTACACCGCCAATTCCCTGGCCTGCTCCTTGGTGAGGCCAAGCACCAGGGCCAGGGTTTCCTTGGCGGTACGGCCTTCGTTGTCGGTCACGCCCGGGCGCAGTCCCACTTCGACGATCCAGTCGAAGTCCCTGGCCAAAGGGGTCAGGGAAGCGATGTGGGAAACGGGGTCGTGCAGCGCGGCCGCGTCCAGGATCTTGTCCAGGTCCTTCTCAGCAAGGCCTGCGATTGTGTAGGTCTTGACCACGGAGGCGTCGTCCACGGGCACGCCCAGCTCATGGGTTATGCGCATTGCCGCGCGGCGGCCGGGCACATCCGGAACGTGGGGCTTGGGAGCTACTTCCACGCGAAAGAGCATGACTCATTCTCTCTTGTTTAGTTATTCAAATGGTACGCGCTGATCAGTCCCGGCCGGGGAGATGAACGGGTGAAGGCCGGTCCTGATACTGTAAAAGCCGTTCGCGCGTGTGCTGGTCCAGGGGATGTCCGGTGTTTGGACAAAGAGCAGGATCAGTACAGGCGGAAGGCTTCTAGGTAAAGAGTTGGCCCTCTGATGTCTACGGTCTCTTTGCGGCGGGCAGCTGCTTTAAGTACTCCAGACGGATTTCTTCCATCCGTCCGCTTTTGACCATCCGCGCTATTTGCTCGGAGAGTTCTTTGTCGCGAGCCACCCAGGGCGATTTCTTGGACAGGCAGACGTAGGCGGGTGCAACATCGGAGTGCTTGAAGTGGGCCTTTTCGACCTTGTCATGAAGATTGAAGTTGGCAATGAGGTAGTCACCGGAATCCTCAGTGAGCAGCACCGCGTCCAAGCGGCCGCTGACGAGTTTTTTCAGTCCGATCAGTCCGTTTGGCGCTTCATCCTTTTTTAATTTGGTGTCTTCATCAAAGGGCGAGAAAAATTTGGCTCCCGCACCCACGCCGATGGCCTGAAGCTTGTAAAGGTCCTGGTAAGTTTTGATCTCCGCTCCCCTGCCTTTGGCCACGTAGAAGGCCTTGAAGGACTTCGTATTGTAGGGCGGGTTCAGGAAATGGTAGTATTTCTCCCGCTCGGGAGAGCGAAAAAGGCCGATCATGGCGTCGGCCTGGCCGTCGGCCAACAGGGCCAGGGCGCGTTTGAAAGGCACGATGTGGAATCTGGGAACAGCGCCTAATGGCCGAAGAATCTCTTCCATAATCTTTATGTAGATACCATCGGGCTTATCGTTTTCACCCCCTATGCAATACGGAGGAAACGTCGAGCTGACGACGACCATCTCGCGAAGAGATTCCTGGGAAACCGCCTGTGTGGGCATGGCCAGGACGGCCACGAGAGAAAACAAGAGGGCCAGAACAGAATCCGGAATGCGGTGCTTGCGTACGGGGAAGTATTTCGAAGAGTACGTGGACACGAATGTATCAGCTCCGGTTGTCGAGAAACGAAACGGACACAGGTTTTGTTGTTCTTCTGGGAAGGGACCTTCATCATCCTGGAGTTACCTGCATTCCAGGAGGAATCGAATCCCTGTTGTGTAGACTTGTAAATATAGATATTATCAGCAGATGTCCATGATCACTTTCCAACGGGCAGTTGTTTCAGATAGTCCTGCCGAATGTTTTCCATTCTGCCGCTGTTGACCATCTGCTTTATCCTGTCGGAGAGTTCCTTCTCACGAGCAATCCAGGGGGATTTCTTTGAGAGGCAGATGTAGGCTGGCGCAACCTCGGAGTGCTTGAACTCCGCTTTCTCGACTTTGTCCTGAAGATTGAAGTTGGCGATAAGGTAGTCACCGATATCTTCATGAAGCAGTGCTGCATCGAACCTGCCGTTGACCAGTTTCTGCAACGTCGTAAGGCTGTTTGGAGACTCGTCCTTTTTCAGGGTGGTGTCTTCTTCAAACGGAGAGAAGTACTTGTATCCTGAAACGATTCCAATTCCCTGGAGCTTGGAGAGGTCCTGATAGGTTTTGACATCGCCTCCCCGGCCCTTGGCCACGAAGAATGCTTTGCAGGAATTGGTGCGATACGGCGGCTCCAGGAAATGCAGGTAGTCTTCCCGTTCCGGTGTGCGGAAGAGACCAACCATCGCATCGGCTTGGCCGTCGGACAAGAGAGCCAAGGCACGTTTGAAAGGTAAGATGTGGAATTTGGGAACCGCGCCTAGGGGCTTCAAAAGCTCTTCCATAATAGCAATGTAGATGCCTTCGGCTTTTTCGTTTTCACCACCGCTGGAGTAGGGGGGGAAGATGCTGCTGACGATGACCATCTCCTGAGGCAGGGGGTGGGAGAGGGCGGTGGCAGGAAGGAGAAAAACGGCTGCGAGAGCGGTGAACACGTTGCGCATCCATCCGGGGAGATGGCGTTGCGGCGAGGAACCATGTTCTATGAAATGCATGACCGATCCATACGCAGGGATTCCCAGTGTTTGATGCCGCCTGAGCGAGAGAGTCCTATATTGGGGAGAAGCGTCTTACCCGGACAAACCTGGCGATGGGTTCACGCTTGTTCCTCCTGCGCCCAAAGGATTCGGCTTCCACCCTGGGCCTTGGCTACATAGGAAGCCTTGTCCGCGCGCCTGAGCAGGGAGGACGACGACTCGTCCTCGCCAAGAATGGCCAGCCCGATGCTCATCCCGATGGAACCCTTGAAATGTTCGGCCACGGCCCGGCTCAGGCGCGTGGCCAAATGCTCCAGCTGGGCAGTGTCGATCTCCGTGACCACAACGGCGAATTCGTCCCCACCGTACCGGCACGGGTAGTCCATGCCCTGGCGGAGTTTGGCTTTGAGCAGCTTGGAAACGGTTTTTAGCACGCTGTCCCCGGCCTGATGCCCCTGGGTGTCGTTGATGGCCTTGAAGTTGTCCAGGTCAAAAAACATGAGTCCCATATGGCGGCCTGTGCGTTTGGAGCGCTGTGCCTCCCGGTCCAGGACGACGTGGAACTGGTAGTGGTTCAAGAGGCCGGTAAGCCCGTCGAAAAGGGCCAGGCGCTTGAGTTTGTCCTCCAGACGGCGGACCACGGTGATGTCGCGCCCCACCACCAACCATTGTTTCTGGCCTTTGGGCGGTTTGGGCAGGGGAGAAAACACCAGTTCCAGTGTGTGCACAGAATCTTCACCCGTGGCGATCATCGCTTCCACGGGGGAGGGGGCTCCGGCCAGCAACTCCGGCCCCCATGTGCCCTGGTAGCTGGCTACGGGTTTGGCGATCTGGAAGAGATTCTTTTCAAGCAGCTGTGAAATCCTTGGCGAAGCGAAAAGAATGCGCCCCAGCGTGTCGATGGTGAAAACCGCGTCGCGCATGGATTTGATGAGTTTTTCCAGGAATTCCCCTTGCTTGAGGGTTTTGAATTCCCATCCCGATACAAGGGTGACGTCCTCGAGAAACATGAGTATCTCGGCGCGCCCCTGCCACTCGCGCTTCTCGGCGGCCAGGTAGACGCAGGCGTCCGAGTCATGGTGCTCTTCTTTCCAGAGGCAGAAGATCTTACGCAGGGATGTGATGGAGTCGTCCGAAATAAAGCTGTCCCACTGCGAATCGCGTGAAAAATCCCGCCCTTCGCCGAGCGCGGTCCAGAGGTCCATGCCGTGACAGTCCTTCTGGATGGAAAGGAAAGTCCGTAAGCGGTCGTTGATTTCCATGATGGCGCCCTTGGGCGAGAGACGGGCCACGCCCACGGGAAGCTGATCCAGCGTGTGGGCCTTGAGCTCCAGGACGGTCTGGCGGATGGCGAAGTTCGCGTAGCACTTGCTCACAAAGAGCATGTACAGGTGTATCTGCTTGGCCATTTCAGGGGCGACGGCCTTGCCCGGAAATCTCAGCTCCCCGTAGAAGCGGCCATCAGCGCTGAGAGGGATGCTCGCTTTTTTTGAAGCGCTCCAGGGCAAGGCCTCCGGACCTTGTTCGACTTTGATCCGGGTGATCCCTGCGGTTTCGTTTGATGAGAAGAGGTCCCAGTCGCCGTATTCAGGGATGCCAAGGGCCAGCTCCCAGTTGTCGAGGCCCCATTCCCAGCGCAGGTGCCGGCCGATGATCTTGGCCACTTCCTCCTTGCCGCCATCGGCGTGGGTTATTTCGGAGGCGAGGAAATGGTATTCCTGCATGAGTTTGAGCGTGTGCTGGTAATAGCGTTCGTTTGGCTCGGACTCCGCGATGCCCAGGGTGGAAAGCACGGATTGGAACCGCTGGGTGCACCGGCAGACGAGTTCCTCCACCTCCTGCTTGTTCATGCCCAGCCGATGCTGGAGCATGCCCCGGAAATGGATGACGGCAGTTGGGTTCTCCGGGGAATTCAATTCCATCTCGGACCAGCGTGTGGCCAGTATGATGCATTGGGTAAGAGGTGGATGGCTGTCCAAACCTTCGAAATCATGGTGGCTGTCCACGCAATCCGGACTGGGCAGGGGGATGTGCCAATCCTCCAGGAGCTGCGTGGTGAGCTGGCAGTGGTCTGTCCGCCATATTCCACGCTCTTCTTCGATCTGACCGGGCATGTAGGCGATGATCACCGGTCCATGGGCGGTTTCCTTCAATCTTTCAGGGGCGGCGCACACCAGCAGCAACAGGGAGATGTCCTTGAGAAGCG